>JBGPOZ010000041.1:0-25283 GCA_041488295.1 Allostellaceae bacterium
GGAAGTCGTGAACGCTGCCCGGGGGAAGGTGAGCAAAGAAGACGCGCCGGCGATCACCGACCTATGGAACATTCTCTCGAAGTACCAATACGTGCCGGTGTCTTTGAAACTGGACGAGTAAGCATCGTCAAGCGTCAGATCGCGCTCTTCGACAAGGTCCACCCCGATTACGGCGCCGGCGTCCGCGCGGCGCTGAAGCGGCAATCGCCATCGCAGCAGGCCGCGGACTAGGCGGGATCGCGCAAATCGTTGCGAAGCAACGATTTAAGTCTTCGGTCGGGACCCCTCACCCTCCCCATGCTTCCTCTCGGCGAAGCAATCGCTTCGCCTGCCGGCAGCGGAAACTTCGCTTCCGCGAGAGGCATGGATACCCTCCCTCTCCCGCAAGGGGAGAGGGATTTTTTCTGGCACGCAGGATCTCCGGAATGAACAATATGGTTGTGAGTATGTCCGATATAATACATATTCGATCGATTTCTCGCAGATAAGGATACAACTCATGCCCATTTCAGATCTCCCCACCACCACCTCGCTCCGCGACGCCTCCGGCCGCTGGGTTCCCGGTCAGTCGGGCAATCCTGCCGGCAAGAAGAAGGGGACGCGCAATCGGGCGACGCTCCTCGCCGCGGCGCTGGCCGAGGGCGAGGGCGAGAGGCTGGCGCGGCTCGTCATCGACAAGGCATTCGCGGGCGACAATGTCGCAGCGCGGTTCCTGCTCGGCCGGCTCTGCCCGGCGCCGCGCGGCCGGGCGATCGCGCTCGATCTGCCGCGCGGGGCGCGGGCGGGCGATGTCGTCGCGGTGTTCAACGCGACCCTGGCGGCCATGGCGGCGGGCGAGATCACGCCCGACGAGGCGCTCGCCGTCACCCGCGTCATCGACGGGCGGACGAAGGCGCTCAAGGCCTGGCAGCTCGAGAAGAAGCTGACGAATTACGGCGAGGTCATTCCTGGGGATGCGCTTTCGGTGCCGGATGAGGATGGGGATGAGCACGAAGATGAGGACATCGAGGAGCGCGAGACTCCGGATGTGCAAACAGAACCCTCTCCCGTGAACTCTCGGCGAAGCTTTGCTTCGCCTGTCGTGACAGCGGAAGCCTCCGGCTTCCGCGAGAACGGGAGAGGGAGTGATGACGCGAGCGGGAGCGGGAGCGGGAGCGGCGACGCCGATCTCGCAGAGCTCCTCCTGCATTCCGCCTGCATTCAGCCTTCGCCGGCGACGATCCAAGGACGGCGGGAGGTGGCGCGGCGGGCGCTTGCGCAATTCGCCCAATCCCTGCGCTGACGACCGTCTGCGCTGACGAGCGGCTTTCGCGGCGCCGGCAAAGCCGCTATAACCCGCGCGATTTTTCCCCAGACGGTTTCCCGGAGTTGCCCGCCCATGGCCACCGAACGCACGCTCTCGATCATCAAGCCGGACGCGACGCGCCGCAATCTCACCGGCAAGATCAATGCGCGCTTTGAGGAGAAGGGCCTGCGCATCGTCGCGCAAAGGCGCCTGCGCCTCTCGCGCGACATGGCCGAGCAATTCTACGCAATCCACAAGGAGCGGCCGTTCTTCCGCGACCTCGTCGCCTTCATGATTTCGGGTCCGGTCGTCGTCCAGGTACTGGAGGGCGAGAACGCCGTCGCGCGCAACCGCGAGATCATGGGTGCGACCAACCCCGCCAATGCCGCGCCAGGCACGATCCGCAAGGATTTCGCGGAATCGATCGAGGCGAATTCGGTGCACGGTTCCGATTCCCTCGATAATGCCAAGGACGAGATCGCTTTCTTCTTCTCTTCCAGCGAGATCTGCCCGTGAGTTAAAGCTAGAGATGAAGACCGCGATCGAGCCCGCCGCTTCCGGCGACGTCGCCGCGATCGAGCGGGTCGTCCGCGACGCCTACACGCCCTACATCGCCCGCATGGGGAAGCCGCCGGGTCCCATGCTCGACGACTATGCGGCGCTCGTCGCCGAGGGGCGCGTTTGGGTCCTGCGCGAGGAAGGCGAGGTGGTGGGCGCGCTCGTCCTTCTGCCGCAGCCCGATCACCTCCTCCTCGACAACGTCGCGCTGGCACCGAGCCGCCACGGCAAGGGCCTTGGAAGGCGGCTCGTCGCCTTCGCCGAGGAAGAGGCGGTGCGTCGGGGCTTTCGCGAGATCCGCCTCTACACCCACGAGACGATGCACGAGAACATCGCGCTCTATCCGCGCCTTGGCTATGCGGTGACGGGACGCGGCGAGCAGGCGGGCTACAGCCGCGTCTTCATGCGCAAGACGCTGGAACCGCCGGGCGGGTCGTCAGGATGATCGGAAAGGCGGCGGCCGAAACCGGCGCCGCGCCGGTCACAGCAGAAAGACCGCCATCCCGATGAGGATGAGAGCGATCGCGGCACTGCCGAATTTGACGAATTGGGTGAAGCCGTGCCAGGTCTCGCGGTGGCGCTGCAAATCGGAATCGATCGTCATGGGCGGGGTCGAGCTCTCATCAAGGTCGTGCGTCGGATTTGAGAGGTATAGCGCCGCGCCGAATTTGACAAGCATCGGATCGCATCGGCCAGGACAATCCGGTGAAGCAAGAAAATCTCACCACGAAGGCACAGAGGTCACGGAGCAGACGGAATTCGGCCGCAAGGCGGCCTCAAGACACTTTGGTTTCTCCGTGTCCTCCGTGTCTCTGTGGTGGTTCTTGTTCAGATGGCGGTTTCACCCGATTACCCTGTCGCGTCGCCTTCCATCTTCAGCCCGCGGGGTTGATGAGGATGCCGTCCGCCGCCGTCGTCCCGGCCAGCGCGACCCGGTCGCCCGTCACCTTGGCGCGCCCCTCGGCGACGAGGCGGAGCGCCAGCGGGTAGGCTTGATGCTCGGCGGCGAGAACGCGGGCGGCGAGGCGCTCGGCATCGTCGCCCGGCAGCACCGGCACCGCGGCCTGCACGATGATCGGGCCGGTATCCATCTCCGCGCGCACGTAATGGACGGTGCAGCCGGCGACGCGCACCCCGGCTTCGAGCACCCGCTCATGGATGTGAAGCCCGGGAAAGGCCGGGAGCAGCGAGGGGTGGATGTTGATCATCCGGTCGCGCCAGGCTTCGACGAGAACCGGGGTGAAGAGCCGCATCCAGCCGGCAAGGCAGACGAGGTCGACCTCGGCCTCGCGCAGCGCCGCATCGACCGCGCCGTCGAACGCCGCGCGACCGTCGAAGTCGCGATGCGGGATGACGCGGCTCGGGATGCCGGCCGTCGCTGCATGGGCAAGGCCGCCGGCATCGGCGCGGTTGGCGATGACGAGGACGATCTCGGCGGGGAAGTCGGGCGCAGCCGCGGCGGCGATGAGCGCCCCGAGATTGGAGCCGCGCCCCGAGATGAGGACCGCCGTCCTCCGCTTGGCCGCAATCGTCAAGCCGGCCATTGCCGCGCGAGGCCCGCGATGACGACGCCGGGGCCGTCGCCGCGCGGCTCCAGGGTTCCGATCGGGACGGCCGTCTCGCCCGCTGCGCGCAGCGTCGCCGTCACTTCTTCGACTGCTTCGGGCGCCACGACGGCGATCATGCCGATGCCGCAATTGAAGGTGCGCGCCATCTCGAGGGGCGCGATCCCCGCCGTCTCGGCGAGCCAGCGGAAGACCGGCGGCAAGGTCCACGCCGCAGCGTCGAGCGCAGCCGAGAGCCCCGCCGGGAGAACTCGCGGGATGTTCTCGAGAAGCCCGCCGCAGGTGATGTGCGCCAAGGCCTTGACGTGACCCGTGCGCAAGGCGGCAAGGCAGCTCTGCACATAGAGCCGGGTCGGGACGAGGAGGGCCTCGCCGAGCGCCAAATCAGGCGCGAACGGGGCGGGGGCGCCATAGCCGAGCCCGGCGCGCTCGACGACGCGGCGGACCAGCGAGAAGCCGTTCGAGTGGAGCCCGCTCGAGGCGAGGCCGAGGACGACGTCGCCGGCGAGGCAGCCGGCGCCGGTCAAGACCCGGTCGCGCTCGACGGCGCCGACGGCGAAGCCGGCGAGGTCGTAGTCGCCGGCGGCATACATGCCCGGCATCTCGGCGGTCTCGCCGCCGATGAGGGCGCAGCCGACGGCGCGGCACGCCTCGGCGATCCCGGCGATGATCGTCCGGCCGGCCTCGACCTCGAGCTTGCCGGTCGCGAAATAATCGAGGAAGAACAAGGGCTCGGCGCCTTGAACGACGAGGTCGTTGACGCACATCGCGACAAGGTCGATGCCGATCGTCTCGTGCCGCCCCGCGGCGATCGCGATCTTGAGCTTGGTGCCGACGCCGTCGGTGGTGGCGACGAGGATCGGGTCGCGGAAGCCGGCCGCCTTCAGATCGAAGAGCGCGCCGAAGCCGCCGAGCCCGGCATCGGCGCCACGCCGCGCCGTCGCCTTCGCCAACGGCTTGATCGCCTCGACGAGGGCGTTGCCGGCATCGATGTCGACGCCGGCCTCACGGTAGCTCTGGCGCCAATTCCGCCGACCCTCGTCAGTCGTCATGTCAGATCGCGCCTCGCCATGCCCGTGCCCATGCTTGTAGCGCAGCGCGGCGGGGAGCGGAAGGCGCCAGGGTCAGTCGGCGATAAAGCCGATGGCGTCGGTCGTGATGGCGCCGTCGAACTGCGCGCCGCCGCGCTTCACGGCGGTCAGATTGGCGGCACTGAAATCGGCTCTGCGGCAGTCGGCGCGGCGCAGATTGGCGCCGCGCAGATCGGCATGACGCAGCTCGGCGCCTTCGAGCTTGCTCGCGGCAAAGCGCCCGTCGGCGATGATCAGGGGTCCGAGATTGCAGTCGCGCAGCTCGGCGTAGTTGAGACGAGCATTGCGCAAATTGGCGCCGCGCAGATCGACGCGCGACAGACGGCAGGAGCGGAGGTCCGCTTCCTCGAGCAGCGCCGCCTGAAGCGCCGTTCCCTCGAGATCGAGGCCGAAGAAGATGGCGCCCTTGGCCCTCAGCGCCGCAAGCTCGCGGCGCGACAACTCGGTCGTTCCGCGCAGATCGAAGCCGCAGAGGTCGAGCTGCCTTCCCTCGGTGCCGTAGCTCTCGACCCATGTCTCATGCAGACGCACGAGTTGCCCCAACTCGCCGCCGAGCTCCATCAGCGACCGCCCGGCGGCGTTGTCGGTCAGGACCCCGGTGAGGTCGGCGCCGCCCGTCTCGGTCATCGTCATGACGGCGCGCACCAGCACGGCGTGGCGCAGATTGGCGCCGCGCAGATCGGCGCCGCTGAGATCGGCGCCTTCGAGGTTGGCGCCGTTCAGATTGGCGTTACGGAGATCGGCGCGGACCAGCTTGCAGCCGCGCATGACGGCGTCGGTGAAGTCGGTGTTCATCGCAAGCGCGCCCGACAGCTTCGCCTGCGTCAGATTTGCGTTAACCATCTTGGCGCCGACCAGCTCGACCGAGCCGAGATTGACCGCGACCATCTGCAGCTCGCCGTTCCGCGCCTTTTGCGCGAGGCGGCCGTCGCGCAGATCGGCATCGAACAGATTGGCGCCGGTGAGATCGGCGCCGCGCAGGCAGGCGCCGCGCAGATCGGCGCGGATCAGATTGGCGCCGGTGAGGTCAGCCAGCGCAAGGTCGCAGCCGAACAAGGTCGCGTGCGAAAGATCGGTCCCGGCAAGATTGGCGGAGGTCAGGAAGCAAGCCGAAAAATCGGCGCCCTTCAAGATCTTGCCGGCGAAGATGAGACGGGAGAGGTCGAAATAGTTGAGCGTCGCCCGTTGGCCGCCGAGCCGGCCGGCAAGGTACTTGTCGTGACGCTCGACGATGCGATCGAGATCGCCTTGCTCGATCCGCTGCCGCGGGCGATCGATGAAGAGCTGAGGGGCTGCATCCATTTCAATGAAACCGCGGCGGGCGGATCGGCGTTGCCGGCGCTGCCCTTCCTGGGTCGGGCCGATCGATTAACTTTGATCGATGAAGGCTAAAAAATCGTTAGGCCCCGGCGCGGGCCCCGATCTTCCAGGGCCGACGAGCTTGGTGCGGATATGGCATGACCGGTCGATTTGCGCTATCACCGGCCGGCGCGATCGGCCGATCGCGGCGATGAGGGAGGCTTCGCGGTGAAGGGATCGCATCGCGCGCCGGGACGCTTGCCGGCGCTCATCATGCTTACCGTCCTTCTGGCGGCGCCGGCGGCGTTGGGGCAGGCCGGCGCGCCACCCGACGTCTTCACCGTGGCGAGCGTTCCGGTCGATGCCACGGCCGCCAGCGCCGCGGCAGCGCGGGAAGCCGCCCGCCTCGAGGGTCAGCGCCGCGCAATCCGCACTTTGCTGGAGCGGCTGACCCTCGCCGCCGATGCCGGCCGCCTGCCGCGCCCGACCGATGCTCAACTCACCGACTTGGTGCGCGACTTCGAGGTCGCGAACGAGCGCCGCTCCGCTGTCCGCTACCTCGCCGACTACACCTTCCGCTTTCGTCCTCCGGCGGTCCGCGGGCTGCTGCAGAGTGCCGGAATCCCCTTTGCCGAAACGATGAGCAAGCCGGTGACGGTGCTGCCGGTCCTGACCGACAGCAAGAATGCTTCATTGCTGTGGGACGATCCCAACCCATGGCGCGATGCCTGGGCAAATCGCAAGGTTCCGGTCGGGCTCGTGCCGCTTCTCGTGCCGCTCGGCGATGCTTCGGACGTGGCGGCGATCGGCGCCGAGAAGGCGTTGGCCGGCGACCCGGACGCCCTCGCCGCGATCACCGCTCGCTACGGCAGCGGCGATGCCCTCATCGCGCAAGCCAAGATGGCCGAGGATGGGAGCGTCGCGACCGCCTTGAAGCGGGTGTCGGGAAGCGGCGCCGCGGAGATTTCGTCCGCGACCTTCCGGCCCGCACAGGGCGAGAGCCCAACGGATCTTATGACCCGGGCGGTGACGCAGAGCATCGCCGCGGTCGAGGATGCGTGGAAGCACGAGACGCTGCTGCCGGTCGGACAGGAAGCGGTGCTGACGGCCGAGGTGCCGATCGGCGCACTCTCCGACTGGCTTGCCGTGCGCACCCGGCTCAACGGCCTTGCCGCGATCAAGGAGAGCGATCTCGTGGAACTCGACAAGCATAAGGCGCAGGTCGAGATCCACTATCTTGGCGATCCCGATAAGCTTCGCCTCGCTCTGGCGCAGCGCGACCTCGTCCTCAGTCCGAACGGAACCGGCTGGACCCTGCAGCGGCGCAGCGCCGCGGGCGCGGCCGAGTAAGCGGCAGCACGGCATTGAACCTGCCGAACATCATCACGCTCGGGCGCCTCCTGCTGGTTCCGCTCGCCATCTGGCTCATCCTGTCCGGCGCGTTCGAGGCGGCGTTCTGGACCTTCATCATCGCCGGCGTGTCGGACGCCGTCGACGGCTTCATCGCCAAGAATTTCGGCATGAAGACGGAGATCGGCGCCCTGCTCGATCCGGTCGCAGACAAGGCGCTGCTCGTCAGCGTCTATGCGACGCTCGGGGTCGCCGGCCAGCTCCCGGCATGGCTCGTCATCCTCGTCATCTTTCGCGACCTCATGATCGTCGGCGGTTTCCTCTTGGTGCAACTTTTCGTCTGGAAGACCGAGTGGAAGCCGCTCATCATCAGCAAGATCAACACGTTGTTCCAGATCGTGCTTGCCGCCTTCACCCTGGCACGCCTCGGCTTCGGGACCGGCGATCATGGAATTGGTGCCGTTCTCATCTCGGTCGTGGCGGCGACGACAGTGCTGTCGGGCGGCGCCTACCTCATCCGTTGGATGCGCGGCATCGCCGGGATGGAGGGCAGCAATTGAACGCGGCAATGCAGCGCTGGCAGGTCTGGCTTTGCGGCCTGGTTCTTCTCGGCGTCGCGCTCTATCTCCTCGACGCCATCCTTCTTCCCTTCGCCGCCGGCTTCGCCATCGCTTATTGCCTTGACCCTCCGGTCGGCTATCTCGAGCGCCTGCGCATTCCGCGCGGTATCGCCACGCTCATCGCCCTCCTGGGTTTCCTCCTGGCGATCGGGCTCGCGCTTCTCGTCCTCGAGCCCTTGCTCCAGAACCAGGTGGGCGAGCTCATTCGTCGTTTTCCGCGCTTCGTCGAGGTCGCGCGGCGCGACATGACCGCGGTCATGGGCGTGCTCGAGGAACGTCTCTCCGCCGAGGATTTCGCGCGGCTGCGCGATGCCGTGAGCGCGCGCCTCGGCGATGCCTTCGCGTGGCTGGGACAACTCTTGCAAGGGATGCTGACGAGCAGCCTCGCCCTCTTCAACCTCCTCTCGCTCGTCTTCATCACCCCGGTCGTGGCGTTCTTCCTGCTGCGCGACTGGCGGCACATCGTCGCGTGCATCGATGGCTGGCTGCCGCGCCCCTACGCCCCAACCATCCGAGCGCAAGCGGCGATCGTCGACGCGACCCTCGCCGGCTACATGCGCGGCCAGGCGATGGTCTGCGTGCTGATGGCCACCTTCTACGCCGTCGCCCTATCGTTTGCCGGGCTCGAATTCGGTCTGGTCCTCGGCCTCCTCGTCGGCCTCCTCATCTTCATTCCCGTGCTCGGCGGCGCGATCGGCGCCGGCATTGCGATCCTGCTCGCGATCACCCAGTTCGACAGTTGGAGCGCGGTTGCGATCATCGCCGCGATCTTTCTCATCGGCCAGGCGATCGAGGGCAATCTGCTGACGCCCAAGCTGGTCGGCGACCGCGTCAATCTGCATCCGGTCTGGATCATTTTCGCTCTGCTGGCCTTCGGCAATCTCTTCGGACTCGCGGGGCTCTTGTTCGCGGTGCCGGTGGCGGCGGTCATCGGCGTCTTGACGCGCTTTGCGCTCCAACGCTACCTCGCGAGCCCGCTCTATGATCCGGCATGCGCGGTCGACGGCAAGGGCAAGACTGGGAGCGTTGGAGCCGGATCGGCCATGCCGGACGATGACGAGCCAATTCGCTTTTGACTTCCCCCATCGCCCGGCTTACGGCGCAGCCGATTTTCTGGTCGCGCCGAGCAATGCCGCGGCGATCGGGTGGCTCGACCTCTGGCCGGATTGGCCGGCGTCGACCCTGGTCCTCCACGGTCCTGAGGGCTGCGGCAAGACGCATCTGACGCATGTCTGGCGGGCGCGCTCCGGAGCACCGGCGATCGCGCCCGAGGCGCTCACCGTGGCGAATCTCCCGGTGCTTGTCGGCGAGGGCAGGGCTGCGGTCGTCGACGGTGCCGAGCGCGCCGCGGAACAGGCGCTTCTCCATCTCGTCAACCTTATCGCCGAGCGCCGGGGCACGCTGCTTCTCACCGCCGCCGCACCTCCGGCGCGGTGGGGGACCCAGCTCGCCGATCTGCGCTCGCGCCTTTTGGCGGCGCCGCTCGCCGCGGTCCTGCCGCCCGACGACGCGCTCATCGGTGCCGTGCTCCTGAAGCTTTTCGCGGATCGTCAGCTTATTGTCGGCGAGGAGGTGATCCACTTTCTCCTGCGCCACATGGAACGCTCCTTTGCCGCCGCGCTGCGGATCGTAGCGGCGCTCGATCGGGCGGCGCTCGCGGCCCAGCGCCGTATCACCGTGCCGTTCGCACGCGCCGTGCTCGAGGCCGTCGGCGAGGCTAATCCCGATCGTCCTGGTCGGGGGCCTCCAAATCGGCCGGAATCGTGAATTGGGTCAAGACAAGCGCGGTATGGCCGATGTCGTGCCAAGCACCGGCAAGGCGGTAGCGCGCGACCGCGCCCGTCGGATATTTGCGGTCGAGCCCCCCGCGTACGCGTTTGGGCGATTTCGCGGCGAGAGCAACCGCAAGTTCATGGATGCCGGGATTGTGGGCGATGACGAGCAGGCTGCGGATCTCGTCAGGTACGGCGGCGATGCGGGAGAGGAGGGTCGCGGCATCGGCGAGGTAGAGAGTGCGCTCGAACACGGCGCGGGGCGGCGTCGAGAAGCCGGCTTTGATATGCTCGAAGGTCTGGCGCGTGCGCAACGCATCCGAGCAGAGAACGAGATCCGGCGCTTCGCTCCGCGCAAAGAAGCCGGCGAGGAGCCGACCCGCATGATGGCCCCGGGCATTGAGCGGACGCTCGTGATCGCCGAGCGATGCGTCGCCCCAGCTCGATTTCGCATGCCGCAGAAGCACAAGGGACCGTTCTCGATCGGAACGATCGCGCGCCGCTGACGATGCTGTCATGACATTAACGTCTCAGCGCTATAGACTCGGTCCGTCGAGAGCAATGCTGGAGCTTCCTTCCGTGAGCAGAGCGCGCCGAGCAACTGTCCAAGGGATCGATATTCAATCGGAGGCGCGATTCATCAATCGCGAGCTCTCTTGGCTCGCCTTCAACGAGCGGGTCCTCGCCGAGGCCGAGAACCAACACCACCCGTTGCTCGAGCGGCTGCGCTTTCTCTCGATCTCGGCGAGCAATCTCGATGAATTCTACATGGTGCGCGTCGCCGGGCTCAAGGGACACGTCCTCGCCGGCATCGCCACCCCGAGCCAGGATGGGCTGACGCCGGCCCAGCAGCTCGACGCCATCAACACGCGAGCCGGAAAGCTCATGCGCGACCAGCAGGTGGTCTGGCGCGGCATGCGCGATGCTCTGGCGTCCGCCGAGGTCACGATCATCGGGCCGCAGAAACTCGCGCCGGAGGACCGGAGCTGGCTCGAAGAAAAATTCATGGCCGACATTTTCCCGGTGCTGACCCCGCTCGCGATCGATCCGGCCCACCCCTTTCCGTTCATCGCCAATCTCGGCTTCGGTCTTGCCTTGCATCTCGTTCGTATCGCCGATGGCGAGCGTATGAACGCGCTCCTCTTGCTGCCCTCCTCGGTCAATCGCTTCGTGCGTCTGCCCGGCAAGGCGATCCGCTTCCTGCCGATGGAGCAGATGGTCGGGCTTTTTCTCGATTACCTCTTTCCGGGCTTTCAAGTGCTGGGGCAGGGCGTCTTTCGCATCCTGCGCGACAGCGAGGTCGAGATCGAGGAGGAAGCCGAAGATCTCGTGCGCCTTTACGAGACGGCACTGAAGCGCCGGCGGCGCGGCCACGTCATCCGCCTCAGCGTCGATATCGGCATGCCGGAGGATCTGAGGCGCTTCCTCGCCGAAGAGCTTGACGCCTCCGACGGCGACGTCTTCAGGCTCGACGGCCTTCTCGGCCTCGCCGACACGAGCCAGCTCATCATCGATGAACGTCCCGATCTCGTCTTCACGCCCTATAACGCCCGCTTTCCCGAGCGCATCCGCGATTTCGGCGGCGATTGCTTCGCCGCGATCCGGCAGAAGGACATCATCGTCCACCATCCTTACGAGAGTTTCGACGTCGTCGTCCAATTCGTCCTCCAGGCGGCGCGCGACCCGGCGGTCGTCGCGATCAAGCAGACGCTTTACCGGACCAGCGAGGACAGTCCGGTCGTGCGCGCCCTCATCGAGGCGGCGGAGGCGGGCAAGTCGGTGACGGCGCTCATCGAGTTGAAGGCGCGCTTCGACGAGGAGGCGAACATCCGCTGGGCGCGCTCGCTCGAACGCGCCGGCGTCCAGGTCGTTTACGGCTTTCTCGAATTGAAGACCCACGCCAAGGTGGCGCTCGTCGTCCGCCGCGAGGCGGGGGCGCTGCGCTCCTACGTGCATTTCGGTACCGGCAACTACCATCCTTATACCGCCAAGGTTTACACCGACCTTTCGTACTTCACCTCCGATCCCAAGCTGTGCCGCGATGCAGCGAGGCTCTTCAACTACATGACCGGGTACGCAACGCCGGCGACGCTCGAGAAGATCGTGATCGCGCCGATCGCCATGCGGCAGAAACTGATGGAATTGATCGATGCGGAGATCGAGCACGCCAAGGCTGGGCGGCCGGCGCAGATCTGGGCGAAGCTGAACCAGCTCGTCGATCCGGCCATCATCGATGCGCTCTATCGGGCTTCCACGGCGGGGGTCGAGATCGATCTCGTCGTGCGCGGGATCTGTTGCCTGCGTCCTGGGGTCCCCGGTCTGTCGCCGACGATCCGCGTCAAGAGCATTATCGGCCGCTTTCTCGAGCACAGCCGGATCGTCTGTTTCGGCAACGGCCACAAGCTGCCTTCCGATCATGCCAAGGTCTTCATCGGCTCGGCCGATTGGATGCCCCGCAATTTCGACTGGCGGGTCGAGGCGCTCGTGCCGATCGAGAACCCGACGGTGCACCGCCAAGTCCTCGACGAGATCATGATCGCGAATCTCAAGGATACGATGCAAAGCTGGATGCTCGATCGCGACGGTGTCTACTCGCGTGTTGCGATCGACGGCAAGCCCTTCAGCGCTCACACCTATTTCATGACCAATCCGAGCCTCTCCGGACGCGGCAGCGCATTGCGACGCAGCCAGAACGCGCCGCGCCTCATCCTCGACAATCAGGCACAATCCTAAGGCATCGGTCGACGGGCCACGATGGCACCGCGCAATCGCATCGCCGTCATCGATATCGGGTCGAACTCGCTGCGCCTCGTCGTCTATGACGAGGCCGCGCGCGCGCCCTTGCCGCTCCTCAACGAGAAGGCGCTCTGCGCGCTGGGGCGCGGTCTCGGTCGGACCGGGCGACTCAATCCCGACGGCATAGCATCGGCACTCGTCAATCTGCGGCGCTTCGTCGCCCTGGCGCAGGCGGCCGGCGTCGTCCGCCTCGACCTCATTGCGACGGCGGCGGTGCGCGATGCAGCCGACGGCGCGGATTTCGTCACCGAAGCGACGCGGCTCTGCGGCATTCCGGTGCGCGTTCTCGACGGCGCCGCCGAGGGCAGGCTGTCGGCGCTCGGCGTCCTCGCCGGGATTCCTTCGGCCGATGGCGTCGTCGGCGACCTCGGCGGCGGCAGCGTCGAGCTCGTTCCGGTCGATTTGGGTCAGGTGGGCGAGGGCGCGACCTTGCCCCTGGGACCGCTGCGCCTCGCCGAATTCAGCGACGACCAAAAGCGTCTGCGCGAGGTCGTCGATAGTCACATCTCGGGCGTCCCGTGGCTGCGCCGCTTTCGCGGTCGAACCTTCTATCTTGTCGGCGGGGCGTGGCGCGCGCTCGCGCGCATCCACATGGAGCAGATGAATTATCCGCTCCACATCATCCAGGGTTATACCGTGGCGCGCAGCGATGCCGAGCAGGTCTTCCGTTTCATCGGCAAGCTGTCGAGAAAGTCCCTCGAAAAGATGAGCTCGGTGTCGCGTCGACGCGGCGAATCGGTGCCGATTGCCGCCTTCGTGTTATCGCGTCTCACCGAAGCAATCCACCCCGAGCGGCTGGTCTTCTCCGCCTATGGCTTGCGCGAGGGCGTCGTCTTCGACCTGCTGCCCGAGAACCGGCGTCAGGAAGACCCGTTGCTCGCCGGGTGCCGCGTCATGGCGCAGGCGAACGCGCGGTTCGGCATGAGCGGCGACGAGCTCTTCGAGTGGATATCGCCGCTCTTTCCCGGAGAGAGCGCGCGGCAGCGTCGGTTGCGGCTCGCCGCGGTGCTTCTTGGCGACATCGCCTGGAGCAGCCATCCGGATTACCGCGCCGAAGAGGCCTTCTTGCGCACCCTCCACATGCCGGTCGCCGGCATCGATCACGGTGAGCGGATCATCGTCGCGACCGCCTTGCACGCCCGTTACGGTGGCGCCGCCGATGGCGAGATCAAAGCCCCGACGAGGCGCCTCATCGCCGAAGCGGATCACGCCGCATCCCGCGCCATCGGTCTCGCCCTTCGGCTCGGCTATACGCTGAGCGGCGGCGCGCCCAAGATGTTGCCGCGGATGCGGTTGGCGCTGTCGCAGAACGAGCTTGTGCTGACTGTACCCGAGGGCGAGCCGTTGTGGTCGGGCGAGACGGTTCAGCGCCGCCTCGACGCTGTCGCGCGCGCGCTCGATCGCCGCGCCGTCGTCCGCTACGGGGACGCGAAAGTCAAAGGCTGAGGCGGTTGGCAAAGCACCCGACGGTCACCCGGTGCCGGCGGCCTTTGCCGGAGCGACCTCATCCTCTGCAAGGCGCACCAGCTTGATGCGGCGGTTGGAAACGGTGAGGCCGAGAGCGCCGTGCTTCAGGGCAAGCGCGTCGCGTCCGAACACCTCGAAGCGCCAGCCGGAGAGCGCTGGGATCGACGCGTCGTCGGTCGCGGCGAGCATTTCGAGGTCCTCGGAGTTGGCGACGAGTTTTTGCGCCACGTCATTCTCCTCGCAGCGCAATTTCAGCAGCACGCGCAGGAGGTCGACAAGCGGGCCGATGCCGGGCGGCGGCTCGTAGCGCGCAGGAAGCGGCGGGTACGACTCCTCCGGTAGGGCGAGGGCGCGCCCGATCGCGGCGAGGATCTCGCCGCCGAACTTTCCCTCGGCGACGCCCTTGCCGAGGCCGCGCGTGCGCGCCAAATCGGCGACCGTCATCGGCGCGTGCGCGGCGATCTCGAGCAGTTGCTCGTCGCGAATGATGCGGCCACGCGGCAGGTCGCGTTGCTGCGCCGCGTTTTCGCGCCACGCCGCGAGCTCGCGCAGCACGGCAAGAAAGCGGCGATTGCCGCCGCGCGTGCGAAAGCGCCGCCATGCCTCAACCGGATCGAGCCGATAGATGGCGGGGTCCGTCAGATACGCCATCTCCTCATCGAGCCAGCTCGCCCGGCCGGTCCGATCGAGATTGCCGCGCAGCTTCTCATAGACGCGGCGAAGATGGACGACATCGGCCAGCGCGTATTGAACCTGCCGCTCTGTCAAGGGACGGTGCGCCCAATCGGTGAAGCGCGAGGATTTGTCGATACGCGCCCCGGCGAGTTTCCCCGCCAGGGTCTCGTAGCTGATCGAATCGCCGAAACCGCACACCATCGCGGCGACTTGCGTGTCGAAGAGCGGGGTCGGCACGGCGCCGCTCAGATTGTAGAAGATCTCGACGTCCTGCCGCGCGGCGTGAAAGACCTTCAGCACCGAGGGCTCGGCCATCAAATGCAGAAGCGGCGCCAGATCGATTCCCGGCGCCAGCGCGTCGACTGCCACCGCCTCATCGGGTCCGGCGATCTGGACGAGGCAGAGCTGCGGCCAATAGGTCTTGTCGCGCATGAATTCGGTGTCGACCGCGACAAAGGGCGCACCCCTCTGCCGCGCGCAGAATTCGGCCAATTGCGCGGTTTCGGCGATCATCGTCATCGCCGACCTATTACACGCAATTGCCGCCGCACGAAAGGCGCCTATGTGCCGAGCCGGGAAGTGCGCGACTTCGGCTTGACAAGGCGCGAGGTTCCGTGCGCTCTTGCCGCCCTCATTTTGGCAGTGAATCCTCCTTTGGTGGCAAGCCGATGCATGCTTACCGGACGCATAATTGCGGGCAGTTGCGATTGAGCGATGCGGGAGCCGTGGTCCGGCTATCCGGCTGGGTGCACCGCAAGCGCGATCACGGCCAGCTCCTCTTCGTCGATCTGCGCGATCACTATGGCTTGACGCAATGCGTCATCGACAGTTCGAGCCCGATCTTCAAGACCGCCGATGCGCTCCGCCTCGAGAGCGTCGTCACGGTCGGAGGCAAGCTCAAGCGGCGGACGGATGACACGGTCAATCCCAAGCTCGCGACCGGCGAGGTCGAGCTCGTCATCGACGCGTTGACCGTGCAATCCGAAGCCGAACCGCTGCCCTTTCCGGTCAATGCCGATGCCGAATATCCGGAGGAGACGCGCCTCAAATACCGCTTCCTCGATCTGCGGCGCGAGGCGGTGCATGCCAATATCATGCTCCGCTCGAACGTCATCGCTTCGATCCGCCGGCGGATGATCGCGCAAGGGTTCACCGAGTTCCAGACACCGATCCTGACGGCGAGCTCGCCCGAGGGCGCGCGCGACTACCTCGTGCCGAGCCGTCTCCACCCCGGCGAGTTCTACGCGCTGCCCCAGGCGCCGCAGCAATTCAAGCAATTGCTCATGGTGTCGGGCTTCGACCGCTACTTCCAGATCGCGCCGTGCTTTCGCGACGAGGCGGGACGAGCCGACCGCTCGCCCGGCGAGTTCTACCAGCTCGATTTCGAGATGTCGTTCGTCACCCAAGATGACGTTTTCGCCGCGATCGAGCCGGTGATCGCCGGGGTGTTCGAGGAGTTCGCCCGCGGCCGAGCGGTGACGAAGCCGCCCTTCCCGCGCACCACCTATGACGACGCCCAGCTCAGATACGGGACGGACAAGCCCGATCTGCGCAACCCGATCGTCATGTCGGAGGTCGGCGCGGTGTTCCGCGGCTCGAGCTTCGCGGTCTTTTCGGGGCTGGTCGAGAAGGGCGGCGTCGTGCGCGCGATCCCGGCACCAGGCGCCGCCTCCCGGCCGCGCAGCTTCTTCGACAAGCTCAATGATTGGGCGCGGGGCGAGGGAGCCCCGGGCCTCGGCTACATCGTCTTCACCGAGGGCGAAGGAGCCGTCGTCGAGGCCAAAGGTCCGATCGCGAAATTCCTCGACGTGCCGCGCCTCGAGCAACTTCGCGCGCTTGCCGGCGTCGGCGCGGGCGATGCCGTCTTCTTCGTCGCCGACCGCGACAAGGCGGCGGCCGCCAAGCTCGCCGGGCTCGCCCGGACGCGAATCGGCACCGAGCTCGGCCTCGTCGCCCAGAACGAATACCGTTTCTGCTGGATCATCGATTTCCCGATGTACGAGCGCAACGAGGAGACCGGGCAGATCGAGTTCAGCCACAACCCCTTTTCGATGCCGCAGGGCGGCCTCGAAGCGCTCGAGACGAAGGACCCGCTGACGATCAAGGCCTTCCAATACGATATCGTCTGCAACGGCGTCGAGCTGTCCTCGGGCGCCATCCGCAATCATCTGCCTGCGATCATGTACAAGGCCTTCGCCATCGCCGGCTATGCGAAGGAGCTGGTCGAGGCGCGGTTCGGCGGCATGCTCAACGCCTTCAAATACGGCGCCCCGCCGCATGGCGGCTCGGCGCCGGGCATCGACCGGATCGTCATGCTGCTCGCCGATACGCCGAACATCCGCGAGATCGTCGCCTTCCCGATGAACCAGCAGGCGCAGGATCTCCTGATGCAAGCACCCTCGCCGGTGCCGCCCGAGCGTTTGAAAGAACTTCACCTCAAGATCGACCGGCCGCCGCCGAAGAAAGCCGGATAGGCGCGCGCTGCCTCAGGCCTCTCGTGCCGGGGCGAGCGGGACCGCCAATGTTGGTCTTGGCAATGATGACGGCGTCCCGAAGGGACTAATTCTGCCCTCCATCTCGTTTAGATTGCGAAGATCTTGTTGCGTTATCCTCGACATTGTGATTCACCAATGCAGAGGAACCGGGACGGGGGCGCGGATGCGCGGTGCCTGGATTGCGTCGTTGCCATTGTTGTCGTTGCCATTGCTGTTGAGCGGCTGTCTCTCGCCGGCCGCCACGGTCGTTTCCTTTGCGGCGGACGGCGCCAGCTACGCAGCCACAGGCAAGACCATCACCGACCACGGTGCGTCCTTCGTTACCGCACAGGATTGTGCAAGCTGGCACTTCTTCGTCGGGCGGGCGGTTTGCGAGGATCCCAAGCATCCCGTGCCGACGGCGCCGCTGGTCCAGCACGGCAACGGCATTGTCAGGGCGTCGGCCGAGCCGGCACCGACCGCCGCGCCGAAAGGGTCGGCACCGACCGTCGCGCCGGCTGGGCGCTACCTCATGATCGGAAGCTTCGTCGACCGCGGTCATGCCGTCGGGCTGGCGGCGACATACCCCGACTACCACCCGCAGGTCGTCGCCGTGCGCGAAGCGGGCATCGATTTCCACCGCGTCGTCCTGGGTCCGCTCAACGAACCGCAACTTGTCGCCCTCAGGGCGTTGGGCGTCGCCGGAATGTCGGTTGCACGGCCCGCCGCCGATCCACCGCCGCCGCGGGCGTTGGCAGCCGTGTCCGGCTGAGACGATACCTTATCGCGCTCGGGTGGTCGGATGCCCGGCGCGAGCTGCGGCATGACGACGCTTTTGGCTGTACATCGCCCGGTCGGCGCGGTTCAGCAACTCGTCCTCGACCTCGTCGCCGGAATAAGCGGCAAGGCCGAAGCTGACGCCGACCGACACCGCGCCAACGCTGACCGTAAATTTGGTTTGGGCGATGAGCTGCGTCAGTGCATATGCCTTGCGCCGTGCCGCGGCGAGATGCGCGCCGACCAGCAGGACGGCGAATTCGTCGCCGCCCAGCCGCGCTACCGTGTCGACGCGACGGATGTGGCGCGCCAGAAGCTGCGCCACCTGACACAGCGCTTCGTCGCCGACGAGGTGGCCGTGCGCGTCGTTGATTGCCTTGAAGCCGTCGAGGTCGCACAACATCAAGACGCCATGCGGGCCGCCGCGCCGCGCCGACGCCATGGCGCGGTCGAGCTGGGCGAGGAAACCACGTCGGTTGAGAAGCCCGGTCAACTCGTCGGTGACCGAGATTCCTTCGAGATATTCGACGCGCACTTGCAGGAGAGCAAGGCGCTGCTCGGCCTCGGCGACCGCCGCTAACGCCCAATCGAGGAGGCCCTGACGATCGGTTTCTCCCGGTATGGGGAGCGAGATGACGTTGTCGGCGCGGCGTTCGACCCTATGGCTCTGAGCCGCCCTGGAGGAGGTTCCAACCAGATATGACATTGTGCGCTCCGTGGCACGAACGAAGATTTCATCGTCTACACAGCAAGAGCCGTGCCAAGTGCCGACGGCGCAAATCCGGCGCGGCTTTCGTGGGCGTCAGGGCAATTTTTGCCGCTGCGGAGAAAGTTCTGCCGATCACGGCCCTCCAGGCGGGTCGAGCGGGGATGCCGCGCGCCGGAACCGCACTACCTTCGGAGGGCGAAGCGTGACATAGTCCGGCTCGATCAGGGCCGTGCGGACCTTGTTTGGAGTGAGTCTCGATGATGCGTTCGCTGGGTCGGGCATTTGCGGGTGTGATTTGCCTTTCACTCGGTTTCGCCAGCGCCGCCCAAGCGGTCGACATCGCCCCGCATCGGGCGCTCTACAAAATGTCCCTTGGTTCGGCCAAGCAGAGCAGCGGCGTCGTCGCCGCCGACGGCAGCATGGTGTTCGAGTGGGGCGAAACCTGCGACGGCTGGACCGTCGAGCAGCGCTACAAGCTGTCGATGCACTACGCCGAGGAGGCCGATGTCGAGCTGACCTCGAACTTCGTCACCTGGGAATCGAAAGACGGACTGCGCTATCGCTTCTATCAGCGCAAGATGAAGAACGGCGAGGTCGAGGATGAGGTTCGCGGCGAGGCACGGCTCGACGGCAAGGGCAAGGGCGGCAAGGTCGAGTTCAGCAAGCCCACCGCCTCGACGCTCGACTTGGCGCCGGGCGTCGTTTTTCCGACGGCGCACACCGTCCTTCTGATCGAGCGTGCCGGCGCTGGCGACCAATTCGTCGCGGCAAAGGTCTTCGACGGTGCCAGCACCGAGAACGCCGTCGATGTGACCGCGGTGATCGGTGGGCCGCAGACGGCCGAGGCAGGAGCCGCGGAGTCGCCGTTGAAGAGCCCCTATCTCGAGCGCCCGTCCTGGCGCATGCGCCTTGCCTTCTTTCCGGCCGATGCCAGTGCCGACGAACCCGACTACGAGCTCGGCATGCGGCTGCTCGACAATGGCGTCTCACGCGACATGGTGCTCGATTACAGCGATTTCGCCATCAAGGCCAAGCTCGACAAGATCGAGGCGATGCCGAAGCCGAGCTGCTGAAGGCGCCGGCGCCGAGCCTTCGCCCGTCGCGCCGTCGCACGGCTCACGCGTGATGATGGCGATGATGTTCCGCGAGAGCCTGGTAGGACGCACCGCAGCGCCGGCAGCGCCATGGCTCAAGGCCTTTGGACCAGTCGCGCTGATGGCAGCGCGGGCAGGGGGCATCGGTCAACAACCAATGAACGACGGCCGCGCCGCCGAGGAGTGCGCCGCCGAAGCCAATGAGGATCATCATGATCCAATACATGACAAGGAGCCTGCATGAGCGCGGCGCCACTAGGAGCGATGGGGTTCCATCGCAATCGCGGTAGCCGGATTTTCAGCGAATACTGTCATTCACAATACCATCGCTGCGCCAAGCTGGGATCGGAAAAAACGGACAACTGCTCACCCTTTCGCATGATATGGGGCGATGACCTGCAATGAGACCGCAGATCGGCGTCCTTCTCGCGCTTGCGTGCGGACGAGGGTGAAAGTCGAGACGATGTGTGAGACCACCTTGCCGATCGAGATCTTCTCCTATCTGCAATTCCAGGGCGGCCAGCTCGTCATCGCCGCCGCATCGGCGCTGCAGATCCGCCTCATCCTCCTGATGATCATCGCCGTCGAACGCCTCGTCGGCCTTGCCCGGCTTGCGCGTTCTTAGGACGGGAAGGTTGTGTGAACCACAGAGACACAGAAGGGGAGCCGAGAGGCGATCTCTCTGGCCTTCGGCCATCAATCCACCTCTGTGCCTGTGTGCCTCTGTGGTTCAAATTGGTTTTCGGCTAGCATAGCGCCACCTTGAAATACGGCATCGGAATTATCCGCGATTCATGACCGCCTCATCAGCACAAGCATCACATGGCGGCGCCGATTTCGCCGCGATTCGCGACGGCGTCCGGGCGCTTTGCGCGCGGTTTCCCGGCGAATATTGGCGCGCAAAGGACCGCGAGCGCGCCTATCCCGGCGAGTTCGTCCAGGCGCTGACCGAGGCGGGGTATCTCGCCTGCCTCATTCCCGAGGAATATGGCGGCAGCGGGCTCGGCATCTCGGCCGCGGCGGCGATCCTCGAGGAGATTCACAAGAGCGGCTGCAACGGCGGCGCTTGCCATGCGCAGATGTACATCATGGGAACCGTCTTGCGGCATGGCAGCGCGACGCAGAAATCGGCCTATCTGCCAAAGATCGCGACGGGCGAGCTGCGGCTCCAGGCCTTCGGCGTCACCGAGCCCACCGCGGGGACCGACACGACCGCGATCCGCACCACCGCCGAGCGGCGTGGAAACGGCAGCCACTACGTCGTCAACGGTCAAAAGGTCTGGACCTCGCGCGCCGAGCATTCCGACCTGATGCTGCTCCTCGCGCGCACCACCCCGCGCGATCAGGTCAAGAAGAAAACGGACGGCATCTCGGTCTTCCTCGTCGATATGCGCGAGGCGCGTGGGAAGGGCCTCACCATCCGGCCGATCCGCACCATGATCAATCATGCGACGACCGAGATCTTCTTCGACAATCTCGTCGTGCCTGGCGAAAACCTGATCGGCGAGGAGGGGCGGGGCTTCCGCTACATTCTCGACGGCATGAATGCCGAACGCATTCTGATTGCCGCCGAGGCGGTCGGCGATGCGCGGTGGTTCATCGCCAAGGCCGCGGCCTACGCCAAGGAGCGCGTCGTCTTCGGCCGACCGATCGGACAGAACCAGGGCATCCAGTTCCCGATCGCCCGGGCCTATGCCGCGTCGGAGGCGGCCGATCTCATGGTGCAGCGCGCAGCGCAGCTCTACGAGGCAGGAGAGGGCGCAGGCAAGGAGGCGAACATGGCGAAGCTGCTCGCCTCGGAGGCGGCCTGGCAGGCGGCGGATGCTTGCCTCCAGACGCATGGCGGCTACGGCTTTGCCGAGGAGTACGACGTCGAGCGCAAATTCCGCGAGACGAGGCTCTACCAGGTGGCGCCGATCTCGACCAACCTCATCCTGGCATATCTCGCCGAGCACGTGCTGGGCATGCCGCGCTCGTATTGAGGATCCGCCGTCAATGATCTCGCAATCACTGCTCGCCGTGACCGGGTGACGCATGTCCGAGCCAGTGGACGATATTCGCATCGCGATCGAGGACGAAGTCGCCCTTGTCACGCTCAACCGGCCGCAGCGGCGCAACGCCGTGAGTTTGGCGATGTGGCGCCGCCTCACCGCGCTCTACCGGGGCTTCGCCGACGATGCGGGCGTCCGCGCCGTCATCCTCGCCGGCGCCGGCGAGCATTTCTGCGCCGGCGCCGACATCACCGAATTCGCCACCGTCCGCCACACCGCCGAGGCCGGCCACGCCTACGACCTTGCCGTCGACGAATGCTCCGACGCGATACTGCATCTGCCGAAGCCGACGATCGCCGCGATCAGCGGTTTCTGCATGGGCGGCGGCAGCGGGCTCGCGATGGCCTGCGATTTCCGCTTTGCGGCGCCCTCCGCGATCTTCGGCATCCCAGCGGCGCGGCTCAGCATCGTCTACGGTATGCGCGAGACGCAGAATCTGCTGGCCTTGGTCGGCCTCGCCAATGCCAAGAAGATCCTTTTTTCGGCCGAACGCTTCGATGCCGCTGAAGCGGCGCGTATCGGCTTCATCGACCGGATCGAGGATGATCCGGTCGCGGCGGCGCGCGACTTCGCGGCGCTGCTGGCGAAGAATGCGCCGCTGTCGATCGCCGGCGCCAAGCTCATCCTCAACGGCCTTGCGCAAGGGACGGGCACGCTCGACTTCACCAAGGCGCATGAGGCGATCGAGCGCGCGATGCTGAGCGAGGATTACCGCGAGGGCCAGAACGCCTTTCTCGAGAAGCGGGCGCCAGCGTTCAAGGGGCGGTAAGGCGCCGATACGCCTCCTAGCAGCGGCGGCTCGCTTATTTCCGCGCCACCATGTCGATCAGCGCCGACATGCCGGCATGGCCGCTGCCCTCGAGGATGACGTCGTCATGGGTGCGCAGATGCAGGATCGTCATGTCGGCGAAGGCATCGCGCAGCAAGGATTCGGTGTACATGTTCTCGGCATGGGGCGGTCCGCCGGTCTTGTATTGCAGCTGCTCCGGCCGGTAGCCCTGGAGGAGGAGGTGGCCGCCGGGCTTCACCGCGCGCCGCAGATTGGCGAAGAGCACCGCGCGTTCCGGAGGCGGCGCGAATTGCACGAAGATCGCGACCACCAGGTCGAAGCTGCGGCGCTCCCAATCCCAGGCGAAAAGATCGGCTTGCTCGGTTCTGAGGCGAACGCCACGCTCGGCGGCAAGACGCCGCGATTTGCCGAGCGCGACTTCGGAGAAATCGACCGCGAGAACGTTGAGCCCTTGTTGCGCCAGCCACACGCCGTTGCGGCCCTCGCCATCGGCGATCGCGAGCGCCGTCTGGCCGGGCCGCAACAGGCCGCGTTGTGCGACGAGAAAGGCGTTCGGCTCGGTGCCGAAGAGGTAGTCATCGCCGGAAAAACGCTCATTCCAGCGCGCGCGTTCGGCTTCATGCATCAGAACAGCTCCGCAATCGGTTCCTGTGTTTTCGTCCCATCGCACCATGCTAGCATGCGGTTCCATCAGCAGAGGAGGATCCCATGGCCGGTCAATCCATCTTTCCCGGAACCGTCGATTGGTCTGGCGAGAATCCGGGCATGTACCTCAAGGAGAAGGCGGAGGGTCCGTTCGTCACGCTCCTCAGCTTTTTCCGCGTCGTCCTGTCGCCGCATGGCCGCGGCCACGCCCTCGTCATGGTGCAAGACCCGTCCTCGGCGGCCGGGACGTCGGATCGGCCCAATCTCTGTCTCACCGACAACGAGCCCCTGGCGCGCTGGCTCATTGCCGACTATGTCGCAAATTTCGCCGCCTTCAAGGGCCTGCCGGCCTTGTCCGGCCTCGGCTACCGCAAGCTGCGCCGTTGCAGCCGCGAGGGCGACGCGCATCACAGCTATGGTGAAAACATCGAGGCTGAAGGCTTCGATATTCGCCTGCGCTGGGAAGGTCTCGGTGCGCCTTTCGCGCTGCAATTGCAGCCGGCGCAATCGGCGACCGGCAAGCATCTGATGCTGAGCGTCTTCGCCGGCGCGGAGAGCGCCGTCGCGACGGTGAACGGCCGCGCGCTACCGGGCCGTCCCGTGCTGCGCGACATGGCCGGCCGGCAGATCACAACGGCGTTTCTCGCTTTCTGCGAAAGCTGGATCCGCCCCTAGATCCTACGGTACCTGCCGAATATCGTTCGAGGTAAGACAGCGATGAGCAAGGGTGCGTTCTACGATCATCCGACTTTGGCGCAGCTCGGCGGCGATCTTGCCGCGGGGCACGCCACGAGCCGGGGCCTCGTCGAAGATGCGCTGGCGCGCATCGCCGATCCGGCGGGGGAGGGACGGCGAAGCTTCACCCGGATCTATGCCGAGCGGGCGCGCGCCGTCGCCGAGGCGCAGGATCGCCTGCGCGCCGCCGGGACCGTCTTGTCGCCGCTCGCCGGCATTCCCGTCTCGGTGAAGGACCTCTTCGACGTTGCCGGCGAGCCGACGATGGCGGGCTCGAAGGCGCTGCGCGACGCGCCGCCGGCGACCGAAGACGCACCCATCGTCACGCGGCTGCGGGCCGCGGGCGCGATCATCATCGGCAAGACCAACATGACGGAGTTCGCCTATTCCGCCGTCGGCATCAACCCGCATTACGGAACGCCCGGCAATCCCCACGATCGTGAATGCATCCCCGGCGGCTCCTCGTCCGGCGCTGCTGTCTCCGTCGCCGATGGCTGCGCTGCCGTCGCGATCGGCTCGGATACCGGCGGATCGGTGCGCATCCCGGCGGCCCTCTGCGGGCTGGTCGGCTTCAAGCCGACGCAATCGCGCGTGCCACGCGAGGGCGCCGTGCCGCTTTCGACGACGCTCGATTCGATCGGCCCCCTGGCGCGTAGCGTCGCCGATTGCGCGATTGTCGATGCCATCCTCGCCGGCGAGAGGCCCGCGCTTCCGGAGCCCTTTCCGCCAAGCGCGTTGCGCCTCGCCATTCCGCAGACGCAGATGCTGGATGCGCTGGAGCCGGCGATCGCCGCTGCCTTCGCGCGCGCCTGCTCGGCGCTGAGCGCTGCCGGAGCGCGCCTCGTCGATCTGCCGCTGCGCGAGCTCGGCGAGCTTCCGGGGCTCAACAAGGAAGGCGGCTTCTCGGCCGCCGAGGCCTATCGCTGGCACGCGCCACTGCTCGAGCGCCGGTTCGACGAGTACGATCCGCGGGTCGGCAGCCGGATCCTGCGGGGGCGAGCCATGTCGGCGGTGCATTATCTCGACATTCAGGCGCGCCGCGCCGCGCTCATCGCCGCGGTCGGGCACGCCTTGCGCGGGTTCGATGCGATGCTCTTCCCGACCTTGCCGATCGTCGCACCGCCGATCGCCGCCTTCGCAGCAGATGCCGAATACACGCGACTCAATCTTCTGCTCTTGCGAAATCCGACGGTCATCAACCAGCTCGATGGCTGCGCCATCACCCTGCCGATGCAGATCCCTGGGGCGGCGCCGTGCGGGCTGATGCTATCGGGGGTCCGCGGCACCGACAAGGCGCTGCTCGCGATGGCGTCTGGAATCGAGCCCGTCCTGCAGAATGCCGTGCGAACGAGGCAGTGAACCTCACGCGCCGGCCGGGTCACGGAATTCACGCGCGTCGTCGGTGTTTGTCGGTCGATCCATTGACCACGAGGAGGCGCATGGCGAGCCTCACGAGATGGTCGGGCGTCCTCGCGGGCATGATCTTGCTCGCGCTTGCCGGGTGCGAAACGATCCCGCCGCCACCCCTCA
>JBGPOZ010000042.1:0-24745 GCA_041488295.1 Allostellaceae bacterium
CAACCTGACGAAGAAGCAGCAGGAGTTGCTGCGCGAATTCGAGAAGGCGGGCGCCGTCGACGGCCACGAGACGAGCCCGGAAAGCGCCGGCTTCTTCGCCCGGGTGAAGGAATTCTTCGAGGATCTGCGGGAGTGAGGGGCGGGGCGTGACCCCCGCGCGCCGGGGCGATCAGATGAGGTGCAACGGCGGTTTCCTCTCCCCTCGGGGAGAGGATCAAGGTGAGGGGGACGCCCGACCGCTCGAACGCCGGCTTGGCTTCCGCGGTGCCGGCGGTGGCTCCCCCTCTCCCTGCCTCTCCCCGAGGGGAGAGGAGATGCAAGCCCCTCGCCAAATGCGAGACCCCTGGCGCGGCGCGATTCCTCGTCCTTGTCACAAAACGTGATTTGAAGATCGGCCGCAGCATCCAAACATGGTAAAGAGACCGGCCGCGATGCGCGCCGTGCGGCTTCGACGCCACCAACTTTTCCGGGGATCATGATGCCGCAATTGGGATCGCTCAAATCATCTCCGCCGCCGATCGCCCGCGGGCAGCATTATCGCGAGGTCCAGCTCAGCATGTTCGGGCGCCCGGGTCCGGAGTGGATCGTCGAGGCGCTCTTCACCGGGATCGACGGCATCGGACATGCGTCCTTGATGCGCGCCTCCGATCACTCGCAACGAAAGACCCTCTCGCTCGCGGTGCTGAACGAGCGGCGCCGGTTCACCCCGATCCCCGGCGGCACGCCCGCCGGCGAGCCGACCCCGGCGCCGGCATTGGTCTGACGCGCCCGCTCCGCCGCGCGGTTAAGAAAAGTTCGCTGCTGACCGCAGCCAGTTCTCGATCGGGAGCCCGCCCACGCGCGCGAATTCACGCTCATTGTCGGTGACGAGGCACATGCCGAGGCTCAGCGCCCGCGCCGCGATCAGGAGATCATGCGCGCCGATGAGCCGCCCTGCAGGATGCAGCGCGATCTCGCGGCGGCCTTCAGCCACACCATTGAGATTGCCTGTGCGGGCGCATGCCCATTCCGCAATGAAATCGGTCGGCATGGTTGGTTCTTGCCGATCCACCGGCGGAGTTGAGCGCCGCCCCTACAAGTAGGCCAGAGCGATCTTGCTGGTGTCCACGGCGATGCTGGCCATCAAGCATCGAAGCCGATCGAGCTTGAGACTCCCGACCGCTCTGAATACACTATGAATTGCACGGATCGCACGGCCATGACGGCCGCGCCAACCAGAGCGGGACGAGGATCGATGAGGTCGGTCGCCACCACACGAGTCACGATCGGCGCCAGAGCCAAAAGCCGCATCCGGCCCGCTGCCACCAAGCCGGTAAAGACCAAGATCGCCAAGATCAAAAAGGCCATCCGTGCCACCCTCAAGAAGCACGCCGCCATCGGCACCGACTGAGGCCGAGCGACGGACGCCCCCGGACTACGCCCTCAGCGTCTTCATCAACTGTCCGTTCGACGACCGCTACAAGCCGCTGTTTGATGCGGCGGTTTTTGCCGTGTTCGACTGCGGATACGTCCCGCGCTGCGCGCTCGAGGTTTATGATTCCGGCCGGGTCCGCATCGATAAGATTTTTGGCATCATCGCCGGCTGCCGGCTCGGCATTCACGATATCTCGCGCACCGAGCTCGACGCCGGGTCGGGACTGCCACGATTCAACATGCCGCTCGAACTCGGGATCTTTCTCGGGGCGCAGCGTTTCGGGGCCGGCCGCCACAAACAGAAGAATTGCCTCGTGCTCGATCGCGAACGCTATCGCTATCAGCAGTTCATCTCGGATATTGCAGGCCACGACATTTCCGCTCACCAAGAGCATTTGCCGAAACTCATCACCGTCATTCGCGATTGGCTAGGAACGCAGCGCGCCGGCCAGAGGCTGCCGGGCGGTGCCGCCATTCTCCGCCGCTTCGAAACATTCCGGTCGCAGCTCCCGGAGATCTGCGCGAGGATTGCGCTGAACGTCGATGAATTGACATTCAGCGACTATGCCAACCTCGTCTCGGAATGGTTGCAGCAGCAAAGCGGCGCGGGACCGACGCCGTGAGCGACAGGCAGCGGGTCTGGCCGAACCCCCAGGCGACGTTGAGCCAATTTCCCGCAAGCAGACCGGACTGATCGCGGCAGTTTCCAACCGTTACGGCGACGCAGACGGATCGCCGTTTTTCATGACATCCGAGGCATCGATGACGACACCGAACAAGAAGCGGCGCGCGAAGGCGCGTGCCGAGATGAAGCCTGCTGCGCCGGCGGTTTGCCCTCACCCCGACCCTCTCCCGGAGGGAGAGGGGGAAGAGGAGGCGGCCACGGCGGCGCCCGCGAAGCCACCCCTCTCCCCTTGCATCTCTCCTCACCCCTCGGGGAGAGGATGGGTGAGGGGGAGCCGCCGCGGCACGGCGGGTCCCAGGCATAGACGGAGCGGCGGCGCGTCCCCCTCACCCTCCCCATGCTCTGCATGGGTCCCCTCCCTCTCCCCGAGGGGCGAGGGAATTAGGTCGGGGCAGGGCCCCCCTCACGCCGCCGCCTCTTTCGGCGCCGGCAAGTGGCCGAGCTTGGCGTAGAAGAGGGCGCCTTCGGTCGGCAGCGGCGTATGGCACGACCCGACCGGGGCGCGGACCCAGGTGCCGGCCGGGTAGCTGCCATGCTCGTCGGCATAGACGCCGCTGAGGATGAAGATCTCCTCGCCGCCGCGATGGTAGTGGAGCGGGTAGGATTTGCCGGCGTGCCAGCGAATGAGATAAATCCGCTCCAAACCATGCTGGTGGAGCAGCATGTCGTCATAGGCGTCGGTCTTGCCCAGGGTCCATTCGCCCTGGTTCGTGTCGATGACGAGGCGCTTGGTATCGTCCCCAGCGAATTGCCGCAGCTTGACGAAGAGGGTGCAGCCGGTCCGGCTATAGGGCGCGTGGCGCGAACCCGGCGGGTTGCGCAGATATGTGCCCGCCGGATACTCGCCATGCTCGTCGCCGAGAACGCCGTCGAGCACCAGGATCTCCTCGCCGCCGCCATGCTCGTGGCTCGTAAATCTGCTGCCCGGCAAGTAGCGCACGAGGCTCGTCGCCCGCGCCACCTCGCCGCCGTCGCGCTCGAGCATCTTGCGCTCGACGCCGGGTTCGGGCGACGGGACCCATGGGAGCGCCGCCGTCGCGACGACCGCGCGCTGATTGAGATCGGCATTGATCAGCATCGCTGCATCTCCTTCTTGCTTGGCGGCGCCGACACTCGCCGCGCAGGGGCGCCCTGTCAATCCCGAAGCGCGCCGTCATCCTCGAGGGCGAAGACCTCCTCGGGCTGGCTCAACCCCTTGACCGGATGGAAGCCGAGCGAGAGCACGGGGCGCTCGACGACACGTGCGAAATCGCGCGACATGAGGAGCTGGCGGTCGAGGCGCTTCGTCAGGCTCTCGAGGCGGAAGGCGAGGTTGACGGCGGGGCCGATCGCGGTGAAATCGAGGCGGTCGGCGGCGCCGACATTGCCGAAGATGATCTCGCCGAGATGCAGGCCGATGCCGATGCGGAAGCGGGTGCGGCCGCGCTCTTCGCCGAGCTTTTGGATCCGCTCGAGGGTTTCGGACGCCGCGGCGAGCGCCGAGCGCGCCGCTTCGGTTTCGCCGCACTCGCCGAGCGGAAAGATCGCAAGAACGCCGTCGCCGACGAATTTCAGCACCTCGCCGCCGCGCGCCTGCACAGGCGCTGCGACCGCGTCGAAATAATCGTCGAGCAGCGCGATCAGCGCCTCGCCGGGCAGGCGGTCCGAAAGCTGGGTGAAGCCGCGCATGTCGCTCGCCAGGATGACCGCATGCATGCGCTCGCCCTCGGCTCGGCGGACCTCGCCGTCGAGGACGCGCCTTCCGGCCGTCCGCCCGAGATAGATCTCGAGCAAGGTGCCGGCGATGAAGCGCATCGCCCGCGCTTCGATCACCGTCGCGATCGCCGACTTCACCTCCTCGATGCGCGCGATGTCGGCATCCGAGAAGCCGCCCGGCCGATCGGTCGTCCACGCCATCGCCTGATGGCGGCCATTGTAGAAGGTGAGCGGGCAGGCGAAGTAGTCCGTCGCGCCGTCGCGCCGCAAGGTCTCGAGCAGCGGGTAGGGCAGCATCGTCGTCTCGTCCTCGAGATGGAAGCGCACGGTCGCGCCGTGCTCGTTGACGGGGCGGATCGGACTTTCGAGGTAATCGGCGGTGTTCTGGACGCCATGCTCGACGCGCAACACCTCGGTGACGCGCCGCTGCCGATACCAGCGAAAGGCGAATCCGAGGATTTGCGGATGCAAGGTGCGGACGGTGATGTTGACGCGCGACAAGGGGAGGCCGGCGCCGACGAGCCGCCAGCACAGCTCGTCGAAGAACTCGGCGTCGCGGTGAATGCGCCGACCCTCGCCGAGCAGCCAGGCGATAACCGGCGGCTCGGCGATCGGCATGCCGGCGCTCGGGATGCGGCGAACGACCGAGATGAGGCCATGCGCCTCGCCGGCGATCGCCGGAAGCTGTTGGGGTTCCGGCGCAACGGCGGTGGCCGCCGGCAGCGCTACAACCTCTGCCATCTGCCGGCTATTCCGCCGCCACGCCGGCGCGCGCCCGCCGCACGCGCCGCGCCGCTACGGCTTGGACCGGCATGCGCTCGGCGAGGATGTCGAGGAGTTTCTCGCGAATTTCCTTGAGCTTGCCGTCATGCTCGACTTTGAGGCCGAAGATGTTCTTGACGTAGAAGACGTCGACCACCTTCTCGCCGTAAGTCGAGATCTTGGCGCTCGAAATCTGCAGATTGATGAGGGTGAGCGCACGCGTCAGCTCGAACAGAAGGCCCGGCCGGTCGCGGCCGTTGACCTCGATGACGGTGTAGTTGGCGCTCGCTCTGTTGTCGACGAGGACGCGCGGCGTCACCGGGAAGGCGCGCATACGGCTCGGGACCGCCGCCGGCTTCGCCAGCTCGAGATGCGGTTTGACGCGGCCGGAGAGGACGTTGTCGAAGAGCACGGCAAGCCGCGCCAGCTTGTCTGGCCGATCGAAGGCGCCGCCGCTTTGGTCTTGAACCCAGAAGGTGTCGAGCGCCATGCCGTTCGTCATCGTCATGATCCGCGCGTCGACGATGTTCGCGCCGGCGAGCGCGAGCGCGCCGGCGACGCGCGAGAATAGCCCGGGGTGATCGGCGGCGTAGAGCGTGACCTCGGTGACGGCTCGCTCCGCATCGACGCGCTTCTCGACGGTGAGCGGTGCTGCCGCGCGGTCGGCCTCGCGCATGAGGCGGGCATGGCGCGCATGGGTTTCGGCATCGAAGGAGAGCCAGTAGAACGGATAGCCGCGCGTTAGATACGCCGCGAAATCCGCCTCGGTAAAGTCGGGAAGGAGCTGTTTCACCCGCGCTTGCGCCGCGGCGATGCGCGCATCGCGCGGCTCGGCGACGAGCCCCCCCGACATGAGATCGAGCGCACGGTGGTAGAGCTCGCGCAGGAGCGTCGCCTTCCACCCGTTCCAGGTCTTGGGTCCGACCGCCCGGATGTCGGCGACGGTGAGAACGAGCAAGAGCTTCAACCGCTCGGGCGACTGCACCTTGTCGACGAAATCCTGGATCGTCTGCGGGTCGTCGATGTCGCGCCTGAAGGCGGTGTTGCTCATCAGGAGATGCCAACGGACGAGCCAGGCGACCTGCTCGGTCTCTTCGGCGGCGAAGCCGAGGCGAGGTCCGAGCTTCAGCGCCACCTCCTCGCCCAGCACCGAATGGTCGCCGCCCCGCCCCTTGGCGATGTCGTGCAGGAGGACGGCGAGATAGAGCGCGCGGCGCGACACGATTGTGCCGATCACCTCGGTCGAGACCGGAAGGTCCTCCTCGAGCTCGCCGCGCTCGATCCGGCCCAAGATGCCGATCGCCATGAGCGAATGCTCGTCGACGGTGTGGACATGGTACATGTCGTATTGCATCTGCGCGACGATGCGGCCGAAATCGGGAATGAACCGGCCGAAGACGCCGGCCTCGTTCATGCGGCGCAGCGCGATCTCCGAATCCTTGCGCGACGTCAGGATCTCGACGAAGAGCCGGTTCGCCTCGGGATCGGCGCGCAGCTTCGCGTTCACCAGCTTCAAATTCTGCGTGATGAGGCGCAGCGCCTTGGGATGGATGTCGAGATCGTGCTCGAGCGCGGCATGGAAGAGGCGGATGAAATTGACGGGATCGTCCTGAAAGGCGCTGTCCTTGGCGACGGTGAGGCGCGTCGAATCGATCGCAAATCCTTCGACGTGGCGGCGGCGGAACGACCAGCCGCGCCAGCGGAAACGCGGTTTCCGTTCCTGCTCCGCCTCGAGCAGCGCGCAAAAGATGCGCGTCAGATCGCCGACATCCTTGGCGATGAGGAAATAGTGCTTCATGAAGCGCTCGACGCCGCGCGTGCCGGCATGGTCGGTGTAGCCCATTCGGCGGCCGATCTCGGTCTGCACGTCGAAGGTGAGACGCTCCTCGGGTCGGCCGGTCAGATAGTGGAGATGGCAGCGCACGGTCGAGAGGAAATTGTGCGCCCGGGCAAACCGCGTCGCCTCCTCCTCGGAAAGGACGCCGAGCTCGACGAGCTTGCCGACCTCATCGACCCGGTAGATGTATTTGGCGATCCAGAACAGGCTCTGCAGATCGCGCAATCCGCCTTTCCCCTCCTTGACGTTGGGCTCGACGTGATAGCGCGAATCGCCGAGCCTTTGATGGCGCGCGTCCCGCTCGGCGAGCTTCGCTGCGACGAACTCGCCGGCGCTGTCCTTGACGATTTCACTCTCGAAACGCCTTTTCAGCTCGTCGAAGACCTTGGGATCGCCCCAGACGTAGCGCGCTTCGAGCAGCGCGGTGCGGATCGTCATGTCGGCGCGCGCCTGCCGCAGGCACTCATCGAGCGAGCGCGTCGCTTGCCCGATCTTGAGGCCGAGATCCCACAGCGCATAGAGCATGTACTCGATCACTTGCTCGGTATGCGGCGTCGGCTTGTAGGGGTGAAGAAAGAGGAGGTCGATGTCGGAATGCGGCGCGAGCTCGCCGCGCCCGTAGCCGCCGACCGCGACGATGGCGAGGTGCTCGCCCGCGGTCGGATTGGCAAGCGGATAGGCATGAATCGTCGTGAAATCATTGAGGGCACGGATGAGCTGATCCATGAGGAAGCACTGCTCGCGCAAGGTTTGCGCGGCAAAGCCGCCACCCTCGAAGCGGCGGCGGATCTCCTCGCTGCCGGTCCGGAGCGCCGCCTTCAGGAGAGCGACGACGGGACCCCGCGCGCCGTCCGCCGCGCCGCTCGCCTCGGCAAGCTGCGCCAAGGCCGCGTCGAGCGCACGCCGGTCGATGATCTCACGTTGCTTCGAAATCGCTCCCATGTGGTGAGATTATACACCAAAGGCGGCCGAGGCACCGGTCGCGTGACGCGCATCGATGTCGATCGCAGGATAGCTCCCGTAGTATAGCGGGCGGCGTCGGATTTCTTGACACGAGGGGATTGTCGGCCTGATTCTGCTTGAGCCAACCGTCTGATAAGGAAATTCTGAGCGATTTTGGTGCGAATTTTGTTATTATCGGAAAGTATGAGCAGTAGATCGCTGTATCAGGCTTCGTCGCTCTGAAGTACTTGGTGCGGATTGCGGGTCGAGGATAGGCCTGCCGACGGGAGTTCATGTGAAAACCGTCTGCGTGCATGGCGCGAGAACGGGCGAAACTTCGGCGATGGTGCCGTCGCCGAGGTCGTCACAAGCCTTTTTTCTCGGTTTTTTCGCTGCCCTCCTCGTCCTCACGATTCCGGAGGCGGCGCCGATGGCCCGGCCGATTCTCCTCGGCACCGGTGCGCCGACCGCCGGGCCGACGCCGATCACCTTGTCGGGGCCCGCCAAGGTCGGGACCGAAGTGCAATCCCGCGGGGCGCCGGGACTCATTGCCGCGCCGCAGGCGGACCCTGCCGATCTCTCCGGTGCGCCAGACGCGCCGACGCGTCTGTCGCTGCGCGACGTGCTGCACCGTTTCGTCAACGAACACCGCGCGCCGAGCGCACGGTCACCGCGCGACGGCCATGCCGAGCATCCGGACGTCGCCAATGGCAATGGCAATGGCAATCACAACCGCAACAGCAATACCAATAACGATGACGATGACGATGTGGCTGACAATGTCGCCGACGATCCGTTGAAGGCGGTCCGGCAATACGTGCTCGACAGCGAGATCCTGGCGATCGCTCTGACGGCGGTCGCGACGCCCCAGGCCGCGAATGACGGCACCAAGAGGGTCATGTTGTTCGGCGGCGGTGAATTGGTGTTCGATCTGGGGTCGGATACCGGGCGTCTCGCGGTGCGTGAGGCCGCCACCGGCGGCGCCTTCCAGACGACCGGAGGCGGGGAGTCGAGCGAAGAGCGTGCGCGTGCGCGCGAGGAGCACCACGCCATCAGGCTCCTCATCAACAAGATCCGCGCGTTTCTCGTCAGCGACGAGGGCATCGCTCTGACCGTCCTCGTCGGGATGCTCGCGGCCTTGACGATTTCGCTTCGACTGACCCGATTTCTTGTCCGCCGCAATCAGCTGCGCCGCCTCTCGCCGCTCACTCTGCGCGATCGGGCGATCGTGACACGGCGCGACACGGTCGATCTAACGCGGGCGGCGCCGGCCCGCCTCCCGCCGGAATGAGCGGCAGCCGCGGCGCCAACGCCCATTACGCGCGGTGGGCCAGCCCCTTCAAGCGATAGATCAGCTCCAGCGCCTGAAGCGGCGTCAGCTCGTCCGGCCGAAGCGAGTCCAGCGTCGCCTCGGCTACCGAAATCGGCCGCTCGACGACCGCCGGTGGGGAGCGCCGTGCGGCGCTGAAGAGCGGCAGATCCTCGGCGAGCTGCGCCAGAGCACCCGATTGCTCGCCGGTTTCGAGCGTCGCCAGGACCTCCTCGGCGCGGCGGATCACGGCGGGCGGCAGGCCGGCAAGCTTGGCGACATGGATGCCGTAGGAACGGTCGGCGGCGCCCGGCGCCACCTCGTGCAGAAAGACGACCTCGCCCTGCCATTCCTTGACGCGCATGGTGTGGCAGGCAAGATCGGGAAGCTTGGCGGCGAGCGCGGTCAGCTCGTGATAATGCGTTGCAAAGAGTGCGCGGCAGCGATTTTCGTCATGCAAATGCTCGACCGCCGCCCAGGCGATCGAGAGGCCGTCATATGTGGCGGTGCCGCGGCCGATCTCGTCGAGAATGACGAGGGCGCGCTCACCTGCCTGATTGAGGATCGCCGCCGTCTCGACCATCTCGACCATGAAGGTGGAGCGTCCGCGCGCCAGATCGTCGGCGGCGCCGACCCGGCTGAAGAGGCGGTCGACGACGCCGATATGGGCGGTCTCGGCCGGCACGAAGGAGCCCATCTGCGCCAGGATGGCAATGAGCGCGTTCTGACGCAGGAACGTGCTCTTGCCGGCCATGTTGGGGCCGGTCAGAAGCCAGAGGCGCTGCCCGGCCTTCAGCGCGCAGTCATTGCCGATGAATTGGCCGGCCGAGCGCGCGACGAGCGCGGCCTCGACGACCGGATGACGGCCGCCGACGATGGCGAAGGCGGTGCTGTCATCGACGCGCGGCCGCACATATCGTTGTGTCGCGGCAAGCTCGCCGAGCGCGGCGCCGACATCGAGCGCGGCGAGCGCCGCCGCGGCGCGGGCGATCGCCGCGCCGGCGCCGGTCACGGCCTCGACAAGCTCCGCGAACAGGGAAGCTTCGAGAGCAAGCGCGCGGTCGGCGGCGGTCGCGATGCGGCGCTCGATCTCGCCGAGCTCGACGGTCGTGAAGCGCATTGCGCTCGCCATCGTCTGTCGATGGATGAAAGCGGCGTTCTCGGTCAGCTTCGCCGCATGCTGCGGCGTCACCTCGACGTAGTAGCCGAGAATATTGTTGTGGCGGATCTTGAGCGAGGCGATGCCGCTCTCGGCGGCGTAGCGCGCCTGAAGCTGCGCCATCATCTTGCGGCTCTGATCGCGCAGCAGGCGAAGCTCGTCGAGCTCCGCGGAATAGCCCTCGGCGATGAAGCCGCCGTCGCGCACGAGAAGCGGCAGCTCGGGAGCAAGAGCCCGGGTCAGGCGCGAAACGAGCAGGCCGTGGTCGCCGAGATCGTGGAGGGCGGCATAGAGGAGAGCCGGAATGGGCGGGGAGAGCCCCCCACCCTGCCTTCCCCCGCAAGGGGGGAGGGTGTCGTCGCTCGTCGCGCTATCCCCATCCTCCCCCCTTGCGGGGGAGGGTCGGGGTGGGGGGTTCTCTCCGCTCGCACCGAGCAAACGGTGCAGCTCCGCCGTCCGCCCCAAGGTGTCGCGCAACGCGGCGAGATCGCGCGGGCCACCGCGACCCAGCGCCAGGCGCGACAAGGCGCGCTCGATGTCGGGGCATTGACGCAGGACGTCGCGAAGGTCGGCGCGCACGCGCTCGCCCGTCGCGAAGAACTGTGCCATGTCGAGGCGTCCGTCGATCGCCGCGGGGTCGGTCAGCGGTGCCGCGAGATGCTCGGCGAGGAGGCGCGCACCGGCCCCGGTGATCGTGCGATCGATGGTGGCAAGAAGGCTGCCGCGGCGGTCGCCGGTCAAGGTTTGGACGAGCTCGAGGTTGCGCCGCGTCGCGGCGTCGATCTCCATGACGGCGCCGACGGCGAGCCGGCGCGGCGCGGCGAGCAGCGGCATCCGCCCTTGCTGCGTCGTCTCGACATAGGCGACGAGCGCGCCCGCCGCAGCGAGCTCGGCCCGGCCGAAGCTGCCGAAGCCGTCGAGCGAGGCTACGCCGTGCAGGGCGAGAAGCCGGCGGCGGCCGCTCTCGCTGTCGAAGCGCGCAGCGGCAAGCGGCGAGAGGATGCGCTTCCACTCGGCCAAGAGATCGGCGAGATCGCCGCGCTGCAGCAGTCGCTCGGAGACGAGAAGCTCGCCTGGATCGAGCCGCGCCATGGCGGCCCCGAGCGCCGGTTGAGCGATTGGCTGCGTCGCGAAGGCGCCGGTCGAGAGATCGAGCCAGGCAAGGCCGAGCTCGCCCGCCGCTTCGCCCAACGCGACAAGGAAGTTGTGCCGGCGCGCATCGAGCAGACTGTCTTCGGTCAAGGTCCCGGGTGTCACGAGGCGGATGACGGCGCGGCGCACCGGCGACTTGCCGCCGCGCTTTCTTGCTTCGGCCGGATCCTCGACCTGCTCGCAGACCGCGACCTTGAAGCCGTGGCGGATGAGGCGCGCCAGATAGGCTTCGGCGGCATGCACCGGGACGCCGCACATCGGGATATCGGCGCCTTCATGCTTGCCGCGCCGCGTCAAGGTGATGTCGAGCGCCGCCGAGGCCTTGACCGCGTCGTCGAAGAAGAGCTCGTAAAAGTCGCCCATGCGGTAGAAGAGGAGGCTACCGGGCTGAGTACGCTTCAACTCGAGATATTGCGCCATCATCGGCGTCGTCGCGGCGTCGACGGCTGTCGGGACAGCCGGCGGCGGCGCCATCTCGGCACGGGCGGATGCAGGATCGCTGAACGCTGAACGCACGGAATCGTTCATGACAGGGGCAAGGCTGTATGCTGCTGGTCGGGCGGCGTGCTAGCCGCCGCGTCAACCTATCATGCGACCGGCGCCGGCGGAATGCGCGCCGCGCCCTTTGCGAGGAGCGATCATGGCCGAACGACGCGAGCATTTTCCGATCGTCCGCGAGGCGGTCGGCGCCTTCGCCGACCGCGCACATTTCAGCCGTGCCGTGCAAGAGCTGAGGGCCGCGGGCTTCGCCCCCGATGACATTTCCGTGCTGGGCTCGCACGATTCACTGACCGCGGCGGGCGATGCCTCGACCGGCGCCGAGGCTCGCTCGATCCTTCCCGCCGGGCTGATCGAGGAGATCAAGTTTCTGGCGCCCCTGACGATCGCCGGCATCATCCTCCTCTCGGGCGGTCCGATCGCCGCCGCGATCGCGGCGCTGGTCGGCGCCGGGCTCGGCGGGGTCGCGTTGAAGGAAATTCTCGACCGCTACGCCGCGCCGCGCCATGCCGAGGAGTTCGCCGCCGCGATCGGAGCGGGCGCAGTGCTGCTTTGGGTGCGTTGCCCCGATCCCGAGAGCGAGCTCAGCGCGACGCGCATCCTCGAATCTGCCGGCGGCCGCAATGTCCATATCCACGGGCGGACCGCGGGCGTGCCGAAGCCATAGGCGTTTTTTCGCCGACAACCACCGCGGATACCTTCATTAAGTCTAAAGGTCTGCACAAGAAAATGACCGGACTACGCTCGTAGCTCCCGCGGCGGATCATCCTCGGCTGGAGATGACGTCGCTCTGTCGAATTCAAAAAAAGGAATGCGGATGGCTCGTTGGTTGAGTCGCATGGCGATCAGCCGCCAGATCGGCCTGATCGGATTGCTCGGCGTGCTCGGATTGGCACTCGTCGGAAGCCTCTACTACCTCGGAAACGTCCGGCTGGATGCCATTCATCGCGACCTTGCCCGAGCCGTGCTGAGCGGGACCAAGTCCAATCAGGTGAAGATCGATCTGCTCGAGGCGCGCCGTTCGGAGAAGGATTTTCTCCTGCGGCGAAAAGATGAGTTCGCCACGAAACACGAGCACGCGCTCCTTTCATTCGACAAGGATATCAGCGAGTTGCGCGCGGTCGCCCCATCCGACGATCGTGGGACGATCGACAAGCTGGTCGCCGGAGTCGGGCGATTTCGCCGCCGTCGTCGCCAACGCGCACAAGATCGGTCTCGACGAGAATTCTGGTTTGCAAGGATCGCTGCGAAATTCGGTGCATGCCATCGAGGAGATGCTCCAATCCGAGACCGATTCCGGCCTCGAAGCGGCAATGTTGATGATGCGCCGCCATGAAAAAGATTTCTTTGCCCGACTCGACCGCAAATATCTCGACCAGATGAAGAACGCGTCTGGCGCCTTCGCGGACCGCCTTGCCAAAAGCGATCTACCGGCCGAGCGGCAAGCTGTGATCACGGGTAAGCTTGCGGCATATCAGCATGATTTCGCTGCCGCTGCCGAAGCCGCGTTGGCGCAGGTGACGGCTATCGCCGGGCTTTCCGAGATCTACGCAGAAGTGGAGCCGGTTCGCCAGGGCATCGAAACTCGTGCCAGCGAAGACTCCACAACGATCGCCGCCGACAGCGACCGAGCAATGGGGCTGACGGCTTCGATGATCAATTGCGGCATCATCCTCATCGCCGGCATCGTCGGCGCCCTTGCCTGGCTGATCGGCCGCGGTATTGCCAAACCGCTGACCGGAATGGCGCGTCTCATGGAGAAGCTGGCCCGGGGCGAGCTCGACATCGCGATTGCCGAGACCAACCGCCCGGACGAAATCGGCACGCTCGCCCGCTCGCTGCTCGTCTTCAAGGACAACGCAATCGCCGCAAAAGAGCTGGCGGCCGCGCAGGAAGCGGAACAGCATGCGAAAACGCGACGCGCGCAGGCCCTCGAATCCCTGACCCAGAGATTTGAGGGCAAGGTGAGCGGCTTGGTGGAGGGTCTTTCTTCCGCGGCGACAGAGATGGGCGCGACCGCGAAGTCCATGTCGGCGACAGCGGAAGAGACCAACCGTCAGGCGATCGCCGTCTCCGCGGCCTCCGAACAGACTTCGGCAAACGTCCAGACCGTGGCAAGCGCGACCGAAGAGTTAGCCGCCTCGATCCGTGAGATCAGTCACCGCGTATCGGAGTCCTCGCAGATCGCCGAGCGTGCGGTAAAGGACGCCCAGCACAGCGACGAGACGATTCAGGAGCTTGTCGCCGACGCACAAAAGATCGGCGATGTGATCAACCTCATCAACGACATCGCCAGTCAGACGAATCTGCTGGCGCTCAACGCGACGATCGAAGCCGCGCGCGCGGGTGATGCCGGGAAAGGTTTCGCCGTCGTCGCCTCGGAGGTGAAGTCCCTCGCAGGCCAAACCGCTCGAGCGACCAGCGAGATCGAAAGCCAGATCAACCACATTCAGGAAGCAACGAGGCGGGCCGTGACAGCGATCCAAGGGATCGGTACAACGATCGCGGAGATCAACGGGATCGCGTCGATCATCGCCGCTGCGGTCGAGGAACAAAGCGCCGCCACCCAGGAAATCTCCCGCAACGTGCAAGAGGCCGCTCGCGGGACGGAGGAGGTTTCGGCGAATGTCACCCATGTCAAGAAAGTGGCGCAGGACACCGGCGAAGCCGCGAGCCAGGTTCTTGGATCGGCCGATCAGCTGGCCAGGCATTCGGAGGAGCTGACCTTCGAGGTTCAAGAATTCCTGCGCGGCGTCGCCGCCGCCTGAGTGCCTTGACCGCGGAGCGCCGGCGTCAGCGGCGCCGTCGGCAGAGGACCTCAATCGTTTCGCGGTCATGGCCGCAGACGGCTTGACGCGTTTTGCCGTTACCATCAAGGCTTGGGTATCGATCCGCCCGAGCCTTTGACGCATGAACATCCTGACGCCGCTTCGCCGTCGGCCGGTCGCCCTCATCTGGAGCGGCCTCGCACTCGCCGCCATCGGCGATCAGCTCTACGCCATCGCGCTCGTCTGGATCGCGGTGCGGCTGCTCGGCGAGAGTTCCGGCTATCTCTCGGCCTTGCAAGCGGCCGCCGTTCTGACGGCGGCGCTCTTCGGCGGGATCTGGGCAGATCGGTGGGACCATCGCCGCACCATGATCGTCGCCGATCTCTCCCGTGCCGGGGCGATCCTCGGCTTTGTCGCGCTCGCCAGCTTCCTGCCGCTTTCGGTCGCGATCATCGTGCCGACCGCGCTCGCGGTATCGGCATTGCAGGCATTCTTCCGTCCCGCGCTGCAAGCGAGCCTGCCGCGCCTTGCCGGCAATCCGCAGCTCTTGCCGGCAATCAACGGTCTCTTCGACGCGACCGAGCGGATCGCGCGGCTCATCGGGCCGATCGTCGCCGGCGCACTGAGCGGTATCGTCCCGATCATTCATTTCTTCACGCTCGGTGCAGCGACATTTCTTGCCTCGGCCTGGGCGGTAGGCCGGCTCGGCAAGGTCCTGAAGCGCTTGCCGCAAGCGCCACCCTCCGCCGAGCGCGGCATCGCGCGGATCGGGCGCAGCCTCGCGCGCGGCGTCGTTGCGCTGCGCGCGCAACCGATGATCGCCTATTCGCTCTGGTCGAGCGGCGTGCTCAACGGGCTCTGGTACATGACCCTGTTCCTCGCCGTGCCGCTCATCATCGTCCGGCGCGATCTCAGCCTCGCCGGCGGCACGAGTTTCGGCGCTTACGCCGCAGTGATGGCAAGTTACGGCGCCACCAATCTTGCGACCAACCTCATCATCGGCGGGCGCCCCTTGCCGCACCGGCCGGCGCGCCTCATCTACGCCGGCAATGTCGTGCTCGGCGCGGGCCTCGCCGGAATGGCTATCGCCGCGTGGCTCGTGCCGAGCTCGTCGCTGCTGGCGGGGTTGATGGCGGCCGCGGGGTTCGCCGCGATCGGTGGACCGATGCAGGACATTCCGCTGGCGACATTGCGGCAGACGCTGTTCGCCGCCGGCGACATCGCCGCCGTCATGCGCCTCTCGATGGTGTCGACTCAGGCGGGCCTTCTCGTCGGCATGCTGGCGGCACCGCCTCTTCTCGGCGCCTTCGGAATGCCGATCATCATCTTCGGCTGCGGCGCCGGCATCATCGCCATCGGTGCGATCGGCCTCGTCCTGTTCGGCGGCTCGCGGGAGCCGAGCGAGGGCGATCCGCCGGCACGCCCGATGGCCGAGCGCGCCGGCGAGTGACGCATCGCCTTTGACGCCTGAGCGCACGCTCCTCTATGCTTCAAAGCGACAAACGAACAAGCACAGATCGAAGGCGCGGCCTGCTCTTCGGCGAGGGAGGAACCCCCGATGGACAATGGATCAGCGCACGTCACCGAAGAAGAGGCCCTACAGTTCCATTCGCAAGGTCGCCCCGGGAAGATCGAGATTTCCGCGACCAAGCCTCTGACGACGCAGCGCGATTTGTCGCTCGCTTACTCGCCGGGGGTCGCCTTTCCCTGCCTCCACATTCAGCGCGACCCGGCCCTGGCGTACGAGTTGACGGCGAAGGGCAACATGGTCGCCGTCATTTCGAATGGCACGGCGGTGCTTGGCTTGGGCGATCTCGGCGCGCAGGCAGCAAAGCCGGTGATGGAAGGAAAGGCGGTGCTGTTCAAGCGCTTCGCCGGCATCGACAGCTTCGATCTCGAGATCGACACCAAGGATGTCGATGCGTTCATCAATTGCGTGCGCTACCTGCACCCCTCCTTCGGCGGTATCAATCTCGAGGACATCAAGGCGCCGGAATGCTTCATCATCGAGCAGCGCTTGAAGGAGCTGCTCGACATCCCGGTCTTCCACGACGACCAGCACGGCACGGCGATCATCGCCACCGCCGGGCTCATCAACGCGCTGCACTTGACCCAGCGCGATCTCAAATCGATCAAGATGGTCGTGAACGGCGCCGGCGCCGCTTCGATCGCCTGCGTCGAGCTCCTGAAGACGATGGGGCTGCCGCACAACAACGTCGTCCTCGTCGACACCAAAGGCGTCATCTACGAAGGCCGCACCGAGGGCATGAACCAGTGGAAATCGGGGCACGCGGTCAAGACCAAGGCGCGCACCCTCGCCCAGGCGATGGAGGGCGCCGACATCTTCCTAGGCCTGTCGGTCAAGGGTGCGGTCAGCCCGAAGATGGTCAAGGCGATGGCGGAAAAGCCGATCATCTTCGCCATGGCGAACCCCGATCCAGAGATCACGCCGGAAGAGGTGAAATCGGTCCGCCCGGAGGCGATCGTCGCCACGGGCCGCTCGGACTACCCGAACCAGATCAACAACGTGCTGGGCTTTCCCTACATCTTCCGCGGCGCGCTCGACGTGCGCGCAAGCGAGATCAACGACACCATGAAGATCGCCGCCGCCGAGGCGCTTGCGGCGCTCGCGCGCGAGGACGTGCCGGACGAGGTGGCGGCGGCCTATTCGGGCCAACGCCTCAGATACGGACCCGACTACCTCATCCCGACGCCGTTCGATCCGCGCCTCATCTGGGCGATCCCATCAGCGGTCGCCAAGGCGGCGATGGAGAGCGGCGTCGCGCGCAAGCCGATCATGGACATGGTGGGTTACCGACAGTCGCTGAAGGCGCGGCTCGATCCGACGGCAGCCGGGCTCGAATTCATTTTCCGCCGTGTCGAGGAGAATCCGCGGCGCATCGTCTTCGCCGAGGGCGAAGAGGAAAAGGTGATCCGCGCGGCGCTGGTCTACCATTCGAGCGGCTATGGCACGCCGATCCTGGTCGGGCGGGAGAACGCGATCCGCGAGACCATGGCGCAGATGGGTCTCGTTTCTCCCGAGGGGCTCGAGATCCACAACGCCCGCCTGTCGACGGCGAACCGGCGCTATACCGAATTCCTTTACGAGCGCCTGCAGCGCAAGGGCGCGCTCTATCGCGACTGTCAGCGCATGGTGAACCAGAACCGCAATGTCTTTGCCGCCTGCATGGTCGCGTGCGGCGATGCCGACGCCGTCGTCACCGGGACGACGCGGAGCTGGTCAGGTTCGTTCGACGACATCATCCGCGTCATGGATCCAAAGCCCGATTGTCGCCTGTTCGGCCTCACCATCCTGCTGACGCGCGGCCAAACGGTGTTCATCGCCGATACGACGGTGCACGAGTTGCCGACGCCCGAAGAGCTGGCCGACATCGCCGTGCAGGCGGCGGGACAAGCAAAGCAGATGGGGCAGGTTCCGCGCGTTGCCCTCCTCTCCTTCTCGAATTTCGGCAATCCGATGCGCGAGAAGGCGCAGCGCGTCCGCGATGCCGTCGCCCTCCTCGACAAGCGCCACGTCGATTTCGAATATGACGGCGAGATGGGCGCCGATGTCGCGCTCAACCACGGGCTGATGCGGCGCCTCTATCCGTTCTGCCGGCTCTCCGGCCCGGCCAACGTCCTCGTCATGCCGGCGCTCCACACCGCCAACGTCTCGGCGAAGCTGCTCTCTCAGCTCGGTGGCGGCACGGTCATCGGCCCCCTCCTCATCGGCCTGACGAAATCGGCCCAGATCGTCGAGCTTGGCGCCACCGTGTCCGACCTCGTGACGATGGCAGCGCTCGCCGCGCACAATGCGATTGCGTGAAACGCGACCGCGTTCCGTGAGGCGTTCCTGACGAGCCCCGCGCCCTCATTCCCACGTCTCATCTTGACGACGCTCATTCTCGCCGCGCCGAGCGGGCTCGCGCTTGCGGTGCTGTCCGCGAGCGGTGCTCTGTCGGCGCGCGCCGCCACGCTCGCCTTCCTCGGCGTCGTGCTCGCGACCGCGATCCTGGTTCACCCCCTCCTCAAGGGTGTCGTCCGCCTGCGCCAGTCGATCGAGGCGCTCTCGCATGACGGCGACGCGGCGACGCTCCCGCGCAGCATCAATCCGTTCCTCGGCGAATTGTGGCCCGCCGTCTCGCGCCTCGACCGCTCCACGCGGCAGCGTCTCGCGCGGCGCGAGGCGGAGCTGACGGCAGCACAGGCCGTTCTCGGCGCATTGCCGGATCCACTCATCCTGCTTGACGCGCAACGCCGGGTGATCCGCACCAATGCAGCCGCCGAAGCGATGTTCGGCGGCGGGCTCGCCGAGCGGGATCTCGCCGTGGCGTTGCGCAATCCCGCAGTGCTCGTCGCTGCCGATGCCGTGCTGCGCGGCGAGGCGGCGCGGATCGTCGAATTCGCCCTCAATCAACCGGTCGAGCGCGACCTCAGCGCGCGGATCACCCCGCTCCCGCTCGGCAGCGTCGAAGAAGGTGCGGCCGCGATCCTGACCGTGCACGACCTCACCTCCGCCAAGCGCAGCGACCAGATGCGCGCCGATTTCGTCGCCAATGCGAGCCATGAGCTCCGGACGCCGCTCGCAACCCTGCTCGGCTTCATCGAGACCTTGCGCGGCCCGGCCCGAGACGACCGCGACGCGCGCGACCGTTTTCTTGCGATCATGCACGAGCAGGCGGCGCGAATGGCGCGCCTCATCGACGACCTCCTCTCGCTCTCGCGCATCGAGATGAACGAGCACGTCGCACCGACCGGGAGGGCCAATCTGCGTCACGTTCTCGGCAGCGTCGCCGACACGCTCGAGTTGCGCGCCAAAACGCGCGGCATGAAGATCGCGATCGACGTCGCGCCGGACTTGCCCGACACGCTCGGCGAGCCGGACGAGCTGGCGCAGGTGTTCCAGAACCTCATCGACAACGCGATCAAATACGGCCGCGAGGGCACTCCGATCGAAATCAGCGCGCGGCTCGTCGAACGGCGTCCCGGCGCCCCGCCGATCGCCGTCGCCGTGCGCGACCACGGCGAGGGGATTCGACGCGAGCATCTGCCGCGCCTCACCGAACGCTTCTACCGCGTCGACACGGCGCGCTCGCGAGCGATGGGCGGCACCGGGCTTGGCCTCGCCATCGTCAAGCACATCGTCAATCGCCACCGCGGCACGCTCGAGATCGAGAGCGAGCTGGGAGAGGGGTCGGTCTTCACCGTCCACCTGCGACGAGCGGGCGAGGAGGATTCCCGGCGGCCGGATGCGACGCGGCCGGCAACCGCCGCTCCACCGCCGCCTTGAGACGCACCCTACGGGGGTTGCTCGGCGGACGCCGGGACGCATATTCATTCACGGCGGAGGCCGAGGCTGGCCTCGGCGCTCTCCGTCCCAAGCAAAGGAGGATGCGATGAGCGTCGCACGCGTGACGACGATTACTGCAGGATCGAGCAAGAGCTTCGATGAAGCCGTTCGCGGCGGTCTCGAACGCGCCAACAAGACGTTGCGCGGCATCACTGGACTTCATGTGACCGAGCAGAAAGCCAAGGTCGAGCACGGACATATCTCGGAGTATCGGGTGACGATGGAGGTCACCTTCATTCTCGAAGGTTGAGGCCATTCTCGAGGGTTGAGGCCATTCTCGAGGGTTGAGGCACGAGAACGCCGAGGAAGACCCGCCGCGCCAGCGGCGGGCCTTTCGCGGAGTTCTGTCATCAAATTGAAATATTATCGTCACATATTGGCCCCCGAGAGTGGATAGGCTCGGGAAAGGGCGCCACATGCCGCCCGATAAGCCATGGAGGAATTCCGAATGACTGCCTTCAGCAAGGCCCTGCGCGCGACGCTCATTGCCGGCTCGCTGACCGCCGCGGCCGCGGCGGGTGCCGCCGAGATCGCCGGGGCGGGCGCCACGTTTCCCTATCCGATCTACGCGAAATGGGCCGAGGCCTACAAGGCGAAGTCGGGGCTCGCGATGAATTACCAGTCGATCGGCTCGGGCGGCGGCATCAAGCAGATCCAAAACAAGACCGTCGATTTCGGTGCGTCGGACATGCCGCTCAAAGCCGAAGAACTCGAGAAATCCGGGTTGCTGCAATTTCCGATGATCATGGGCGGCGAGGTCGCGGTTCTGAACGTAAAGGGCATCGCGCCCGGCGCGCTCAAGCTCGACGGCAAGACGCTCGCCGACATCTATCTCGGCAAGATCGCGAAGTGGAACGATGCGGCGCTGACGAAGCTCAACCCCAGCCTCAAGCTGCCCGATCAGGCGATCGCCGTGGTCCACCGCTCCGACGGGTCGGGCACGACCTTCATCTTTACCGACTACCTTTCGAAGATCAGCGCCGAATGGAAGGACAAGGTCGGCGAGAACACCGCGGTCGAATGGCCGGTCGGGCTCGGCGGCAAGGGCAATGAGGGCGTCGCCGCGCTGGTCGGCCGCACGGATGGCGCCATTGGCTATGTCGAATACGCCTATGCCAAGCAGACCAACCTGACCTACGCGCTCCTCGCCAACAAGGAAGGCGTCTACAACCAGCCCGACGCCAAATCCTTCCAGGCGGCGGCGGCCAATGCCGATTGGCAGAAGGCGCCGGGCTATTACCTCCTCCTCACCGACCAGGCGGGCAAGCAGAGCTGGCCGATCACCGGCGCCAGCTTCATCCTCATGTACAAGAAGCAGGACAAGCCGGCGACGGCAAAGCAGGTGCTCGAATTCTTCGACTGGTCCTATCGCAACGGCCAGGGTCTCGCCGAGGGTCTCGACTACGTGCCGATGCCGGACAATGTCGTGAAGCTCGTCGAGGACACGTGGAAGAAGGAGATGAGCGGGACCGACGGGAAGCCGATTTGGACCGGCCCCGCATCCTGACATTTTCAGAGGGAAGGCAGCGAACCCTCGCCCTCCCGATCCCCCATTCCCGGCCTCCGCCGGGAGAGGGGTCGGCAAGGGGCGAGGGTTCGGACCTCATCACTGATTCGCACTTCATGACTGAAACCTGACGAGATTTCGTTGACCGTCGCCACCGTCCCAACGCTCCGCAAGGCCGGGCTCGGCAAGTTCGGCGATCCCGTCTTCCGCATCGCGACAACCTTTTTCGCGATGCTGGTTCTCGTCCTTCTCGGCAGCGTCATCGTTTCGCTTGTCGACGGCGCCTTGCCCGCGCTCGAGAAATTCGGCTTCGGCTTCCTGCTGAACGATTCCTGGAATCCGGTGACGGACAATTTCGGTGCAGCGGCGCCGATCTACGGAACGCTCGTCACCTCCGCGCTCGCCATGCTGATCGGCATTCCGATCGCCTTCGGGATCGCTCTCTTCATCACCGAGCTTTGCCCGCCCTGGCTGAAGCGGCCGCTCGGCACGATGATCGAGCTCTTGGCGGCGATCCCCAGCATCATCTATGGCATCTGGGGTCTCTTCGTCTTCGCCCCGTTCCTGCAGGCCTATGTCCAGCCGGCGATCATCGCGACCTTGGGCGCGCTGCCCGGAATCGGGCGCCTGTTCGCCGGGCCGCCGCTCGGCATCGGGCTGTTCACCGCCGGGCTGATCCTCGGCATCATGGTCCTGCCCTTCATCACCGCCGTCACGCGCGACGTCTTCGAGACGGTCCCCTCGATCCTCAAGGAATCGGCCTACGGCCTCGGCGCCACGACCTGGGAGGTGACGTGGCAGGTCGTCCTCCCCTTCACGCGGGTCGGCGTCGTCGGCGGCATCATGCTCGGCCTTGGCCGCGCGCTCGGCGAAACGATGGCCGTCACCTTCGTCATCGGCAACGCGCATCGGATCCAGGCCTCGATCCTGCAGCCCGGCACGACCATCTCCGCCTCGCTCGCCAACGAGTTCACCGAGGCGGTCGGCGACATCTACCTCTCTTCGCTCATCGCGCTCGGCTTCATCCTCTTCGTCATCACTTCCATCGTGCTCGCCCTCGCGAAGATGATGCTGATTCGCCTCCAGAAGCAGGCCGGCACATGAGATCCGCGGCGCTCTATGCGCGGCGACGGCGACGCAACGTCGTCGTCATCGGCCTCGCGGGGGCAGCGACGGCAACAGGTCTTCTTTGGCTCGCCCTCATACTCTTCGCGCTGTTGAGCAACGGCCTCGCCGCGATCGGCCCCGATCTCTTCTTCCAGATGACGCCGCCGCCCGGCAGCAAGGGCGGCCTCCTCAACGCCATCGCCGGCAGTATCGTCCTCACCGCCGTCGGCACCGCCGCCGGCGCGCCGATCGGCATTCTCGCCGGCACCTTCCTCGCCGAATACGGACGCGGCAGCCGGACCGCCGAGATCGTACGTTTCATCAACGACATTCTTCTATCGGCGCCCTCGATCATCGTCGGCCTTTTCGTCTACACGGTGATGGTGCTGCGGATGGGCCATTTCTCGGCCTGGGCCGGCGCCACCGCGCTCGCGATTCTCGTCATCCCCGTCGTCGTGCGCACCACCGAGGACATGCTGAACCTCGTGCCCTCGGCGCTCCGCGAGGCGGCGGCCGCGCTTGGCGCGCCGCGCTGGAGGGTCATCGTCACCGTGGCGTACCGCGCCGCCGCACAAGGCATGCTGACCGGTGTCATGCTCGCGGTCGCGCGCATCGCCGGCGAGACCGCGCCGCTGCTCTTTACCGCGCTCAACAATCAGTTCTGGAGCAGCGATATGAACGCGCCGATGGCGAATCTGCCGGTCGTCATCTTTCAGTTCGCGCTGAGCCCCTATGCCGATTGGCAAAGCCTCGCTTGGGGCGGCGCGCTCCTCATCACCGCCACGATCCTCATCCTCAACATCGCGGCACGCATCCTCGCCTCTTGGAGCAGCTTCAGCCGATGAACGCCGAGACCTCGCTCTCCGCCCCGTCCGCGCCGTCCGCAATCGTCGGGCCGCGCTTCGATCTTCGTCCGACGATGACCGCCACCGCGCGACCAAGCGCGAAGCCGGCCCTTGCGGAGAAGATCGTCATCCGCAACCTCTCGTTCTTCTACAAGAAATTCGAGGCCGTGAAGAACGTCAACCTCGCGCTGTACGACAAGCAGGTGACGGCGTTCATCGGACCGTCGGGCTGCGGGAAATCGACCTTGCTGCGCGCCTTGAACCGCATCTACGACCTCTATCCCGGCCAGCGCGCGACCGGTGAGATCCTGCTCGACGGCGAGAACGTGCTGGATCCCAAGCAGGATCTGAACCTGCTGCGCGCCAAGATCGGGATGGTGTTTCAGAAGCCGACGCCATTCCCGATGTCGATCTTCGACAACATCGCCTTCGGGATTCGCCTCTACGAGCAGCTTCCCGCCGACCAGCTCGAGGACCGCGTCGAGCAGGCCTTGCGCCGCGCCGCGCTCTGGGACGAGGTGAAGGACAAGCTGCAGCAAAGCGGGCTCGGCCTTTCCGGTGGGCAACAGCAACGCCTCTGCATCGCGCGGGCGATCGCGGTCAAGCCGGAGGTGCTGCTGCTCGACGAGCCGGCCTCGGCGCTGGATCCGATCTCGACGCAGCGCATCGAGGAGCTGATCGCCGAGCTCAAATCCGACTACTGCATCGCCATCGTCACGCACAATATGCAGCAGGCGGCGCGCAGCTCGGATTTCACCGCTTTCATGTATCTGGGCGAGCTCGTCGAGTTCAGCGAGACCGAAGCGATCTTCACGAAACCGCGCGAGAAGCGGACGGAGGATTACATCACCGGGCGTTTCGGCTGAGCATCGGCAGGAGAGAGGGCCATGGCCTCCGAGCACATCATCAAGAGTTATGACGAGGAGCTGCGGCGCCTCAACAACGCGATCACGCAGATGGGCGGGCTCGCGGAGAGCCAGCTCGCCGCGGCGATCGAGGCAGTCGACAAGCGCGACAGCGAGCTTGCGGCAAGCGTCGTCGAGGGCGATGCCGCGGTCGATCAGCTCGAGCACGACGTCGACAATCTCGCGATCCGCCTCCTCGCATTGCGCCAACCGATGGCGCGCGATCTGCGCGAGATCGTCTCGGCGCTGCGCATCGCCAGCGATCTGGAGCGGATCTGCGACTATGCCGCCAATGTCGCCAAGCGCTCGATCGCGCTCAATCAGGCGCCGCCGGTGCGGCCGGTCTATGCGCTCCCGCGAATGGTCAAATTCGCGCAGAAACTGATTACCGACGTGCTCGACGCCTATGTCCAGCGCGATGCCGACAAGGCGATGAGCGTGTGGATCCGCGATGAAGAGCTCGACGAGATGTATTCGGGCCTCTTTCGCGAGCTCCTCACCTACATGATGGAAGATCCGCGCAACATCACGGCCTCGACGCATCTCCTCTTCATGGCGAAGAACATCGAGCGCGTCGGTGACCACGCGACCAACATCGCCGAGACCGTGTATTTCCTCGTTCACGGCACTCCGCTGACCCAAGCGCGGCCGAAAGGCGACCGTTCGAGCCTCGCCGTCGTCCGGCCCGCCGACAAATCGCGTGACGGTGAGGGCACGGCATGAAGCCGCTCGTTCTCATCGTCGAAGACGAGGCCGCCCTCGTCACCATGCTGCGCTACAATCTCGAGAAGGAGGGCTTCGCCGTCTGCGA
>JBGPOZ010000043.1:0-24330 GCA_041488295.1 Allostellaceae bacterium
GCGCGCCTACCGGATCCTCGGCGGCGCGCCGCAGACCGAAATCCGCTTCAGCCTGCCGGGCATCCGCATCGAGCACGTCACGGTCGGCCGGCACAGCCTCTGCAATCTGACCGCGGTGACGCCGATCGACGCCGATTCCACTGAGGTCAATCACGCGATCTATTGGACGATGCCGTGGCTGACGCCGCTCCGCCCGCTGCTGCGCCCGTTCGTGCGCAGCTTCCTGCGACAGGACCGCGACATCATCGCAAAGCAGCGGGTCGGCCTCGAACATGCGCCGGCGCTTCTCCTCATCAACGACGCCGACACGCAGGCGAAATGGTACTACCGGCTGAAGGCGGAATATGCGCGCGCTCGCAGCGAGGGGCGGGCCTTCGTCAATCCGGTGAAGGCGCGGACCTTGCGGTGGCGCAGCTAGCACAGCCTGCCAAGGCCATCGACGGAGGGAGGGACCGCGCCAGATTCAATGAGCGATTGGTTGCCTCGCCGGTGCCTCCATGCGCTTCGGAACGAGCACGGTCCGGCACGCGAGCAGCAGCTTGCGAGCCTCGTGCGCCCATGCCGAATTGGGGTCGAGACGCAGATAGCGCTCGAGAAGCGGAACGGCGTCGCGAAATCGATCGAGCCGGATGTAGAGACCGGCAAGATTGTACAGCGGGTCGGGATAGTTCGGCTCGACCAGCACCGCACGCTCCAGATGCGCCACCGCTTCGGCAATGTGGCCGGCACTCATCGCCAGATGGCCGAGGTTGAAGTGGGCCTCTGCGAAGGAGGGCTCGGCAACGATCGCGGCGAGGTAATGGGCCTTCGCTTCTGCAGCGCGCCCGAGGTCGCGAATGACGTTGCCGATGTTGAACCGAACGACCGGGTCGCGGGGGCTGGCGCTGAGGCAGGCGTAGTAGAGGCGCTCCGCGGCCCCGAGGTCGCCGGAAGCGGCCGCCTCCTCTGCCGCCTCGAAGAGGGCGTCGGCATCTTGCGAAGGGAGCGCCCAGGCGAACCGCATCTGCCCGTCGAGATCCGTCATGGCGTCGCCGATACGCATCATCAACTCGCCCGATGGCCCGATGTCGAGCCGGGCGATCTCCTGCGCATTTGCGCCTCGCCGGCGCCGCCGCAGCTCGGTGGCTGCGGCCAGGATCGACTCGATCGAAATGCCCCGGCGCCTGAGGCTGGCGACTTGCTGGGCGATCTTCGCATCGCCAAATCCGAAGCGCCCATCCACGGGCGTCAGGACATCGAAGAGCGAGAGCAGGCGGACGTCGTCGGCCGCCAATCCTGCAAGGCCGAGGAACTCGTGCTCGTCGATGTCCTTGCCGTGAAGTGCGGGGCCTAGTCCAATCGCGCGCAAGAATGTGTCTTCGCTGAGCTGGCGATCAGGCGGCAACGCCAGCACGGATTCGAGAATGGGCGAGTGCAAGCGGCCGGCCGCTTCATGCGTGACGACGGCAAAATCCGTCTTTCGGTTGAGCCGACGCTGCAATTTCGCGCCACGGGCAGTCAGCTCGCGAAAGATACGACTTTTCGGGAGGCGCTCGAACCGGCCCGCGACGAAGAAACCGCATCCGTCATAGCGCAGGCTTGTCACCTCAACCTGCCTTTCGGCTCGCTCCCCTATGCTTGGCGCGGGCGGCGGGTTTCTTCTGCTCCCTCGCTCCGGCGCCGCTTGCGCGAGCGCGCGTCGGCTTGCTCGAGGCAGGCGGCTTCATCGTTTCGAGCGATTTCTTCAGAGCAGCCATCAGATCGATGACGGGCGCCGGTTCCGATACCTCGGTCGCGACGATCGCTTCTCCCTTGATTTTTGCCTTGATGAGATCGGCGAGAGCTTCCTGGTAATGATCGACGAACAATTCCGGAGCAAATGCCGTGCTCTTCTGCGCGACGATCTGCTGGGCAAGCGCAACTGCGGATTCGTCCAGCTTCCCTTCCTCGATATCCTCGAAATAGGGACCATCGCGGCGTACTTCATCGGGCGCCCGAAGCGTCCTGATCATGATGCCCTTGCCGCGCGGGCTGAGCAGCACCGCGCGCTCGCGAGACGACAGCACGAGGCGGCCGATGCCGACCTTTGCTTCGCGCCGCATCGCCTCGACAATCACGCGAAACGCCTCATTCGCCATCTTGCCGTCCGGCGCAAGCCAATAGGGGCTATCGAGATAGAGGGGATCGAGCTCGTCGTCGGCGACGAACTGCGTCACATCGATCACTTTGTTGCTCTCGACTTGCAGTTTTTCGAGCTCATCCTCGGCGATGATGACGTAGCGTCCCTTCTCGAACTCGTAGCCCTTGAGCAACTCTTCCCGCGGCACCGCCTTACCCGTCGTCGGATCGGTCGGCACCATCGAGATGCGCGACATCGATCCCGGCACCAGATTGTGGAAAGATATCTTTTCGGCGCTCGAAGTTGCCGTGTAGAGACGGACAGGACAGGAGACGAGGCTGACCCGAAGATATCCTTTCCAGCTCGACCGCAATGCTGCCATGAGGAGCTCCTTTCATTCGGCCGGGAGAATAGACCGAGGCCAGTCTCTGCGCCATAGTCTTCCCTGAGACGTTCGGATGACGATCAAGGGACCTCGGCATGGGGCTGCGCGAATACCATCGAAAGCGTGATTTCGCGCGGACACCCGAGCCGAAGGGAGCGGCGCGGGAGCGTACCGGCGAGCTGCCGCTCTACGTCATCCAGAAGCATGCCGCGCGCCAGATGCACTACGATTTCCGCCTGGAATGGGACGGCGTCTTGAAAAGTTGGGCCGTGCCCAAGGGGCCGAGTCTCGATCCCGCGGAGAAGCGTCTTGCCGTCCAAGTCGAGGACCACCCCGTCGAATATGGCGGATTCGAGGGCATCATCCCCAAAGGCGAATATGGCGGCGGCACCGTGATGCTGTGGGATCACGGCTGGTGGGAGCCGATCGGCGATCCCGCGACGGCTTATGCCAAGGGCGATCTCAAATTCATCCTGCATGGCGAAAAGCTGCACGGCCGCTTCGTCCTGGCGCGCATGAAACGGCGCGAGCAGGACAGATCCGACAATTGGCTTCTCATCAAGGAGCGCGATGCCGACGCACGGCCCGGGAGCGGGGACGAAATCGTCGTGAAGGAGCTGCTGAGCGTCGCGAGCGGACGCGACATGGGGTCGATCGCCAGGGACGCCGACCGCGTCTGGCGCTCGGGCACCGGCGAGGTGAAGACGGCGCCGGCGCGGAAAAAGCTAGCCGCTTCCTTGTCGATCGACCTTGGCACCATCCCCGGGACAAAGCGCGCGAAAGCGCCGCCACGGCTTGCACCGCAACTCGCTGCCGCGGCCTCCCACCCGCCCACCGGCGATGACTGGCTGCATGAGATCAAGTTCAACGGCTACCGCATTCTCGCCTCGGTTCGCGCGGGGACGGTGCAGCTCCGCAGCCGCAACGAACTTGACTGGACGGCGAAGTTTCGAGAGTTAGCCCAGGCGCTGGCGGGACTTCCAATCACGGATGCGGTCCTCGACGGCGAGGTCGTGCACGTGGCCCCGAATGGCGCCACCAGCTTCTCGGCGCTGCAGAACGATCTCGCGGACGGGAAGACGGCAGCCCTCGTCTACATGGCGTTCGACCTCCTTTTCATGAATGGCTGGGATCTGACAGGGGCGAAGCTCGTCGACCGCAAGGCGACGCTTCAGGCGCTGCTGCTGCGCGGCGCCTCGCCCACGCTCCGCTACAGCGATTATCAGCGCGGCAGGGGGCCGGAATTCTTCGCGGGCGCCTGCGGGTTCGGGCTCGAGGGCATCATCTCGAAGCGCGCGGATGCGCGCTATCGCCCCGGCCGCGGAACGCAATGGGTGAAGGTCAAGTGCGGCAACAGCGAGGAGTTCGTCGTCGTTGGATTCACCGACCCCGACGGCGCTCGAACCGGCTTCGGCGCGCTGCTCCTCGCCTACCACACTCCCGACCGCAAGCTGGTCTATGCCGGCAGGGTCGGCACTGGCTTCTCGGACAAGGTGCTGAATTCGCTGCGCGCTCGGCTCGAGAAGCTCGAACGAAGGGCACCGACGGTGACGCTTCCGCAGGGCCTTCCGCCAAGCGGAATCCATTGGGTGAAGCCCACGCTCGTCGCCGAGGTCACCTTCGCCGAATGGACAAGCGACCGGATCCTCCGTCACGCCTCCTTCGTTGGCCTGCGCGAGGACAAACCCGCAGCCGAGGTCGTTCTCATGCCGAGCAACACCCGCGAGCGGGCGGCGGCAATCGCGCCCCGACCAAGCGCGGAGATCGGCCGCGACGGCGCTGCCGTGGTGAGCGGTCTGCGCATCACCCATGCCGATCGCGGTGTCTACCCCGCGGTCAACATCTCGAAGCTCGCCGTCGTGGAATATTACGCCGCCGTGGCGGAGCACATTCTGCCGCATGTCGCCGCGCGACCCCTCAGCCTCTTGCGCTGTCCCGACGGCCTCTCCGGCAAGTGCTTCTTCCAGAAGCACTTGGCATCGGGCGGCTATCGCGGAATCAGGCAGGTGCCGATCGCCGGAAAGGATGGGACCGAGCCCCATGTCATGATCGAGGACGCGCAGGGCCTCCTTGCGCTGGTGCAGATGGGCGTCCTGGAGATCCACCCGTGGGGCTCGACCATCGATGATGTCGAGAAACCCAACCGCCTCATCTTCGATCTCGACCCGGATGAGGGTCTTGGCTGGGACCAAGTGGTCGCCGGGGCGCTCGCAATCCGTCAAGCACTCGAGCAATTGGGGTTGCGCAGTTTTGTCAAGACCACCGGCGGCAAGGGTCTGCACGTCGTCGTGCCGGTCAAGCCCACGCTCGGATGGGATGCCGCGAAGGAGTTCACGCGGGCGCTGGTGATGTCGCTCTCCGCGGCGGCGCCCGAACGATACACCGCTTCTGTCGCCAAGAAGGCACGTCGCGGGCGCATCTTCATCGACTATCTCCGGAATGGCCGCGGCGCGACAGCCGTCGCCGCCTATTCGACGCGCGCGCGACCGAGCGCCACCGTCTCGGCGCCGGTCTCCTGGCAAGAGATCGAGAACGGCATCCGTTCCGACCAGCTCACGATCCTCAATCTCCTGCCGCGCCTCCGATCGCTTCGCGCCGATCCCTGGGCGGATTTCTTCACGACGAAGCAGTCGATCTCGGCTTCCGCTCGCCGGAAACTCGGTGTCTCATGAGGTCAATACGTCGTATCGAGCTTCAGGTATTTGTACCGATCGATCGACTTGACATTGATGTCGCGTTCCGCCCCGTCCTGACGAACCGTGAGCGGCACCTCGACGCCGGCAGCGCCGAGCGCCCAGACCGCGCGGTAGAATTGGGCGAGGTCGCCGACCGTGCGGCCGGCCACCGCCGTGACGATGCTGCCGCGCGCCAGGCCGGCCCGCTGGGCGGGTCCTTCATCCGAGACGCGGACGACGACGAGCTTGCCGTCGCGCTCCTGCAGGTTGACGCCGAGCCAGGGACGCGGCGGCGTGCCGGGACGGCCGGACGCCAGGAGATCGCCCATAGCGGCTTTGAGGAGATCGACCGGCACGAACATGTTGCCGCCGAGAGCGGTGCCGGGAGCCGCGTCGTGGACGACGAGCGAACCGATGCCGAGCAGCTTGCCATCGGCGCCGACCAGCGCGGCGCCGCTCCAGGCGGGATGCGGTGGTGCGGTGAAGATCGCGTTGTCGAGGAGATATTCCCAATAGCCGGCGAAGGACCGCCGCGAGACCACCCGCGCGCCTTGCGCCGCCTCTGGCCCGCCGGCGCCGAGGATCAGCACCGGCGCACGTTCGGCGAGGTTCTCGGAACGGCCGAGCGGCAGCGGCTTGACGCCGAGCGGCAGCGCCGCGCGGACCAGGGCGAGGCCGCTGTCATTGTCGAGCCCGACGAGCGTCGCCGAGACCGGCTTGCCGTTGGTCGGCGTCAATTCGATCGCCATCGCCTCGGTGACGAGATAGCCGATCGTGACGACGAGCCCATCGCCGTCGATGACGATTCCGGCGCCCTCGCGCTCGGTCCCAAGATAGGGCGCAGTACGCGCCGTGGCGGGAATCTCGGCGTGCAAGGCAACCACGGCATCGAAGATCTGCGGCGTCAGCCCAGGCGCCTCGCCTTGCGCCACGGCGGCACCGCACCAAAGCAACGCGACACCAAGGCACGCCCATCGCCAGGGGCGAACCTTCATCGATCGCGCTCGCGTCTCTGTCGCACGCATCATCCGGCCGACCTTTCCGACCGTCGCCCGCCCGGTACCATCCCGCACCGACGTCAACACCGGCACGCGCCGCGCGTTACCATACCTGCGGGACCATCGCACCCTTGGCGCGAGTATGACACGCCCGGGGCGACACCGCGATCCCGGCGGTGCGAGGCCGTTCCTTACCCCGCCTTGCCGTTCTTCCGCTGGCGCAGCAGATGCGCGATCTCGCCGACGACGCCGCGGCGGAAGGTCAGGACGCAGAGGACGAAGACGACGCCCTGGATGATCGTCACCCAGGAACCGAATTGCGCGAGATAGTTCTCCATCGTCACGACGATGAAGGCGCCGACCACCGGCCCCAGCACGGTACCGAGCCCGCCGACCAGGGTCATGAGGACGACCTCGCCCGACATGGTCCAATCGACATCGGTCAGCGAGGCGAGCTGGAAGACGAGCGATTTGGTGGCGCCGGCGAGACCGGCGAGGGTTGCCGAGAGGATGAAGGCCACCAGCTTGTACTGGTCCGTCTTGTAGCCGAGCGAGATGGTGCGCGGCTCGTTCTCGCGGATCGCCTTCAGCACCTGGCCGAAGGGCGAGTGAATGGTGCGATGGATGATGAAGAAACCGAGGAGGAAGATCGCGAGGACGAAGTAGTACATGGCGAGATTGCTCGACTCGCCGAGATCGACGAGGCCGAGAAAGCGCCCGCGCGGCACCGCCTGGATGCCGTCCTCGCCATGCGTGAAAGGCGCCTGCAGCGCGTAGAAGAACAGCATTTGCGCCAGCGCCAGGGTGACCATCGCGAAGTAGATGCCCTGGCGGCGGATCGCGATCCAACCGAACACCGTGCCGAGCACCGCCGCCGCGGCGACGCCGGCGAGGATCGCCAATTCCGGCGGAAAGCCCCAGACCTTCGCGCAGTGCGCCGTCACATAGGAGGCCCCGCCCATGAAGGCGGCATGGCCGAAGGAGAGGAGGCCGACATAGCCGATGAGGAGGTTGAAGGCGCAGGCGAAGAGCGCGAAGCACAGCGCCTTCATGAGGAAGACGGGATAGAGCACGAAGGGCGCGGCGAGGGCGAGCCCGATGAGCAATGCGGCAAGGAGGTGACCGGAATTGAGTGCGGATTGCTTGCGCGAAAGGGGCGCCGTCGAGGCAGTCGCCATTCTCTCAGCCCTCCCGTAGATCATCGGTAGGGGTTTCCCGGGCGTCCCCGCGACGACCCTGCGCTTCATCCGCCGCGACAGCCGGAAAATGTGGTGGTTTCAGCGCTTTCCTCGTCGTCCCCGCGAAAGCGGGGACCCAGGAGCCGTGTGTCCGACGACGGTACCGGTCCCCCTGGGTGCCCGCTTTCGCGGGCATGACGATAGAAAGGGAGGGGCATCGCGAGGGTTCGTGGCGCATACCGCCTCCTCAACTCGCCCGGCCGAAGAGACCGGCCGGCTTTACCAAAAGCACGATCGCCATGATGACGAAGATGACCGTGCTCGAGGCCTCCGGATAGAAGACTTTCGTCAAGCCCTCGACGAGCCCCAGCGCAAAGCCGCTGAGGATGGCGCCGAGGATCGAGCCCATGCCGCCGATCACCACCACGGCAAAGACGACGACGATGATGTTCGATCCCATCAGCGGGCTCACCTGGTAGATCGGCGCGGCCATGACGCCGGCAAGGGCGGCAAGGCCGACGCCGAAACCGTATGTCAACGTGACCATGCGCGGCACGTTGATCCCGAAAGCCTGGACCAGGACCGGATTCTCGGTGGCGGCGCGCAGATATGCCCCGAGCCGCGTGCGCTCGATGAGGAACCAGGTGCCCAGGCAGACGATCGCCGAGGCAGCGATGACCCAAGCGCGGTAGATCGGCAGGAACATGAAACCGAGATTCCACCCACCGGCAAGCTGCGAGGGGATCGAATAGGGCTGGCCGGAGGAGCCGTATTGCTGGCGGAACAAGCCCTCGATGATGATGGCGAGGCCGAAGGTGAGAAGCAGCCCGTAGAGGTGATCGAGCTTGTAGATCCACCGCAGGAAGGCGCGCTCGAGCAGCATGCCGAAGATGCCGACGGCGATCGGCGCGATGATGAGCGAGGGCCAATAGCCGATGCCGAGAAGGTTCAGGAGGAACCAGGCGCAGAAGGCGCCCATCATGTACTGCGCGCCATGGGTGAAGTTGATGATGTTGAGGAGTCCGAAGATGACGGCGAGGCCGAGGCTCAGCATGGCGTAGAAGGCGCCGTTGATGAGGCCGAGAAGGAGCTGGCCGAACAGCGCCTGGGGCGGGATTCCGAGCAGCGGGATCATGCGCAAATCACCGGCAAGCCGCGGCGAGGCCACGTACGCGGTCGAAAATCATCCCATATTCCTCCATTGGGACATAGATCGCCTCAGACGCCGAGATATTCGTGCAGCTTGTCGAGTTGGCCCGCGATGTCGTCGCCCCGGATCTGATCGATGACGCGACCGTGCTCGACGACGCAATGCCGATCCGCCACGGTCGCGGCGAAGTGGAAATTCTGCTCGACGAGCAGAATGGTGAAGCCCTTTTCCTTCAAGGTGCGGATGATCGCGCCGATCTGCTGGACGATGACCGGAGCCAAGCCCTCGGTCGGCTCGTCGAGCAGGAGAAGCCGCGCCCCGGTGCGCAAGATGCGGCCGATCGCCAGCATCTGCTGCTCGCCGCCCGAGAGCTTGGTCCCCTGGCTCCGCCGCCGCTCGGCGAGGTTGGGAAAGAGCACGTAGATTTCCTCGACGCTCATGCCGCCGGGACGGACGACCGGCGGCAGCAACAAATTCTCCTCGACATTGAGGCTGGCGAAGATGCCGCGCTCTTCCGGGCAATAGGCGATGCCGCGGCGCGCGATCCGGTTCGAGGCGCGGTCGATCAGCTCCTCGCCCTCGAACATGACGTGGCCGCGGCGCTGCGCCACAATTCCCATGATGGCGCGCAATGTCGTCGTCTTCCCGGCGCCGTTGCGGCCGAGCAAGGTCACGACCTCGCCCTCGCCGACCGCAAAGCTCATGCCGTGCAGGATGTGCGATTCGCCGTACCAGGCCTGGAGATCCCGGACCTCGAGCAGCGGTTTGGCGAGCACGGCGGCCTCAGCCATGGCCGGTCCCCATATAGGCCTCGATCACCTCCGGATTTTTCGAGACCTCGGCATAGCTGCCTTGGGTCAGGATCTGGCCGCGCGTCAGGACGGTGATGGTATCTGAGAGATCGGCGACGACCGAGAGATTGTGCTCGACCATGAGCACGGTGCGGTCCTTCGCCACCTCGCGGACAAGCGCGGAGATCCGCGCGATGTCTTCGTGGCCTAACCCCGCCATCGGCTCGTCGAGCAGCAGCATCTCGGGATCGAGCGCCAGGGTCGTCGCAATCTCGAGAGCGCGCTTGCGGCCATAGGGCAGCTCGACCGCCAGCACCTGCACGAATTCGCCGAGGCCGACCGCTTCGACCAACGCATCGGCGCGCTCATGCAATGTTTCGAGGCTGCGCTCGGCTTTCCAGAAATGAAACGAGGTGCCGAGCTGCCGCTGCAAGGCGATCCGCACATTCTCGCGCACGGTGAGGTGCGGGAAGACAGCGGAAATCTGAAACGACCGCCCGATCCCGAGCCGCGCCACCGCGGCCGGCTTCTCGCGCGTGATGTCGCGCCCCTTGTAGAGAATGCGCCCGGCGGTCGGCTCGAGGAATTTCGTCAGAAGGTTGAAGACCGTGGTCTTGCCGGCGCCGTTCGGGCCGATGAGGGCGTGGATCGTGCCGCGGCGGATGCGCAGATCGACGTTGCGCACGGCCGTGAAACCACGAAACTCCTTCGTGAGACCTTCAGTCTCGAGGATCGAATCCGTCAAGCGTACCTACCCTGAGCTGGCGCCGGGTGCGATGCCCGTCGCCTTGTTGTGGCGCCAACCTAGATCGACGGCGGTCGTTCTGACAAGCGTGAGAGCAGGAGGGGCGCAATCGGACCCGACCGACGCGGTTTCCCGCGGCTGACGCGAACGGGATCGTCCCGCCGCGAACCAGGGCCGCGAACGGGTGAATTGCGCGGACCGAGCGCGCGGGAGACAATCGGGCGTCGAGCCGAGATCGGAGCAGAGGAATGGACCCGCAGGACAGAGCGCGAGACAAATCGAAACCCGTCGACTTTCTGACGGCGGTCGCCTTCGATGCGAACGGCCTTGTTCCCGCCATCGCGCAACAGCACGATAGCGGCGAGGTGCTGATGATGGCGTGGATGAACCGCGACGCGCTGCAGGAAACGATCGCGACCGGCGCCGTCTGTTACTGGTCGCGCTCGCGCCGGCGGCTTTGGCGCAAGGGCGAACGGTCCGGCCAGACCCAGCGTCTCGTCGAGATGCGACTCGATTGCGACGGCGACACCCTTCTCCTGCGCGTCGACCAGACGGGCGTCGCCTGTCACACCGGCCGGCGGAGCTGCTTCTTTCGCGCCCTGCGCGACGGCAAGACCGCGACGATCGCCGCGCCCGAGGTGTCGCCGGACCGGCTCTACGACCCCGACCGGCTCCGCGACAAGGAGTGAGCGATGCGTCTTCTCATCGCCATGATGAAGCACGAGACCAACACCTTTTCGCCGGTGCCGACGGATTGGCGACGCTTCGTCGATTGGGGCGCCTATTTCGGCGCCGAGGCGCTGCGCGCCTATGAGGGGACGGGCATGCCGATGGCGGCCTATATCGACTTGGCGCGGGCGGCAGGCGCCGAGATCGTGACTCCCGTCGCCGCCGAAGCGATGCCGAGCGGGCCCGTCACGGCCGATGCCTATGAGCGCATGTCGGGCGCCATCCTCGAGGCGGTGGCCAAGGGGTGCGACGCGGCGATGCTCGATCTCCACGGCGCGATGGTCGCCGAGACGACCGAGGATGGCGAGGGCACCTTGCTCGAGCGTATGCGCATCGTGGCGCCCACCCTGCCGATCGCCGTCACCTGCGACCTCCACGCCAATCTCAGCGACAAGATGGTGGCGAACTGCACCGCCCTCATCGGCTACAAGACCTATCCGCATGTCGACATGTACGCGGTCGGCAAGCAGGTCGGGACGATCCTGCTGCGCGCGCTCGCCGGCACGGCGCGGCCGGTGATGGCGTGGGGGCGCCGACCGCTCCTCGCCCAGACATTGCGCATGGGCACCGATGACGAGCCGATGAAGAGCCTCATCGCCCTCGCAAGAGCCAAGGAAGCCGAAGGTCTGCTCGCCGCCACGATCTTCGGCGGCTTCCCGCTCGCCGACACGCCGGCGGCCGGCCTGTCCGCGATCTGCATCGCCGATGGCGATGCCGCCGCCGCGCGCCGAGCGACGCAAGAGCTGCTCGATGCCGCCTGGGCGCAACGCGCCGATTTTCTCTACCGGCACGAGCCGCTCGGCGCCGCGCTGACGCGCGCCAAGGAGGCGGCGGAAGGTGCCGATGGACCGGTGCTCCTCCTCGACCACGCCGACAATGTCGGCTCGGGCGGCACCGAGGACGTCATGACGGTGATCCGCGAAGTCATCCGCCAGGGCCTCGAGGATGTCGCCGTGGCGGCGGTATGCGACCCCGCGGCGGTGGCGGCGATGGCGAAGGCGGGAGTGGGCTCCACGGTGACCTTGCGCCTTGGCGGACGCACCGACATGCCGGCGATCGGTCGCCGCGGCGAACCCTTCGAGATCACCGGACGCGTCAGAACCCTGTCCGACGGCGAGTGGGTCGTTCGCGGGCCCATGTATACCGGGGTCACGGTGACGATGGGGCCGAGCGCCGTGCTCGACACCGGCAAGGTCGAGATCGTCATCGTTTCGCGCCACCACGAGCCGTGGGATCAGGGCGTCTTCACCAGCCTCGGGATCGACCCCAAGACGAAGCGCTTCCTGCTGCTGAAATCGCGCATCCACTACCGCGCCGGCTTTGCGCCGATCGCCGCGGCGACCATCACGTGCGACGGCGAAGGCGTCACCACCTCGGACAACGACCGCCTGCGCTTCTCCCGCGTGCGCCGGCCGATCTTCCCGCTCGACCGCCTCAACGCCCCGCCGGAGGATGCCGGCATCCTGACGCGCGCCGATCTTGACCGCTGAGTGGCGTTCGATCGAGGGCGCGCGCTCAGCGCGCCGCGCCGCCGGTCAGGAAATCGAGCTGCCAGCGCATCGCCTCTTCGGTGAGCGGATAGCCGCCATCCGGACGCGGCTCGAGCACCGCCGATTGCGCGACGCGACCGAGCACGACCTGGAGGCGGATGGCCGTCCGCATCCCGAGCCCGGCTCGCCAAGCAAGAGCGACGATACCTTTGGCGCTCTGCGCCGCCAAAACCTTGTCGACGCCGGCGATCGGCATGCCCGACAGCACGGCAAGGCCGGCCCGGACGAGGGCGCGATCGCCCTGCCGGAGCGCGGTCAGCAACGCCTCGTCGTTGAGCTTGCCGGCCTCGTACATCTTGCGCGCGCGGTCCGCGGCCGGCACCGATTGGCCGGCGGGGGCCGTTCCGGCGCCGGGCGACGCGACGGGGCTTCCCTCTTCCGCAAGGCGGCGCATGACGACCGAGGCGACTTCCCGCGTCGTCTCGGGGTCGAGATCCTTGCGCGCCCGCAGCGTCTCGAGAAGATTTGCGGCGACGAAGGTCGCAAGGCGGCGAGCGGCATTGCCTGAGAGGCGCGGACGGCCGACCATCGGCCGATGCCAGGGAATGATTTTCGGGGCGCGGTCGACCAGCCGGTCGAGCGTCTCCTCGCGGATCTGCGCGTTCGGGTTCTCGAGGAGAGCGGTGATCGCGGCGACGTCGCCCGAGCGGTCGATCGCATCGGCCAGCGCTTCGCTGACGCCCGCGCGGCGCGCCACCGCCTCGGCGGCACCGGCGGTCGGCGCATTGCCGATGATCTCGATCAGATCGCCGTCGCTCAGCACCGGCGAGAATTGCAGGACCGGCCCGGCGACGGCGATCTCGAAGTCGCGCGCCAAGCGCCGGATGATCTCGGGCGGAGCGTCCACCACATTCTTCAACGTCTCCGCGATGATCTGGCGCACCTTGGTGATCTGGTCGCGCACCAGGATCTCGAGCACCTCGTAGGTCGCGTGCTGCAGACGGTCGCTCTCCTGCGCGCTGAGGCCGGGAGCGAGCTGCGCGATCTTGCGCGCGAGATCCCGTCGGACCGCCTCGTCGCCGTCGCGCGCCAAGAGGAGATCGGCCTGCATCGGCGTCGCGCTGTTACCGGCGACTGCCGCGCGGACCGACGGGTCGGGGTCGTTGGCGAGGAAATAGAGAAGCTCGGGCCGAACGCCGTCATAGCGCGCGACGCGCCGCCGCTCCGCCGGATCGGTGCTGCCGGAGAGCCGCTTCGATTCCTCGTAAGAGATGGTGTCGTCGCGGCGGCCGCGAAAGACGCGCTGGAGCAGACCGATCATGCCGCCGCCCCCGTCCCCCCGGCGGCAGCGGGAGCTGCGTGGCTGAGGGCGCCGCCGCCGCGGCGCTTCGCCGCATACATGGCGCCGTCGGCGCGCGCGAGAAGCGCATCCGCGGTCTCCGGCCGATCCGGATCATAGATTGCGAGCCCGACCGAGACGCCGAGCGGTCGGGCGGGGGCGCCGGTGAGATCGGCAAGGCGCCGGCACGCGGCGACGATCGCCTCGCCGCGGCGCGTCGCGGCGGCCTCGCCGACGCCGTCGAGCCACATCACGAACTCATCGCCGCCGAGGCGGGCGATGAGATCGCCGCTCCGCGAGTTCTCGTGCAGGATCCGGCAAAGCTCGAGAAGTGCGGCGTCGCCGGCATCGTGGCCGCGCGCGTCGTTGACGAGCTTGAAATTGTCGAGATCGATGAAGGCGAGGCAGGCGGGTGCCGGCGAGCGGGCGAGCCGGGCGACGCGGCGGCTCACCTCCTCGGCGAAACCGCGGCGGTTGAGAAGGCCGGTCAGCGGATCGGTGCGCGACAGCGCCATCGCCCGCTCATGCCGGGTCTGTTGCTCGATGACGGAGCCGAGGAGCTCACAGGTCGTGGCAAGCGCGGCGCGGTCCTCCGACGCGAACGGAGTGAGCCCGGGCGGACGCCACAGCGCGACGACGCCGTTGGTCGCCTCATTGAAGCGCGTGACTGCGGCAAGCATGTGCCCGTCGTCGCGGGCAAGAGCGCGGCCGCCCTGAGAGACGAGCAATCCGCGTGCCGCGCCGACGATCGCCACATCGGCCGGATCGCCCCAATGCGCGGCGAGAAAGGATTCGCCGGCCGAGCCCGATCGCAACACTAACCCGCCGACGGCGGCAATGGCGAGCCCGGTCGCCGAGAGTGCTGCGCGCAGCGCCTGCTCCGGGTCTGCCTCGGCGCCAGTCGTGCGAACGAGATGGGCGGCAAGCCGGTCGTGGAGGAGACCTTGCGCCGCGTCGCCTTCGCGTCGGCGTTCATCGGTCACCTTACGGCAGAGGCCGCGCGCGCCGCACCACGCACCGTCGGCGTCGAGAAGCGGCATCGCGCGGATGCTGAGCCATTCATCGGACCCATCGGCTCGGCAGAATCGTAGCTCGGCATCGCGAACCGGGCGACGGGCGGCAAAGGCCGCGCCTTCGTCTTCCGCCGTCGCTTCGATGAGGAATTCGGTGGCATGGCGGCCGATCATGTCCTGCGCCGCCCAATCGAGCGCGCCATCGGGCGAGATGAAGCTGAAGCGCCCGTCGCGGTCGGTCTCCCAGGAGAAATCTCCGGCGAGATCGACGAGGTCCTTGTAGCGCTGCCGGCTCTCGATCAGACGTTGCCGCAGCAATTGCTCGAAGCCGACCGGCCGGAACAGGGCAAGCACCCGCGACGTTCCGAGGATCGGCAGCAAGGTCGCCTCGATCGGCCCGTGCGCGCCGGGCGGCTCGAACAGCTCGACGGCGGCGGCGCCGGTGCGAACCGCGTGCGTCGTCGCCGCGACGACGTCGCTCCAGCAGCCGCTTTCGTGCAGCCGCTCGACGAGCGAGGCGGCGGCACCGCTCGCATTGTAGAACTCGCCATCCGCGCCGATGACCGCCGTCGCGCCGGGATAGGCCGCCATGGCATCGAGCGGCAGCTCGACCGCCGCGGCAGAGTCACGAATCGTCGCCGGCAGTGTCCTCGGCATTGCCTCTTGCCTCCGACGGGAACGTCGCTTCCAGGCCGCATTCACACGGCCGGAACCCTCTGCGCATACCCTAAAGGGTCACAAGAAAGCGTTAATGTTGTCGTGCGGAGCGGGTGGCTCAGCCGAATTTCGGCGGGCGCTTTTCCAGGAACGCGGCGACGCCCTCGGCGAAGTCCGGGGTGGCGGCGCAGCGCGCGAAGCTTTCCGCCTCGGCCTGAAGCTGCGCGGCGATCGTTGTGGTGCCGGACTGGTCGATGAGGCGCTTGGTCGCTGCATAGGCCTCGGCCGGACCCGCGGCGAGGCGCGCCGCCAGCGCGGCGACGCGATCGGCGAGCGCCGCCGCCGGCACGATGTCGTTGACAAGGCCGAGCCGCAGCGCCGTTTGGGCATCGAAACGATCTCCGAGGAGGGCGATCTCCATCGCTTTCTTGCTGCCGACATGGCGTGGCAGGAAAAAGGTCGAGCCGCCATCGGGGCTGGTGCCGAGGCGGCAATACGCCAAAGTGAAGACCGAATCCTCGGCGGCGAGCGCGAGATCGGCGGCCATCATGAGGCTCATGCCGATCCCGGCGACGGCGCCGTGGACAGCGGCGATGACGGGGATCGGCAAGCGGCGCATCGCGATGATGATCGGATGGACGCGATGGATGAAGCGCTCGAACCAGGCGCGGCGCTCGGCCGGCGAAAGATGCATCGTCTCCTGGAACTGCCGGATGTCGCCGCCCGCCATGAAGCCGGTGCCGGCGCCCTTCAGCACGACGACGCGGAGGCTCGGATCATCTTCGATGCGCTCGAATGCCGAAGCAAGACCCTCGGCAAGCGCGGCGTCGAGCGCGTTCAGCACCTTTGGCCGGTTCAGCTCGACCGTCGCAACGACACCTTCGATGTGAAGCAGCACCGTGTCGTTCGCCATCGTCGCCTCCCTTGCTCCACTCGCTCCGGCGGGACGAGGCAGCGCTAAAACTCCTCCGCCGCCAGCTCCATCAGCGGCTTCGCGCCGGCGCTGATGATGGTGAGGAGGGACGACGTCTCCGGCAGCATTCGCGTCATGAAGAAGCGCGCGGTTGCGAGCTTCCCTTTGTAGAACCAGGCTTCCTCACCGCCCAGCTTCGGCAGGCTCGCCGCCGCCATCTTCGCCCACATGAAGGCGTAGGCGGTGAGCGCGAAGAGGCGGAGATAATCGCTCGCTGCCGCGCCCGCTTCTTCGGGATCGCGCATGCCGCGCTGCGCCACCAGCACGGTCGCCTGCTGCAGCTTGCCGAAGGCCTTGGCGAAGGGAAGGACGAATTCCTGGAGCGCCGGCTCGTCCTTGTGCTCGGCGATGAAGCGCTCGGCCGGATGAAAGAATCGCCGCAACAGGCGGCCATTATGCATGGGCAGCTTGCGGCCGACGAGGTCGAGGCCCTGGATGCCGTTCGCACCCTCATAGATCTGCGTGATCCGCGCGTCGCGCACGAGCTGCTCCATCCCGTGCTCGCGGATGTAGCCGTGGCCGCCCAGGATCTGGACGCCGAGATTGGCGGCGGCAAATCCGCCATCGGTGAACTGGCTCTTCAAGATCGGCGTCATCAAGGCGACGAGATCCTCGGCGGCGTCGCGCTCGGCCGGGTCGGGGTGCTTCTCGGAGACGTCGATGTTGATGCCGATCCAGGCGGCAAGCGCGCGCGCCGCCTCGTTCTGCGCCTTCATGGTGAGGAGCATGCGGCGGATGTCGGGGTGGACGATGAGGGGATCGGCGGGCTTGTCCTTGGCCTTGACGCCGCTGAGCGCACGGCCCTGAAGGCGCTCGCTCGCATAGGCCCGCGCGCTCTGATAGGCGGTCTCGCCGATGCCGAGGCCCTGCAAGGCGACGCCGAGGCGGGCGCTGTTCATCATCGAGAACATGGCGCGCATGCCGCCATGCGGCTTGCCGACGAGCCAACCCGTCGCCTCGTCGAAATTCATGACGCAGGTCGAGGATGCCTTGATCCCCATCTTGTGCTCGATCGAGCCGCAGCGCGCATCGTTGCGTGGGCCCACCGCGCCGTCGTCGCCGACCAGAAACTTCGGCACGAGGAAAAGGCTGATGCCGCGCGTCCCCGAGGGCGCATCGGGCAGGCGCGCCAAAACGAGGTGAAGGATGTTCTCCGTGAGGTCGTGCTCGCCCGCCGAGATGAAGATCTTGGTGCCCGAAATCTTGTAGGCGCCGTCGGCGATCGGCTCCGCCTTGGTGCGGATGAGGCCGAGATCGGTGCCGCAATGCGGCTCGGTGAGGCACATCGTCCCCGACCAGGTGCCGTCGACGAGGCGCGGCAAATATTGCTGCTTCTGCGCGTCGCTGCCGTGGAGGAGAAGCGCGCGATAGGCGCCGTGCGAGAGCCCCGGATACATGCCGAAGGAGAGATTGGCCGAGCAGATCATCTCCTCGAGGCAGAAATTGACGGTGTAGGGCAGGCCCTGCCCGCCATAGGCCGGCTCGCACGCGACCGCGGTCCAACCGCCCTCGCGGAAAATCGTGTACGCCTCCTTGAAGCCCTTGGGCGTGCGGACGACGCCGTTCTCGAAGGTGCAGCCCTCTTCATCGCCCGGGCGATTGAGCGGGAACAGCACCTCCTCGCACAACTTGCCGCCTTCCTCGAGCACGACGCGGATCGTATCGGGCGTCGCGTCCTCGTAGCCGGGCAATGTCGCGAGCGCGCCGACATCGAACAGCTCTTCGAGAACGAAGCGATAATCGCGCAGCGGCGCCTTATAGGTCGTCATGTCGGTGCCTCAGAATTGGTGAGCGCAGAGACGCGGAGGGGAATTGATAAGGGGATAAGGGGATGAGAAGAGATGAGGGGATGATCCGCTTGGCGCCTCCGGCGCCGAAAAAAAATCGATCTCCCCATCTCCAAATCATCCCCCTATCCCCCTTTCCCTCTTGCGTGTCCCTTCGCGGTAACCCCAACGTTCCTTAATTGCGCAGCGGCTTGCCGGTTTCGAGCATCGTCTCGACCCGCGCCAAGGTCGCGGGTTCGCGGATCAAGGCCATGAAGGCCGCGCGCTCGAGAGCGGTCAGCTGGTCCTCGCCGATCTCGTCGATGATGTCGGTATCGCCGCCGCTCAGCACCTCGGCGAGGCGGCCGGCGACGATTCCGTCATGTTTGGTCGCCTTGCCCGCGCGCTGCAGATCGCCGACGGCGAGCGCCAGCGCGGCGCGCGCCGAGGGTCCCGGCAGCTTCACGACCGGCGGCTCGGGCGGCTTATAGTCCGTGACGAGGGCAAGCGCCTTCGCCTTGGCGTCCGCGAGCAGGCGGTCGCGGTTCATGGTGATGCCGTCGGAGGGGCGCAGGTAAAGGAAATCCGTCGCTTCCGCCGCCGATTTCGAGACCTTGGCGAGGGCGATCTGCTCGAAGGCTTGGCTCACCGCCGGCATCGCGCCGCCCGGCCGCTTCGCGTTCAGCATGTGGCGGGTCAAAGTCTCCTTGCAGCCGCCCCAACCCGGCACGAGGCCGACGCCGGTCTCGACGAGGCCGATATAAGTTTCGGCATGCGCCTGCACGGCGGCGCAATGGAGGAGGATCTCGCAGCCGCCGCCCAATGCCATGCCGGCCGGCGCGCCGACCACCGGGAAGGGCGCGTATTTGAGCGCCTTGTACGCCTTCTGCCCCCCGGCGACGCTCTCCTCGATCGCCGGCCAGAGCGCGATGTTGGCGGCGTAGAGCGCGATGCCGATATTGGCGCCGACCGAGAAATTGCTGCCCTCGTTATAGATGACGAGCGCCTTCATCTTGGTGCCGACGATCTGCAGCGCCGTCGCCAGCATGCCGAGGCTGTCCTGGTCGAGCGCGTTCATCTTGCTGTGGAACTCGAGGCAGGCGACGCCGTCGCCGAGGTCCCAGAGGCTGGCCGAGCCGTTCTTGGCAAGCGGCTGCGCGCGGCGCTTCACATCGGCGAGAAGGAGGATGCCGGGCGCGCGCGTCACGGGCGCATACTCGCCGGCGATGGTGAGATGCTGAAGCTGCCCCGCCTCGACGCGGTAGAAGGAGCGGCCCGCCGCCTTCTCGAGCAGCGGCGGCACCGGCGCTTGCGCAAAGCGCAGGCTGGCGGTGAAGGCGTCGACGCCGATCTGGTCGATGAGCTCGAACGGTCCCAGCTTCCAGCCATAGCCGAGCCGCATCGCCTCGTCGACCGCGACGATGTCGTCGGCGATCTCCGGCACGAGCGCGGCGGCGTAGGAGAGGGTCTGGCCGAGCACGCGGCGGGCGAATTCGGCGCCGCGGTCGCGCCCGCGCAGCAACGCGCCGCGATCACCGCGCGCGACCGCTTCGAGGCTGTCGAGGCGCGGCGTTTCCGCTGGACGGTATTGCCCGGTCTTGAGATCGATCGCCTCCTTCACCCGGCCGCCGCCGTCGCGGTTGAGGCGATAGAAGCCGCCCTTCCCTTTCCGGCCGGTATAGCCCTCGGCGATCATCTTCTGGAACAGCTCGGGAAACCGGATGATGCGGACGTAGGGATCGTCCGGCGGCAAGGTGCGCTTCATGCTCGCTGCGACGTGCGGCATGAGGTCGAGGCCGACGAGATCCATGAGCGCAAAAACGCCGGTCTTCGGCATGCCGAAGGGCCGCCCCATGATGGCGTCGGCTTCCTCGACGGAGAGGCCGAGATCCATCGCTGCGTTGATCGCCGCCTGGATCCAGAGGCCGCCGACGCGGTTGGCGATGAAGCCGGGTCTGTCCTTGCAGCGCACGACGCCCTTGCCGAGCGCCACGTCGCAGAAATCTCCGATCGCGGTGACCGCATCGCCGCGCGTCTCGGGGCCGGCGACGATCTCGAGGAGGCGCATGTAGCGCGGCGGATTGAAGAAATGCGTGACGAGGAAGTCGCGACGGAAACGCTCGGGCATGTCCTTCGTCAAGACGCCGAGCGGGATCGTCGAGGTGTTGGAGGAAACGACCGAGCCGTCCTTGCGCACCGCCTCGAGTCTTTCGTAAAGCGCACGCTTGACGGCGGGGTCTTCGAGCACCGCCTCGACGATCCAGTCGCAATCCTTGACGAGATCGAGGTTGTCCTCGAGGTTGCCGGTCGCGATGAGCCGCGCGTTCTTCGGGTGCATGAAGGCAGCGGGCTCGCTCTTCAGCATGCGAGCCACGGCGCCTTCGGCGATGGCGCTGCGGTTCTCGGCGCCCTTCGCGACGATGTCTAGCAGCACGACTGGCGTTCCGGCATTGGCGATCTGCGCCGCGATGCCGCTGCCCATGACGCCGGCGCCGATGACGGCGGCCTTCTTGACGGTCATCGCGATCTCCAAAGGGAATTCTGAACCACGAAGACACGAAGCCCCCACCCTGCCCTCCCCCGCAAGCGGGGGAGGGAAATTCGATGTGCCCTCCCCCGCAAGCGGGGGAGGGTTGGGGAGGGGGAGACGCGCGGAACGCGCATCGTATTTCCTTCGTGTCTTCGTGTCTTCGTGTCTTCGTGGTTCAAGAGTTTTCTTTGCATCACACCGCCTCGAGGATCGTCGCGATTCCCTGCCCGCCGCCGATGCATTGCGTCGCCAAGGCGTAGCGCTTGCCTTCGCGCTTCAAGAGCGCCGCCGCCTTGCCGGTGATGCGCGCGCCCGTCGCGCCGAGCGGGTGGCCGAGCGCCAACGCTCCGCCATCCAAATTGACCTTCCCGGCATCGATGCCGAGATCGCGCATGCAGGCGAGCGCCTGCGAGGCGAAGGCTTCGTTCAGCTCGACGATGTCGATGTCCTTCATCTCGAGCCCGGCACGCTGCAGCGCCTTCTTGGTCGCGGCGACCGGGCCGATGCCCATGATCTCGGGCGCGCAGCCGGCGACGCCGATGCTTTTCAGCCGTGCCAGGATCTGCAGCTTGTTGCGCTTTGCGTAATCCTCGGTACAGACGAGGACCGCCGAGGCGCCGTCGGTCAGAGGCGACGAGGTGCCGGCGGTCACCGTTCCATCGGTGGCGAAAGCGGGTGAGAGGCCGGCGAGCGCCGCTTCGCTCGTATCGGCGCGGATGCACCCATCCTCGGCGACGATCCCATCGCGGCTCTTGATCGGCACGATCTCGTCCTTGAATTTTCCGCCCTGCTGTGCCGCCGCCGCCTTCTTGTGGCTCGCGACGGCGAATTCCTGTTGCTGCTCGCGCGTCACCTGATATTTGCGCGCGACGTTCTCGGCAGTCTCGCCCATCGACATGTAGGCCTGGGGAAAATCCTTCATGAGCCCCGGATGCGGCAGCGGGTTGAAGCCGCCCATCGGAATGCGGCTCATCGATTCGACGCCGGCGCAGATGAAGACCTCGCCGGCATCGAGCTGGATCGCCCCCGCCGCCATGTGGATGACCTGCATCGATGAGCCGCAGAAGCGGTTGACCGTGGCGCCGCCGACGGTGACCGGCAGCTTCGCGAGGAAGCTTGCAAGCCGAGCGATGTTGAGCCCCTGCTCGCCCTCCGGCATCGCGCAACCGACGAGGACATCCTCGATGTCCTCCGCCTTGACGCGGCTTCGCTCGACGAGCGCCGCGATGACGGTCGCCAGCATCTCGTCGGGCCGCACGCGCGCGAGGCCGCCCTTCTTGGCGAAGTGGAAGGGCGAGCGGGCATATCCGGCGATGACGACGCTCTTCATGTTGCCTCATCCTCTCATCGGTCCAGCCTTGGCTCAAGGCGCCGCACCCAAAGGAAGGAGTTTAGGTGGAAATGGTTAACCATAATAGTGGACTCGGCGCCGCTCAGGGTGATCGGGTGAAGCGCCATCTGAAGAAGAATCAACACGGAGACACGGAGGGCACGGAGTTTTTTCGGCGCCACCCTGCGGCCCAACTCCTTCTTCTCCGTGCCCTCCGTGTCTCCGTGTTGGATTTTACTTCGTTCACCCGATCGCCCTGGCGCCGCCCGTCGCGACGCCCGTACGGTCAAGCGCTTTGCGCTTTCCGCCGCGCCACTTCCTCAGCGATCAGCTCTTTTTTCGAGAGCTTGCCCACCGCCGTCTTCGGCAGCGAAGCGCGGAATTCAATCTCCTTCGGCATCTCCATCGGCGAGAGCTTGTCCCTGAGGAAGGCAAGAAGCTCGTTCGCGGTGAGGCTTCGCCCCTGCACCGGCACGACGAAGGCCTTGACGGTCTGGCCGCGATAGGCGTCCGGGACGCCGATGACGACGCATTCGGCGGTCGCCGGATGTTGGTAGATCGCCTCCTCGACGTTGCGCGGGAAGATCTTGTAGCCGCTGGCGATGATGAGATCCTTGAGACGGTCGACGATGAAGAGATAGCCGTCTTCGTCGAGGTACCCGACATCGCCCGTGCGCAGCCTGCCGTCCTGGAGGACGCGCGCCGTGTCATCGGGCTTCTGCCAATACCCGGCCATGATCTGCGGCCCGCGGATCGCGATCTCGCCGCGCTCGCCTGCGGGCAGCAGCCGCGGCGGCTCCTCGTCGAGCGCGAGTATCTCGATGATCGTGCCTGGGAGCGGCAGCCCGACCGAACCCGCCTTGTTGACGCTGCCGAACGGATTGCAGGCGACGACGGGCGAGGCTTCGCTGAGCCCGTAGCCCTCGACCAGCATGCATTGGGTGAGCTTCTCGAAATTGCTCTTGACCTCGACCGGCAAGGGCGCGCCGCCCGAGATGCAATATTTGATCGAGGAGAGATCGAATTCCTTGATCCGCCGATCGTTGTTGATGGCGGTGTACAGGGTCGGCACGCCGGGGAAGATGGTTGGCTTCTTGCGCGCGATCGTGCGCAGCAACGAGGCCATGTCGAAACGCGGCATGAGGATGATCTCGCTGCCCGAGGCGATGCTGAGGTTCATCGCCGTCGTCATGGCGAAGACGTGGAAGAAGGGCAGGATGGCGAGCACTCGGTCTGCATCCGAGGCGCCGTGGAACCAGCGCTGGCACTGGACCGCGTTGGCGAGCAGGTTGAAATGGGTCAGCATCGCCCCTTTCGGCGCGCCGGTCGTTCCGCCGGTATATTGCAGGACGGCGACGTCGCGCCGCGGCTCGATCGCGACCGGCGCCGGTTTGCCGTCATTATCGGTGAGCGCCGCGAAGGACGAGTGCGCGGCATCGATCGTCCAGGACGCGATGTCGCGGCGCCGCAACAAACGAAAGAGCCAGTTCTGCGGGAAGGGCAGGATCTCGGCCATCGCGCAGACGACGATGTGTCGAAGCTTCCCCTGCCCGAGGACGCGCGCCACCGATGGGTAGATCAGTGCGAGGTTGAGCGTCACCATGATCTCGACGCCGGAATCCGCGACGAGGTGCTGAACCTCGCGCTCGGCGTAGAGCGGATTGAAATTGACGACGATCCCGCCGCATTTGAGGATCGCGTAATAGCAAATGACGTAATAGGGCGTGTTCGGCAGGAAGAGGCCGACCCGCGTGCCCTTGACGATTCCGAGCACCTGCAGCCCGACGGCAGCGCGGTCGACGAGGCGGCCGATCTCGGCGAAGGTGTAGGCACGGCCGAGAAAATCGAGACAGGGCCGGTCGCCGAATTGCCGCACCGCCGCATCGAGGAGCGCGCCCAGCGCGTGCTCGGGCAGCGGCTTTGCCCAATCGATCTGCGGCGGATACGCCGACACCGGCGGCCTTGCCGTCAGCGCTGCGCTTTCGTCCATTCCTGCCTCCCCCGAGGTGCACAGGGGCACTATCCAGCGAGGATCATGCCGCAATGCAATCGCACGGATACTCACGCTGTCGTAATAATACGTAAGAATTCCTTTACGTTCTGTCTTCTCGTACCGCGCCTCCTCCCGAGAGTCAGCGTGCGTGCTCAAAGGCGTCATCGTTTGCGGTCGAGGCGCGCCGCGTTGACCCCGAGGAGCCCGCCACCTAATTTATCGCGTCAATCGGCGTCAGAAGGCGCCGCACGCGACGGGAGGAACGCTTCATGATCTCGCGACTCTGCGCGGCGCTCGCTTGCGCTGCAACGCTTTTGCTGCCCGACGGCGCCGCGGCGCAGAAATCGGTCGACACGCTGCGCGTCGTCTGGCGCGACGCCATCCCGAACGTCGACCCCTATTACAACCAGCTTCGCGTCGGCGTCATCTTCCACATGCATGTGTGGGACACCCTCCTCTACCGCGAGCCCAAGAGCTTCGAGCTGAAGCC
>JBGPOZ010000044.1:0-23734 GCA_041488295.1 Allostellaceae bacterium
CCTTCACGGTCGGCCGCTCCTACTATCGCGATCTCCTGGAGGGCGGCGTCAAGATCTACGAGACACGCAACGAGATTCTCCACTCGAAGAGCGCGGTCATAGACGGCGTCTGGACGATCGTCGGATCGTCCAACTTCGATCGCCGCAGCATCATCTACAATGACGAAGTCGATTCCGTCGTGCTCGGCCGCGAGACCGGTCAGCAGATGGAAGCGATGTTCGAGGACGATTTCAAGGCGGCGACGCCGATCGATGTGGCGAGTTGGAAGGACCGCCCGCTGCCGACGAAGGTCAAAGAGATCTTCTATAGCGCTTGGCAGAACCTCCTCTGAGCGCAGGCGCGGCGGTCAAGCCGCCAGATTCCAGACCGCTCGACTACACTCTCCCCATGCCGCCAAGGCCGCCAAACAGCCAAAGCACGACGAGAACGAGGACGACGACGCCAAGAATGCCGCCAAGTCCGGTCCCGCCGTAGCGGTTGTGAGCGTAATAGCCGCCTCCACCGCCGAACAGCAGGATCAGCACGACAATGATAAGAAGTGTGCTCATGACTCAACCTCCATCAGCCCTCGATCGTTTCGGAAGAACCGGGCGCGCCGCTATTTCGTCAGCGCGTCCCTCACGGCGTCCTTGACCCCGCCGATGGCGTTCTGGACCTTGCCTTCGACCTTGTCCGCCCTGCCGTCGGCCTGCAGCTTCGCATCGCCCGTCGCCTTGCCGATGGCCTCCTTGACCGCGCCCTTGATCTCCTTCGCCGATCCGGCGATCCGATCCTTATCCATGAGACGTTCTCCTCTCCTGGCGCGGCTCGGGAATCCGCGCCTTCGACGGTTACGAGCCTAGCGGCGAGGCGATCGCGTCGGCAGGCTCGGAATGTACTCAATCCGCGCCGCCGTTCCGGCCGATCTCCCCGGTGGGACAGGTTAGCCGCATGGCGGCGGCGTGACGGCGGTCACAGGCGCGCAGAAAAATGCCACAGAAAGCGCGGGGATAAGGCTTGCGAGGAGAGCATAGGATTGGGCAGAGGTGTCGACCTTCCCGCCTCAGCACGTTGACAGGGGACTAACCATGAACAGCAATTCCATGCGCAAGCTTCTCGCTTTGACCGTTGCCGGTCTCTTCGCCACCAGTTTCGCCACGAGCGCCATGGCGCAGACGCAATGGGAGAAGACCCACCCGCGCCGCGATCAGGTGAATGACCGCCTCGCCAATCAGAACCAGCGCATCCAGAACGAGGTGAAAGAGGGCGAGCTGTCGAAGAAACAAGCCGGAAAGCTGCACAAGGAAGACCGCAACATCCGCAAGGAAGAGCGGTTGATGGCGAGCCAGAACAACGGCCACATCACCAAGCAGGAACAGCGCACCTTGAACAGCCAGGAAAACAAGGTCAGCGGGCAGATCGGCCAGTAACGGGCTCGTACCTTCAGGCAAGGGGCAGGCTCGGCCGCCCCTTGCCGCCCCGCCTGATAAAAATGACTGGCGATCAGCGAGAAACGATCTCGGGGCAGGCTGTCTTGCGTCCCTCGACTTCGCTCGGGATGAGGACGAATTCGTTTTGCCATCAACGGCTTACCTCATCCTGAGCGAAGTCGAAGGACGCACAACGCCGATGCAAGCACTCCAACGGCACCAGCTCCGGGACGCCCTATCCGGCCCCCTCATTGCGATCGCGCCTCGCCGATCACACATAAGAGCGGAGCTTTGCGAGGAACGATCGCATCATGGACGAGCATTCGACACCGCCGCGGCGCCCACGCGCCGAGCCTGAGATCATTCCGCCAGGCGCGGAACCGCGGCGCAAGCGCGACACGTCGCGGGTCTGGATCTTCACGAATTCGGCGGGGACGCAGCGGACGGTTTTCGCGAAGCCGGGCCTTTTCACCCTCATCCTCGGGGCGCTCGTGCTTGGCGCCCTCGCGGTCGCCACGGCGGTGCTCGTGGTGGGCGCTTTCGTCATCCTGGTCCCGGCCGCCGCATTGCTGGTCGGAACGCTCGTGCTCGCGAGCCTCATCCGCGGCTATCGCCGGGGGGTCTAGGGTCTTGTCGGAACCGTTTCGGTGTCATAAGATCCAATTCGGTTCTTTGATAATCGAATCCAGGCTCCGCAGGCGCGGTTTTCCCGACCACAAGATGTTGTGCCGGCCCCACCGATCGGCCTGCATCCGATCTGCATTTCACGGTGGCGACACCAGATCTGGTATCGCCGCTACGTGCCGCCGATAAAGGCGACGGCCTCGATCTCGATCAGCATCTCGGGATCGGCGAGCGCCGCCTGGACGGTGGTGCGCGCCGGCGGGTCCCTCGGGAAGGCGCGGGCGAACTCTTCGTTCATCACCTGGAAATGGCCGAGGTCGACGAGATAGACGTTGCATTTGAGGACGTCGGTCATCGCCGCGCCGCCCTCGGCGAGGATCGAGCGGATGTTGGCGAGGACCTGCCTTGTCTGCGCCCTGACATCGCCCCGCCCGACCAGCGCCGCCTTCTCGTCCCAGGCGACCTGCCCCGCGGTGAAGATCCAGCCGCCGGCCTTGGCACCCGGCGAATAAGGGTAGGTCGGGCGCGGCTGAAACGACAGATTCTTCGGACGCAGCACCTCTTTCGGCATGGCTCGCCTCCCTTCGTCGAAGTCATCGGAGGGTGATTGCAAACCGAATGCCGGCCCCGCGGCAAGCGCCGAATGATCTTCTAAACAGGATTCCTGGGGTTGCTGCTCAATCGCCGGTGCGGGTCCCATCGGCTACATCTTGGAATTTCTGCCTCGCGCGAAGCCGAGAAGGTTTTGAACCACCAAGACACCAAGGACACCAAGGCGACGGTGTTTGCTCGGTCCCTTGGTGCACTTGGTGTCTTCGTGGTTTATTCATTGGGCCGCTTCGCAGCCCATCAACGTGATGCAATCTCGGCGAGGCGCCAACGGGTCATGTGTGCATGAACCCGGACATCTCCGCTTAGTCGTGCTCGGGATGAATAAAGCCGACGCCCGCGGCGCCGCCCTCGGCGATCAGCTCCGCCAGCGGCGGAATCTCGGCGCGGTGCGAGGATTTCAGCGCATGCGCGACGAGCGATGCGGTGCGATGGCGCTCGAGCCGCGCGAACTCGACGCCGACGAAGGGGTAGGTCACCCACCGCACCTCGCATTGAAAGACGCCGTAGGGCGGGATGAAGAGTGCCGCCGCCTCTCCCGTCACTGGGCCGAACAAAAGCAGCTTCGCGCCGCCCAGCGACACGTTGTAGACGTAGCATTCGAGGTGCTCGGCGCCGATCGCGAAGCTCGCCCACCAGCGCGTCTCATGCCGCGCGTGGCTGCGGCGGCCGGCCGGCGATTGGATCGCGGGAAACTCTATCGTGTCGGTCATGACAATGGCCCCGCGGCGGTCACGGTGGAAAGGACGCGCTGTCCCAACGGGCGCGATTGGGCTCGGTCCCGCCAAGCCCATGGGGGCGCTTGAGGAACCGCAGGCGCCGGAACAGCCCGGCCAAGCGCCGCAGCAGCCCGGCGCTCGCCGGCGCGCTGCCTGCGGCGACGCGTTCGCTCGTCTCGTCCCGCGCTGTCATCAGGAACGGCTCCTCGTTCGTCGACAAGGTATCTAGACTATTATCGCGCGCGATCCGTTATGAAACGACTAACAGCGCGAAGTAGAGCCAAGATGAACGGAGAGCGAGGACCGGCGGACAACCATTGACCAAACGCTTCAGCGCCGAGGACGCGGAGGTTGCGCAGAGGACGCCAAGAGCAAGCCGCCCTGCGTCCTCTGTGCAACCTTGGCGGCCTCTGCGCTAAGAAATTTTGATCGATCGTGCCGCCGGGTCGCTAATCGGCGGCGAGCTCGAGGCCCCGCTCGGCTGCGCGCGGCGGGTCGGCGGGGAGCGAGGCGGCGAGGGCGCCGATGAGGCGCAGGATGCGCTCGCGCGTCTCGGGGCGCATGGTCTCGATGCTCGGCATCCGCTTCAAGGTGGCGCCGATCAGCGCCGCGACCGCGCTCTTGTCGAATGGGACGCCGTAGCCCGCGAAGGCCCGCTCGACCCGCTTGGCGATGGGGCCGGTGCCGCTCAGCACCACGCGCGAGACGCCGGCCGCGCGCAACGCGCCCTCATGCGCTCCCTGGACCTGCGCCAGATAGAAGGTCTCGTCGAACAGATCCTCGATCGCCGTGGCCTCGCTGCGGCCGAGCAGCTCGCCGACCGTCAAGAGGGCGGTCGGTCCGTGGTGATAGCGCGAGAGCCAATCGGCGATGGCGCGGCCGGCCGCATCGCCGCTGGGCCCGCCGGAATCGAGCAGGACGGCGACCGCCGTCTTCTGCCCGACCATGAAGGCGGCAAGGGCGGCGGCGGCGGCGGCGCTGCCGGCGGCGGTGAGGCGCAGATCGTCGGGCAGGCCCGGAAACCTGGAGCGCACCAGCAGGTTCGACATTTCGCCGATGATGCGGAAATCGTCGACTCCGGCGACGACGAGGTTGCGTCGCGCGACGAGGCAGATGCGCGCCGCCGCGATGCCGAGTGCCGCCTGCAGGGTCAGCTTCGCCTCGGCCTGGGCGCGGCCGAGATCCTTGTCGACGACGGTGCCGTTCCCGCTCTCGCTCACCGTGCGAATGCGCTCCGGGCGGCGCAGATCGATCATGAAGGGCAAATGCGTCGTGTAGATGAGCCGGTTCTCGCGCGCATAGGCCTCGAGACGCGCCAGGAGGTCGCGCTGCGCGTCGGCGTGGAGATGGAGGCCCGGCTCGTCGAGCAGGAGGACGCAGCCGCCGAAGGTGCCGCGGCTCTCATGCATGAACATGAGATCGAAGGAGAAGAACCACTGGAAGCCTTTGGAGCGCTCTTCGAGCGGGATGAGGTACGGCCCCTCCGAATCCTTCACCATTGTGAAGAAGGCGTGCCCGTCGGCGCGGAACTGGACCTCGTATTTGCGCTGCTGCCAACGCTGGGCGATCTCGTTGGTCAGCGACAGGCCGGCATCGTTGAGATCGTATTGGCGCTGCTCCTTGACGGCGGGATCCTCCGACTCGCCCTGCGCGACCTCGCGCTCGAGGTCGAGCCCGGCCAGCGCCATGATGGTCAGAAGCGTCCGATCCTCGTCGGTCAGCGCGTTCTGCTGCTTGCGGCGGTGGATCTGGTCGAGCCGGGCCGCTCCGCGAAAGGCGCTGTAATCGTCCATGTAGATGAAGGTGGGAAGGCGGGCGAGGACGTAGTCGGCGACGATCTGACGGATCGAAGGGCTGGTCTTCAGCGCCGCCGCCGCTTCCTTCGTCATCGCCGCGAGCCTTGCGATGAATTCGGGGTCGCCCGTCGCCTCGGCGCCGCTCGATCCAAGGTGGGACGACAGCGCCTTGCGGATGACGCTCTCGCAGTCGAGAAGGTCGTCGAAGCGGCCGGCCAAGGCGAGGCGGCGAAGCTCGGCGAGAATGCCGCGACGGACATGTCCTGGCACCGTGCCGGCATGGGCCTGGCTCGCTGCCTCGATGGGAGCGAAGAGCGCGTCGATCGTCGCCTGCGGCGGCCGCTCGGGGAAATGCTCGGGCGGGAGCTCGACGGCAAAGGTGCCGTCATAGCGCTTGGCGACGACGATCGGCGGCACGAGGCGCGCGGCGTCGCCGATGCCGGTCAATTCCGCCCGCTCGCGCTCGTCGAGCTCGAAGCCGACGCGGCAGACGACCGCGGCCGGATCGCGGCTCTGGCGGCGTCCGCGCGGCCATTCGCGGTCGATCGCATAGGGCGCGGCGCGGAACGGCTTGAATTTGTGCAAAGCCCGCAACAGCGAAGTCTTGCCGGATTCGTTCTTGCCGATGAGGACGGTCAGGTCCGCGAGGTCGATCCAACTGGAGTCGATGATCGAGCGATAATTGGTGACGCGGAAGGCGCTGATCCTCATAAGCCCGTCCTCCCTCTCGCATCGGCCGCCCAATCGGCGGGAAGACGACGCTAGGGCGGGGACATTAATGCCCCATTAACCATCCTCGCCCGGCCGATAATTCTCATCCACTGCGCTTCCCGAGCCTCGCCGCAGCGAAATCGCGAGACGTCGGCTCGACCGCGCGGACGGCCGGCGCGCGCGGCAGGAACAGCGACACCGTCGTACCTTTGCCCGGGCTGCTCACGATGGTCACCGCCCCGCCGGATTGCTTGGCGACCCCGTAGACCATCGAGAGGCCGAGGCCGGTGCCCTTGCCGACGTCCTTCGTCGTGAAGAACGGCTCGAAGGCGCGCGCCAACACCTGGTCCGTCATGCCGACCCCGGTATCGGCGACGGTGATGACGACGAAATCTCCCGCCAGCTCGGCCGGCAATTGCGGGTGGCCGTCCGGCCGATTGGCAGTCGCGAGGGTGAGCAGGCCGCCCCCGGGCATGGCGTCATGCGCATTGAGCGCGAGATTGAGGATGGCGACCTCGATCTGGCTCGGGTCGGCGAGTGCCGGCCAAAGCTCGCCCGCCAGCCTTTTCTCGACCTGCAGATCCGGTCCGATCACCCGCGACAGCATCTCCTCCATCCCGACGATGAGCGCGTTCACGTCGAACGGCTTCGGCGCGAGATGCTGCTTTCGCGCGAAGGCGAGAAGCTGCTCGGTCAGCTTGGCGCCGCGTTCGCCGGCTCGGGTGGCGCCGCGCAGCAGCCGCTTGCCGCGTTCGCTCTCGACCTCGCGCTGCAGCAATTCGAGATTGCCGATGACGGCGGCGAGGACATTGTTGAAATCATGCGCGACGCCGCTCGTGAGCTGGCCCACCGCTTCCATTTTCTGCGCCTGGCGAAGCTGCTCCTCGGCCTGTTTTTGCAGGGTGATGTCGGCGATGACCGCCCAGGTGCGCACGAATCGGCCGGTTGCGTCGCGCTCGCCTTGCGCCGAGACCCTTCCATCGAAGACCTCGCCCGAGTGCTTGACGAAGCGGTACTCGTATGTGAGCGTCGTTCCCTTGCTGTCGAGCATTTCGGGCCAGGCGATGTCATAAAAGCGCCGCGCCGAACTCTCGTCCATGAACTCCGCCGGCGAGTGCCCCAAGACCTCTTCGCGGCGGTATCCGAAGAGCTGCAGCCAATGATCGTTGACGTCGATCAGCTTGGCGTGCGCATCGATCGAGTGGAGCGCCATGGGCGTGCGATTGTAGAGCTCCCGATAGCGCTGCTCGCTCTCGCGCAACACCGCCTCGGCCCGCTCGCGCTCGGCGATCTCGTTCGTCAGCGCGCGGTTCGTCTCATGCAGCTCGGCCGTGCGCGCGGCAACGCGCGCTTCGAGCGTCTCGGCGAGACGGCGCAGCTCGAATTCGGCGGCGCGCTGCGCCGTGATGTCGGTGTTGGTGCCGAACCATTGCGTGACGCGGCCCTCGCCATCACGCAATGGCGCGCCGCGCGTGAGGAACGGGCGGAAGACGCCATCGGCGCCGCGCAGCGGGAACACCATCTCGAACGGCACGCCCGTGGCGATCGAGGTGCGCCATCGTTGGAGGACGTGCGGCAACACGGCCGGGTCATGCAGCGAGCGCCAGCCCCAGCCGGCCATCTGCTCCGGGGTGGCGCCGGTATAGTCGTACCATCTTTGGTTATACCAGGAGATGGCGCCGCTCGGCTCCGCCATCCACGCCAATTGCGGGATCGAATCGGCGAGCGTGCGGAATTGCGCCTCGCTCTCGCGCACCTTCTCCTCGGCCAATTTGCGCCGCGTCACGTCGACGACGGCGCCCGTCGCATAGAGCGGCGCGCCGTCGGGGCCGTGCACGATCTGTCCGCGGTCGCGCACCCAGCGCAGCTCGCCGTCCGGCCGCTGGAGGCGGAAATCGACGTCATAGGGTGCGCCGTCCTCGACGAACCGCCGCCACGCCTCCCGAGCCATTGCGCGATCCTCGGGATGGATGAGGGGGTAGCTCTCCGAGGCATGGCGCGACGTTTGCGCGGCGGGCAGACCGACGATGCGGTTGAGGCTCGCATCCCATCGATCCTCGCCGGTCTGCAGATCGATCCGCCAGGTGCCGACCTCGGCCGCGTCGACCGCGGCGCGCAGGCGCTCTTCGCTGTCGCGCAACGCCTGCTCCGCGTGCTTGCGCTCGCTGATGTCGCGGAAATAGACGGAAACGCCGCCGCCGGGGCGCGGATAGATGTTTCGCCCGACCCACACCTTGCTGATGTTGGAGATGCTCTCGAGATAGGCCGGCTGGCGCGCCTCGTTGACCCGAAGGTGCTCCGCCCAGGTCTTCGTCCCGAGGACCTGCGGGAAGATTTCAGCGAAAGGCCGGCCGAGAATGTCCTCCGGGCGCATCTTCCACAGCATTGCCGCGCGGCGGTTGACGTAGCTGATGCGCAGATCCTGGTCCAAGGCGTAGAAGGCGTCGCTGATGCTCTCGAGCATGTCGCGCAGCTCGTCATGTGCGACCTGCAAGGCCCGTCCGGCATGTTCGGTACTGGTGATTTCCTCGGCGATGATGGAAATGCCGGTCACCCTGCCGTCGCCGTCCTTGAGCGGCAACCAGCTCTCGACGTGGTTCGTCCGCGCCCCCGGCCCCGTCGCGGTCTTGCCGATGATCGCGGCGCCGCGAGCCGGTTCACCGCTTTCGATGATGCGCCGGGCAAGCATCTCGGCGGCGGCGGCGCGATCGGGCGCCAATTCCTGAACCGTCCGACCAAGACAATCCTCGACGGAAATGCCGCAGAACTCGGCGAAGCGACTGTTCAACCGCAGAAAGCGCAGGTCGGTGCTGAGCAGCGCGAGGCCGATCGGTGCCGTCGCATAGATCGCTTCCAGCTCCGCCGGGTGCGGCATCGAAGGTCCATCGCCGCCGCGCGGTCTTGTGACTCCGTGCGCCGTGCCCGTGACGCCGCGCGCCGCGAGAGGCGCTTCTCCGCGGCGGGGCGTCTCTGTCGGGTGGTCCTTTCGCTTCATCCTCATGGGCAGGTTGCAAGGTAGCGGGCCGCGCATCGCTAAGCGCAGATTTAGCCCTTCGCAATCTATACCACTTCCGCGCGATACCAAAGGGCGCGGGGCCGATGCCGCGGCCCCGGCCGCCCTCTCACCCTTAAGGATTAGATCAGACTTCACGAATCATGTTTTTTTCTAAACAAGTTAACAAATGCGGCAACGTCGTAATTTCATTGGCCTTATATGAAATTCATTAATATTAATTAACATTGTTAACTATATATCGCAAGAATCCCGAAAATAAAACGGTTGATTTTCTGTTAAGATCGTCCATATCCTTGGCTCAACGAGAGACAAGGAGGATCAAAATGGTAGGAATGGCCCGCATTACTAAGGATACCAGTGCATCAACGCAGAAGAGCATTGCACCGGTTTGGCAAGTCGGTCCGGTCAAGCCGGCTGCATCGCGGCCGCTTTTGAGTCGTCTCTTCCAGCGCCCGGAGCCGACGACGTACCAACGGTGCCTTGCGGTGCATCTCTATTTCGCCGAGCCGCACCGCGATTTGTCGTAATCGAGGTGCCGTCCGAAAGAGGTGCAAGGATCTTCATTCGCCGGAAAGCAAGCACCTTCATCTTCAGCGCTGCAGGGAGAGAACATTGCAATCTCGAACGATAGCCATCGTGACCGCGACATGTGCATTGGCGCTGGCGCTGCCGGCATCGGCCAAGGTTAAAACCGAGAAGGTGATCGAAAAGGGCGTGGCGTCGTGGTACGGCCACGACGAGGAGGGGCGCAGGACCGCCAGCGGCGAAACGATGGATTTCCGGCGGCTGACCGCGGCGCACCGCTCGCTGCCCTTCGGCAGCGTCGTCGAGGTGGTGAACCTCAGGAACGGCCGATCGGTTCTCGTCACGATCAACGATCGTGGCCCCTACAAGCCGAATCGGGTCATCGATCTGACGCCGGTCGCGGCGAAGCAGCTCGGCATGCAGCGGAAGGGCTTGGCCCCGGTCGCGATCAGGGAGGCGCGCTTCGAGTAGCGCCGCGCAAACCCAGGGCGGCCGAATTCCTCGACACGATAGCGAGGGCCGGCTTCAGCCGATCCGCACGAGCGCACCCCCATCGACCGGCAGCGCGACCCCGGTGATGAAATTCGCCTCGTCCGAGGCTAGGAACAAAGCGGCATTGGCGACGTCCCAGGCGGTGCCCATGCGGTGGCGCAGCGGCACCCGCGCGTCGCGCTGCGCCGCCACTTCGGCGCGGCTCTTGCCGCTGGCGCGCGCCCGCGTGTCGACCGCCATCGGCGTATCCATGAGCCCCGGCAGAATGACGTTGGCGCGGATGCCGAATTCGGCGTTCTGAATGGCGATCTGCTGGGTGAAGGCGATCATCGCCGCCTTGGTCGCCTTGTAGGCGACAAAGGGGTAGTTCTCGAAGGCCGCGACCGACGAGATGTTGATGATGACGCCGGAACGCTGCGCGCGCATCACCGGAAGGACGTGCTTGCACGCCATCACCGTGCCGCGCAGATTGACGGCGCAGATCCGGTCGAACGCCTCTTCGGTGATCTCGAGCGGCGAGGCGTCGCCGCCGGCGATACTCATTCCGACATTGTTGTGAAGAATGTCGATGCGGCCCCATCGCCGGCGCGCCTCGGCGACCGCCGCCGCCAAACTCTCTTCCTTGGTGACGTCGGCAGCGAAGGCAAGGCATTCGCCGCCCTCTCGCGCCGCCATCGCCGCCGTTTCCTCGGCCGATTTCAGGTTCCGATCGACGGCCATCACCGTGGCGCCTTCGCGCACGAAGCGCAGCACCGTCGCCCGGCCGTTGCCGATGCCCTCGCCCGGGCTCTGGCCGGCGCCGATGATGATGGCGATCTTGTCCTGAAGGCGCATGACGGTCCTCCGTCGCGGCTCAGTCTTGGGTAAGCCGTGACACGGCCCGCGCACGCATCACGCGACCGGCTCGAGATCGAGCCGCACGGCGATTCCCTCGAGCCCGGCGCCGGCCGGCGGATAGCGCTTCATGACGAGCGGGTCGTGGCCCGGCACGACATGCGCCGGCGAGCTCGCGAGTTTCTTCAGCGTCCTGTGCCCCTCGAGCATGTCGGCGACATTGTAGACGGCCGGGAAGGGCAGCCCGCTCTCGAGATGGGCGTAAAGATGCGCCGCATCCGAGGCGAGAACGACAGCGCCGCGCCGCGTCTCGACCCGCACCGATTGGAGGCCCATGGTGTGGCCGCCGATGAAATGGAGGCTGAGCCCCGGGGCGATCTCTTCCGCGCCGTCGTGAAACTGCACCCGGCCGGCGAAGAGGCGGCGCACCATCGCCGAAACGTCGTCCGGCTCGAACGAGCCGCGGATCGCCGCATGACACATGCAGCGCCCGGTGCAGTACTGCATCTCCTTGTCCTGGATGTGGTAGCGCGCGTTCGGAAAGAGATCGGAGTTGCCGCAATGGTCGTAATGCATGTGCGAGATGATGACGTCGTCGACCTTGTGCGGATCGATGCCGATCGCCTTCAGCCCGTCGCCGGGCGAGCGCAGATGCTCGCGGTTGCGCTTTCGCGCCATCGCCGCGTCGAAGCCGGTATCGAGGACATAGATCTTGCCGCCGCCGACGATCGCCCAGATGTAATAATCGAGCGGCATCGGACCGTCATGCGGATCGCCGCCGATGAAATTGGCGCTCGCCGGCCGGTCGTGATGGGCGTAGCGGATGGCGTAGACCTCGTAATGAACGGATGCCGGCATGATGCTCTCCTCTCGCTCGGCGTAGCGGCCCCGGTCGCGCTGCGCGGCGATGCCCGCCGCCTCTTTACCCGAGCGTCGCGTTTCGACGACTATAGAGCGATTTGCCGCGCCGAGAGAGAAAACGCATGATTGACCGCATGCTGCAATCCGCCGCCCGCGCCTTGTTTGCGGCCTTGCCGATCGTCTTCGCGGCAACATCGCCCGCCGCGGCACAAGAGAAAGACCTCCTCGTCTTCGCGGCGGCGAGCCTCAAGAACGCGCTCGACGATGCGAACCTCGCCTTCGCGCGGGAGACGGGGCCGAAGGCGACGACCGCCTATGCGGCGAGCTCGGCCTTGGCAAGGCAGATCGAGGCCGGCGCGCCCGCCGATGTCTTCATCTCCGCCGATCTCGATTGGATGGACTATCTCGCCAAGAAGAGCCTCATCAGGCCGCAAACGCGCTCCGAGCTCCTCGCCAACGAGATCGTGCTCATCGCACCGGCCTCCGCGCATGTCGGCGACGTCGCGATCGCGCGCGACTTCCCCTTGGCGCGCCTGCTCGGCGGCGGCCGGCTCGCGATCGCCGATCCCGACAGCGTCCCGGCCGGAAAATACGCCAAGGCGGCGCTCCAGGCGCTCGGTGTTTGGGACTTGGTCGCGGACAAGCTCGCGCCGTCGGAGAACGTCCGTGCGGCCTTGCTCTTCGTCGCCCGCGGCGAGGCGCCGCTCGGCATCGTCTACCGGACCGACGCCGCGGCCGAACTGAGCGTCAAGATCGTCGGCGTCTTCCCCAAGGAGACGCATCCGCCGATCGTCTATCCGGTCGCCGTCGTCGCGGCCTCGACCCATCCCGCCTCGAGCGCCTACGTCGCCTTTCTGCGATCCCCGGCGGCGCGCGCGGCCTTCGAGAAGCAAGGCTTCGCCGTGCTCGAATGAGATGCCGTCGCCGCCGCAGGAACGCCCACAGATTTTGAAGGTTCGCACCATTTCAGCAATTGACGAGTTGCCCCCCGCGCACACGTCAGAAACGCACACCTTAGTTCAAGGGGCAGATGATTTCAGCTATTGACGCGTCGTCCCCGCGAAGGCGGGGACCGAGGAACTCTCGCATCTGCTTCCAGGGCGCGTCGGTCTGGGTGCCCGCTTCCGCGGGCATGACGAGGCATTTGCGGACAATGCTCTATTGGGCGTTTGACTACGCTTCGCGATACGTCCATTCCGCAGGGCAAGCGGGGAACAACGCGCCATGACCTTTTCCCTTTCGCCCGAGGAGCTGAGCGCCGTTCGCCTCAGTCTGCGCGTCGCGTTCTGGGCCATGGTGTGGAGCTTGCCGCCCGGGATCATCGTCGCCATGGTGCTGGCGCGCGGGCGGTTCTGGGGCAAGGCGATTCTCGACGGCCTCGTCCACCTGCCGCTCGTCATGCCGCCCGTCGTCACAGGCTATCTCCTTCTCCTCGTCTTCGGCCGCCAAGCTCCGTTGGGCCGTTTCCTTGCCGAGAGCTTCGGCATCGTCTTCGCCTTTCGCTGGACCGGCGCCGCGCTCGCCTCGGCAATCATGGGCTTCCCGCTCCTCGTCCGCGCCATTCGCCTCTCGATCGAGGCGGTCGACCGCCGGCTCGAAGATGCCGCCGGCACGCTCGGCGCGGGTCCCGCCGGGGTCTTTCTTGCCGTCACCTTGCCGTTGATTCTGCCGGGCATCATCGCCGGGATGATTCTCGCCTTCGCGCGGAGCTTCGGCGAGTTCGGCGCCACCATTACCTTCGTCTCGAACATTCCCGGCGAGACGCGGACCTTGCCCTCCGCGATCTACACCTTGACGCAGGTGCCGGGCGGCGATGCCGGCGCCCTGCGCCTCACCATGATCTCGATCGCCGTCTCGATGACCGCGCTTCTCGCCGCCGAGCTTCTGGCACGGCGAGTCGCGCGCCGGCTTGCGGTGGCGTGATGCTCGACATCGCCGTCACGCATCGGCTCGGCGATCTGACGCTCGATGCGCATTTTGCGAGCGGGCCCGGCCTCACCGCGCTCTTCGGCCGCTCGGGCGCCGGCAAGACCTCGCTCGTCAACATCATCGCCGGTCTCGTCCGACCGGATCAGGGCCGCATCCTCGTCGACGGCTCGGTCCTCCTCGACACCGCGCGCGGCGTCTTCGTACCGAAGCACAAGCGCCGGATCGGCTACGTCTTCCAGGAGGGGCGGCTCTTCCCGCATCTGACGGTGCGGCAGAACCTGCTCTTCGGCCGCTGGTTCAACCGACGCGCCGAGCGCTATGCCGATCTCGACGGTGTCGTCGACCTGCTCGGCATCCGCCGCCTGCTCGATCGTCGGCCGGCGGCGCTGTCCGGCGGCGAGAAGCAGCGCGTCGCCATCGGCCGCGCATTGCTCGCCGGTCCGCGCCTTCTCCTCATGGACGAGCCCTTGGCCTCGCTCGATGCGCAGCGTAAGGCCGAGATCTTCCCCTATATCGAGCGGCTGCGCGACGAGACGAGGATCCCGATTGTCTATGTCAGCCACTCGATCCCCGAGGTGACGCGCCTTGCGACGACGATGGTGCTGCTCGCGGACGGCCGCGTCGATGCCGTGGGCCCCGTCGCCGACATCATGAGCCGCCTCGATCTCGCGCCGAAGACCGGGCGGTTCGAGGCCGGCGCGGTGCTCGATGCGCGCGTGACCGGCCACGATCTCGCCTACGGCCTGACGCATCTCGGTTGCGCTGCCGGCGAGATCAAGGTGCCGTTTCTCGATCTGCCGGCGGGCGCGCCGGTGCGCGTCCACATCCCCGCGCGCGACGTCATCGTCGCGACGGAACCGCCGCACGGGATGAGCGCGCTCAACGTGCTGCCGGGCCGCATTGCCGAGATCGGCGCAGCCGACGGCGCCGGATGCGATCTGCGGATCGCGCTCGACGGGGCGAGTCTCATCGCTCGGGTCACCCGTCGCTCGCTCGCCGATCTCGACCTCGCGCCGGGCCGCGCCGTCTTCGCCATCATCAAATCGGTAGCGATCGGCGATGCCGCTGAGGAGGCCGATCCTTAAGACTAGGAGATCGCGGTCGGCGCCTGCGGCACCGTCTTCCAGAATTCGGCGTCGTGGCCGAAGAAGATGCGCGCGCCGCCGGCCTCGAGCTGCGCCAATTTCTCGAGCGATGCATGCATCTGGTCGCGATCATGGACCCGGACCGGCAGCCGCCGCTCGCGCAGGGTGCGGCAGAAATAGCAGGAATCGGCGGCAAGGACGATGTCGCCCGAATCGAGGCGCAGCTTCAAGGATTGGTGGCCGGGCGTATGCCCGTAGGTCGGAATGAGGACAACGCGGCCGTCGCCGAAGAGGTCGTGCTCGCCTTCCACCGTCTTCACCTTGTGGCCGAGATCGAAATCGCGGCGGTTGAAGCCGCGCAGCGCCGCGATCTCGGGGTCCATTCCCGCCTCCCATTCGCGCTTCTGGACGATGACGGTCGCGTTCGGAATGAGGGCGTTGCCGCCGACATGATCGAAATGGAGGTGCGAGTTGACGACGAGATCGATCGCGGCGGGATCGCGGTCGATGGCTTCCAGCCGCGCGCTCACCTCGTCGCCCGGGCGGAAGTCGAATTTGAAGAGCTGCGCGATGCGCGTCCCGGCGCGAGCCTCCGGATCGGTCTGACAATCGGGATGGATTCCCGTGTCGAACAGCAGCCGCCCCTTCGGGTGCTCGACGAGATAGGACGGAACCGGCAGCTTGACTTCGCCTTCGCCCCCCTCCATCAGATTGCCGAGGCTGCCCGTCAGCTCGCCGCAGGTCATCGCATAAAGCTTCACACTCATCGCGCCCTCGACCGTCTTTGCGCCTGGTCGCAGCCGATCATAAGGGACGTCCCGCCGCGGAGCCAGAAGGGAGCGCTTCGCAACGCTGCATGCCCGATGAGGGTTGTGCGCGGCGCCGTTCCGCAGTTAGGCTCGGCGCATCGCCACCACCCAGGGAAGCCCCATGCAAGACGGTTCACGCGTCAGCGGCGCTGCGATCGATTTCCGCAGCGACAATACCGGACGCGCCGCGCCCGAGATCATCGCCGCCCTTGCCGCCGCCAATGAAGGAACGCAGGCGAGCTATGGCGGCGACGAGCTGACGGCGCGCGTGCAGCGCCGCTTCTCCGAGCTTTTCGAGACCGCCGTCACGGTCTATCCGGTCGCGACCGGAACCGCCGCCAACGCCATCGCGCTCGCCGCGATGAGCCCGCCCTGGGGCGCCGTCTATTGCAGTCCCGAGGCGCATGTCACGACCTCGGAGGCGAACGCCACCGGCTTCTTCGGCGGCGGCGCGAAGCTGACGGCAATTGCCGGCAAAGACGGCAAGGTGTCGGCCGAGGCGCTCGGAACCGCCATCGCCATCTCCGGCGCGGGGCAGACGCATAAGAGCCAGCCCGCCGTCGTCACCATGACGCAAGCGACCGATCTTGGCGCCGTCTATTCGCTGGCGGAGGTGCGCGCCATCACCGAAATCGCGGGCAAGCACGGCCTGAAGCGTCACATGGACGGCGCGCGCTTTGCGAATGCCTTGGCGCGGCTCGGCTGTACGCCGGCGGAGCTCACCTGGAAGTCGGGGATCGATGTCCTCTCCTTCGGCGTCACCAAGAATGGCGGGCTCCTGTGCGACGCCATCGTCGTCTTCGCGCCAGAGGCGGCGCCGGGCCTTCCCATCCATCTGCGCCGGGCCGGTCAGGTCTGGTCGAAGATGCGCTTTGCCGCAGCCCAGCTCCTCGCTTACGTCGAGGACGGGCTGTGGCTACGCCTTGCGCGCCAGTCGAACGCTGTCGCCGCCCGCATCGCCGCCGGGCTTGCCGCCATTCCCGGGATCGAGACCTTGGCGCCGATCGAGGCCAACGAGGTGTTCCTGCGCTTGCCGATTCACGCGATGGATGGGCTCGAGCGCGACGGCTTCCGCTTCTTCCGCCGCCCCGGCGATATCGCGCGCTTCGTCTGCCGCTTCGACAGCACGGCAGAGGACGCCGATGCGCTTCTCGCGAGCCTGCGGCGTCACGTCAACGGGTAGGCCCGAGCCGAGGTCTTGGTCGGAGAAGGGAAGCCGCACGGCGCTCGGCTTCGAGCGCTTCCTGCGCTTGCTGCCATGTCCCGGTGACGAGCGAATTGGGCGAGAGCTCGCGCAAGGCGAAGCGCAGCTTCAGGGCGCCGCGCAGCCAGCGTCCATGCGACGGAGCGACGCGCCATAGCCGCTCGGCGCCGGCGAAAGCGCGGACCTCGGGGCCGTCCCAGACGATCTCCGTGGTGCCGGCGATCTGCAACAGATCGCCGCTCGCGAAATCGACGAAAAGCAGCCCGGCGCGCGGATTCGCCATGAGGTTGCCGAGCGTGTTGAAGTAGAGATTGCCGGGATAGTCCGGGACCACGATCGCGCCGTCGCGGTCGACGCCGATGAAGCCCGCGCGGCCGCCGCGATGCGAGATGTCGACGCCGCGGCTCGCCTCGGGCCCCTCCGTCGCGGCGAAAGACGCGACGAAGCAGGTGTCGGACGCCGCGATGAGGGCGCGCGCCTCGGCATCGAGCGCGGTGAAGGCTTCGACGCGCGGCGCGGTCGGGGCGGGCGCTGCACTCTCCAGATAGTCGCGGCGCTGGATGTATTGCGGGCAATTGCCGAAGCTCTGATCGACGGCAAGCGAAAAGCCTCCCGCACTCGCCGTGACGACGCGGCCATTGGCGCGGTTGCGCCGCCGCGTCGGCAATTCGATGCCGAGGACGCCGAGCGGTGCGCCGGGGACAAGCGCCGTGACGAGCGGGTCGCCCGCTGCCGGCCGCGCCGCGATGTCCAGGGTCTGCGCATCGGGGCTCGTCGCGAAGCCGGGCGCGCCGGAGAGGATCGACGCCCAGACCCAGCCTTCCGCATCGACCGAGCCGAGGACGAGAAACGGCAGTTGCGCAAAGAAGGCGCGGTGCTGATCCGTCATGAAGGACCGGATGGTGCGCCGGCCGACGGTCGCCATCCGCTCGGCGACGCCGACACGCGCCTGAACGGCGCGTTCGCCGGCGTGCCAGGGGCTGTTCAGATTCGTGTCGTCCGATGTCGACATGACGAACTCCCTCGAAATATCGCTCGGTCGCGATCGGAGAGGCGCGGACCGCAGCATCACCGACAAGATAGATCTTTTCCTATTCGGGTTAATCTCTCAAGATTGCGAAAGTCTATTGCAGATTTCGGGATAATCCAATGGATCGGCTCGATACTCTTCAGATCTTCGTCGCCGTCGCCGAGGCGGGCAGTTTCGTTGCCGCGGCGCGCCGCTTGCGTCGTTCGCCCACCGCCGTCAGCCGTGCCGTGGCGACGCTCGAGGATCGCATCGGGGCGCGGCTCTTCAACCGAACGACGCGCGCCGTCGCGCTGACCGAGGCGGGGGCGCGTCATCTCGAGGGCTGCCGGCGGGCGCTCGCCGAATTCGCCGCGCTCGAATCTTCGGCTGCGAGCGAGCGCCACGACCCGCAAGGACTTCTGACCGTGACCGCGCCCGAGATGTTCGGCCGCCTTCACATCCTGCCGATCGTGCAGGATTTCATGCGCGAATACCGCGCGGTCGAGGTCTCGCTGCTTCTCCTCGACCGCGTCGTCTCGCTCGTCGATGAGGGCATCGACCTCGCGATCCGCATCGCCCATCTGCCGGATTCGTCGCTGCGCGCCATCCCTGTCGGCACGGTGCGGCGTGTCGTCAGCGCCAGCCCCCTCTATCTTGCCGCGCATGGCGAGCCGCGGACGCCGCGCGATCTCGCGGGGCACGAGGTGATCGCCATCGCCGGCGCTCGTCCCGTCGCCGAGCGCTGGTCCTTTCCCGGCCGCGACGGCGCGGTGACGGTTCGGGTCACCTCGCGCCTCGTCGTCAACACGGTTCAAGCCGGGCTCGACGCTGCCGTCGCCGGCGGCGGCATCGTCCGCGTCCTCTCGTATCAGGCGGCGCCGCTCGAGGCGCCGGGTGCGTTGCGGCGGATTCTCGGCGATTTCGAGCCGCCGCCCGTGCCGATCCACATCGTCCATCCCGCCGGCCGGTATTTGTCGCCCAAGATCCGCGTCTTCATCGATCATGCGGCGTCGCGCTTGCGTCGTCAGTTCGGCGGCTGAGGCCGCGTCATCCCCTTGCCGCGGCGCGCGCCCATGTTAGGCTCGGCGCGCAAGACCAACACGACGAGCGAGGGAACGCCGAGGATGACCGGAACGCCCGAAGCAACGCGCATCCGCAACGCCGATTGGGTGGTCGCATGGGATTCGAGCACTGGCCGGCACGTCTATCGCCGCGGCGTCGACGTCGAATTCGCCGGCGACACGATCACCCATATCGGCGCATCGCGCGGCGGCGGCGCGACCAGCGAAATCGACGGGCGCGGCTTCATGGTGATGCCGGGCCTCATCGACATTCATGCGCACCCCTCGACCGAGCCGATGCTGAAAGGCCTCACCGACGAGGTCGGCAGCCCGAAGCTCTATATGAGCTCGCTCTACGAATATCTCTTCCTCTTCCAGAATGACGGGCCGGGCAAGCGCGCCGCCAACGAGGTTGCGCTCTCGGAGCTGATGATGAGCGGCGTCACCACCCTGTGCGATCTCTCGATCGAGCATGAGGGCTGGCTCGACACCTTGGGCGAGAGCGGCATCCGCGCCTATGCGGCGCCGATGTTCCGCTCCGGCCGCTGGCGCACCGGCAACGGCCACGATGTGACCTATGAGTGGAACGAGGAGGCCGGCCGCGCGGCGATGGAGAGCGCGCTCCGCCTCATCGACCGGGCGCGCCAGCATCCCTCGGGGCGGCTTTCCGGCATCGTCTGTCCGGCGCAGATCGACACCTGCACGCCGGAGCTCATCGCCGAGGCGGCGAAGGCCGCGCGCGAACGCCGGCTTCCCTTCCAGATCCACGCGGCGCAGAGCGTCGTCGAGTTTCAGGAGATCATGCGCCGCCACGGCAAGACGCCGATCGAGTGGCTGCATGGGCTGGGCGCGCTCGGTCCGAACGCCATCATCGGCCACGGCATCTTCCTCGATCACCATTCCTGGCTGCACTGGCCGAGCCGCGACGACATCGGCCGCTTGGCCGAGAGCGGCACCACGGTCGCGCATTGCCCGACCGTCTTCGTGCGCCGCGGCATCACCTTGCAGGATTTCGGGGCATATCGTAGAGCCGGCATCAATCTCGGCCTTGGGACCGACACGTTCCCGCACAATTTCCTCGAAGAGATGCGCAATGCCGCCTACGCCGCGCGCATCAGCGCCGGCAACGTCCATGCGATGCGCACGACCGACCTCTTCGATGCGGCGACGATCGGCGGCGCCAAGGCGCTGGGCCGCGACAACATCGGGCGCCTCGCGATCGGCGCCAAGGCCGATCTCGTCCTCGTCGACGTGACGCATCCGGCGATGCGCCCGCTCTACGATCCGATCCGCAGCCTCGTCTACGCCGCGGGCGAGCGCGCCGTGCGCCACGTCTTCGTCGACGGCCGGAGGGTGGTGCGGGACGGCAGGGCGCTCGCCTTCGACTACGCGGACGCTGCCTCCCGCCTCGAAGAAGCGCAACGCCGCGCGATCGAGAAGGTGCCGCAGTTCGATTGGGCCCATCGCGGCGTCGGCGAGCTGATGCCGACGACGTATGAAGTGGGGTAGGGTGATCGATGCTATGAACCCTCTCCCGTTTACGGGAGAGAGCAGGGTGAGGGCGATCTGTCCGTAGTTCAGGTCGGCACCGTTCGTGCTCCCATCCCCTCACCCCGACCCTCTCCCGTGAACGGGAGAGGGAGATTGACGGAGGAAAACGAATGACACAGATCACGATCCCGGCGCGCAAGGGCAAGGCGGCATTCGTCCGCAAAGGCCAGCGCATCAAGGTCATCAACACGCATGGTTCGCAGGTGGTCGACACCTGGGCCTTCAACCGCGCGGACCTTACCGAGTTCATGTCGATGGAGCACAGCCGCGCGCATCTCCTGAAGGTCTTTCCCGGTGCGGGCGATGCGATGTATTCGAACCATCGCCGGCCGATCCTCACCTTCGTCGACGACACTTCCGGCGGCATCCACGACATGATGATCGCCGCCTGCGACCGCTATCGCTACCAGCTCCTCGGCTTCAAGGAGCACCACGACAATTGCACCGACAATCTCGCCGACGGCATGAAGGCGCTTGGCCTCACGCCGCCCGAGACGCCGTCGCCCTTGAACCTTTTCATGAACATCCCGGTGTCGCGCGAGAACCGCCTCTCCTTCGAGCCGGCGGTGGCGACGCGAGGAAGCCACGTCACCTTGCGCGCCGAGATGGACCTCGTCATCGCCTTCTCGGCCTGCCCGCAGGACGTCCTGCCGATCAACGGCGTTGCCTGCAAGCCGGTCGAGGCGCATTTCGAGATTTTGGACTAATCGGCGGCGCCCCCACCCCGGCCCTCCCCCGCTCTCGCGGAAGCCAAAGGCTTCCGCTGTCGCGGCAGGCGAAGCAAAGCTTCGCCGAGAGCAAGGGGGGAGGGGGTAACTCGAGCGCTCTATCGGCGACTCCCTCCCCCTTGACGGGGGAGAGTCCGGGCGGGGGTGAGAGACTCGGTCTACGAGGAGAATCGTCATGCCCGTGCAGACCCACACCATCATCCGCGGCGGCCGCGTCCTCGACCGTGCCGCGCGCGCGGCGCCGCCTGCCGACATTCTCGTCGCCGGCGACAGCATCGCCGAGATCGGACCGCCGGGCATGGCGGCGCCGGAGGGAGCGCGTCCGATCGACGCCACCGGCCGCCTCCTCATGCCCGGCCTTGTCAACGCGCACACGCATGGCCATGGCGCGCTCGCCAAGGGGATGGGCGACATCTGGAATTTGGAGCTCCTGCTCAATGCCGGGCCTTATCTCAACGGTCATCGCTCTCTCGAGGACAAGTATCTGAGCGGGCTGCTGGGCGGGCTCGACCTCATCCGCTCCGGCGCCACCTCCTGCTACGATCTCTTCTTCGAGTTTCCGCTGCCGAGCCTCGACGGCCTCGCGGCCGCGGCGCGCGGCTATGCCGAGGCGGGCGTGCGCGTCGTCATGGCGCCGATGGTCGCCGATCGCACCATGTACCAGGCGATCCCGGGATTGGTGGAGGCGCTGCCGCCGGCGCTCGCCAAGGAGGTGGAGCGCTTCCGCCTCGCCCCCGCCGCCGAGACCTTGGCGGCGATGCGCCGCATCCTCGCAGGATGGCGCGGCCCGCGCGACGCGGCGGCGATCGCGCTCGGGCCCACCATCCCGCTCCATTGCAGCGACGCCTTCACCCTCGGTTGCCGCGACCTTGCCCGCGAATTCGGCACGGGGCTTCACATGCACCTCGCCGAGTCGCGCCCGCAGGCGGTCGCCGGCATCCGCCGCTACGGCAAGACCTTGACCGCGCATCTGGCGGAGCTCGACGTGCTCGCGCCGAATTTCGTCGGCGCGCATGCGGTGTGGCTCGACGATGACGACATCCAGCGCCTCGCCGATCGCGGCTGCACGGTCGCGCACAATCCGGGCAGCAACATGCGCTTGGGCTCGGGCATCGCGCCTGCGCGGCGGATGCGGCGGCGCGGCCTTGCCGTCGGCATCGGCACGGACGGCGCCTCGTGCTCGGACAATCAGAACATGTTCGAGGCGATGCGCCTTGCCTCCTTCGCGAGCCGCCTCGTCGGCACCGACTATCACGGCTGGCTGCGCACCGAGGAGGTGCTGGCGATGGCGACCGAGGGAAGCGCCCGCGCCTTGGGCTGGGAGGACCGGATCGGTCGGCTCGCTCCCGGCTTCAAGGCCGATGTCGTCTTCCTCGATCTCGAGCATCCGAATTGGCTGCCGCACAACGACCCGGTGAACCAGCTCGTCCATACCGAGAATGGCGGCGCTGTCGACAGCGTCATGGTCGGCGGAAGGATGGTGCTCGATCGCGGCCGCTTCCCCGGCATCGACCTCGCGGCCTTGCGCCGCAAGGTCGAGGACCGTGTCGCCGAGCTCAAGGAGAAGACGCGCGAGTTGAAAACGCTGGCGCACGCCCTCGAGGAACTGGTCGGTCATTACTGCGTAGGCCTCGCCCGCGAGCCGTACCACGTCGAGCGGCTCATTCCGGAGGGCGGCGGCCCCTCAGAGTAGCGGAAGTTGGATCGGCGGCGATGCCGATCTATATCGATCAGAGGGAGGTGTACCCGGCGCAGCGATCGCCTCGCTGGTCTCTCCAGGCTTCGAACATGATCGAGTGCGATCGCCGAGACCGGCGACCACCAGCGCGTGCCGCACATGACATCGAACCAGATGGAGGTGCAAATGGCGACCTGGAAACCCGATCCGACATTCTATCCGTCGCCGCGGACGGCGATGAAAGCCCCGGCGGATACGCTGGCCTATGTCGCGAGCTTCGATCCCAAACGCAAGGTTCCCGACGCGATCGACGTGGTCGACGTCGATCCGGCCTCGCCATCCTACGCGCGGATCGTCGGCACCGCGACGATGCCGAATACCGGCGACGAGTTGCACCATTTCGGCTGGAACGCCTGCAGCTCGTGCCTCTGCCCCAACGCACCCCACGCCCACATGGAACGGCGCTACCTCGTCGTGCCCGGCTTGCGTTCCTCGCGCATCCATATCCTCGACACCAAGGGAAATCCGCGCAAGCCGAAGATCGTCCGGGTGCTGGAGCCGGGCGAGGTCGCCGAGAAATCCGGCTATACGCGTCCCCATACGGTGCATTGCGGACCGGAAGGCATCTATGTCGCCGCCCTCGGCAACGGCAAGGGCGAGGCCCCCGGCGGCGTCTTCCTCATGGATCATGAGACCTTCGATATCCGCGGCCGCTGGGAGATCGACCGCGGACCGCAGCAGCTCGCCTATGACGCTTGGTGGCACCTCGGCCATGACACGCTCGTCACGAGCGAGTGGGGGCTGCCGGCGAGTTTCGAGAACGGCCTCGTTCCGGAAATCCTTTTGGGCGGCCAATACGGGCATCGGCTGCATTTCTGGGATCTGCACGCGCGCAAGCACCGGCAGGAGATCGATTTCGGTGCCGAGAATCAACTCGTCTTCGAGCTCCGGCCGGCGCACGATCCGACCAAGGCCTATGGCTTCGTCAATTGCGTCGTCAGCCTGAAGGACCTCTCCTCGGCGATCTGGCTCTGGTACCGCGAGAGCGATCGTTGGGCGATCAAGAAGATCGTCGAAATCCCG
>JBGPOZ010000045.1:0-23191 GCA_041488295.1 Allostellaceae bacterium
GGAATCACGAACCGCGCAAAACCGGAATCCCAAATCGCAAGAAAACCACCACGCAACCGTCGCTTTCTTGCGATTCCGATTACTTTCTCAGTCGCTAAATCACCGATCAGCCAACGCGATGCGCATTCTTCACAGGCGACTCTTTCTGCGCGCAGCGCAGTGCAATCCGTCGTCGCCCGCGACCTCGATCGCGGCCAATCATGAATCGGCGCTTCGCGCGTACTCGGTCCCTTGGTGCCCTTGGTGTCTTGGTGGTTCAAAACCTTCTTGGCTTCGCCCGACGCGGAAATTCGCAGATTTGACCTGTGAGATGCTGCACCGGCGTTTGTGCATCAACCCAAGGCGCCGCTCGGCAGCAACGCCGCGAGGAACGGGCGGAACCAGCCCGAGGCGACCAGCGCCTTCGCCTTCTCGATCTCCGGCGCCATGTGGCGATCCCTGGCGAAGAACGGCACGCGGGCGCGGATCTCCGCCATGACCGGCCGCAGCGCCGGCGCCGTTTCGAGGGGCTTGCGAAAATCGATGCCCTGCGCCGCGGCCATCAGCTCGATGGCGACGATGCCGCCGGTGTTCTCCGCCATCTCGGCGAGCCGGCGCGCGGCGAAGGTCGCCATGCTGACGTGATCCTCCTGGTTCGCCGCGGTCGGAATGCTGTCGACGCTCGCCGGATGCGCCAGCGACTTGTTCTCCGAGGCGAGCGCCGCCGCCGTCACCTGCGCGACCATGAAGCCGGAATTGACGCCGCTCTCGGCGACGAGGAAGGGCGGCAGCCCACTCATCCCGGCGTCGATGAGGAGCGCGATGCGCCGTTCGGACAAGGCACCGATCTCGGCGATCGCCAGCGCCAGCGCGTCCGACGCCAGCGCGATCGGCTCGGCGTGGAAATTGCCGCCCGAGAGCACCTCGCCCTCATGCGGAAAGACCAGCGGGTTGTCGCTCACCGCATTGGCTTCGATCTCGAAGATGCCGGCGGCGTAGCGCATCATGTCGAGGCAGGCGCCCATGACCTGCGGCTGGCAGCGCAGCGAATAGGGATCCTGCACCTTGTCGCAGTCGACGTGACTGGCACGGATGGCGCTGCCCCGAAGGAGCGAGCGGTAGATCGCGGCGAGCTCCGCCTGGCCGCGCTGGCCGCGCACCGCGTGGATGCGCGGATCGAACGGCGTGTCGCTGCCGCACGCCGCATCGGTCGAGAGCGCGCCCGCCACGACCGCGGCAGCCAGCGCATCCTCCGCGGCGAAGAGCCCCTGTAGCGCGAGCGCGGTCGAGACCTGCGTGCCGTTGAGGAGCGCGAGCCCCTCCTTGGGCGCGAGGCGCAACGGCGCGAGGCCGGCGCGCGCGAGGCCATCCGCCGCCGGCATGACGCGGCCCTCCGCGCGAACCTCGCCGACGCCGATGAGCACACAGGCAAGATGCGCCAGTGGCGCCAGATCGCCCGACGCGCCGACCGAGCCCTTGGCCGGGATGATCGGATAGATGCCGCATTCGAGGAGGCGCAGCAGCGCGTCGATCAGCGCCGGACGCACGCCCGAGCGCGCCCGGGCGAGGCCGTTGATCTTGAGCGCCATGACGAGCCGCACGGCATCGTCCGAGAGCGGCGCACCCGTTCCGGCGGCGTGGGAGAGAACGAGATTGTGCTGCAGATCCTCGAGCCGGTCCGCCGGGATCGAGACCTGCGCCAGCTTGCCGAAGCCGGTGTTGACGCCGTAGGTCGTGCGGCCCTCGCGGACGATCCGCGCCACCGTCTCGGCACTTTCGGCGACGGCGCGCCGATCGGCTTCGCCAAGACGCAACGTCACCCTCTCCCGCGCGATGCGGCGTAGCTCGGGAAGGCGCAGCGCGCCGGCTTCGAATTCGAGGATCGCTGGTTCGGCGTTCGCCATGCCGCATTATGATACATCCCCCTCCCCGACGGGAAGGACAAGCCGATAGGCGCTGGTCCGACGCCATGGATCGGGGTACTCTCGAACCGTCCATGCTGACCCTTCGACAGGCCTTCATCGAAGAGGCGCGCGAACCGCGCCGGCGCACGAGCGGCATCGTGATCGGTCAGGCGGCGGTGTATCGCGTCGGCGATGGGCAGCAATGAGTTCGAGCGCGGCCTTGCTCGGCGATATCGTCCGCAGGAAGGCCGATCTCGACCCCGATGCCGTGGCGCTGCTCGCGCCGGGACGAGCGCCGATGAGCTTCGGCACCCTCGCCGCACAGCTCGATGGGGTCGCCTCGCGATTGAAAGAGGCCGGCATCGGTCCTGGCGACCGCATCGCCGTCGCGCTGCCCAACGGGCCGGACACGGCGGCGGTCTTTCTCGGCGTGACGTCCGTCTGCGCCTGCGCGCCGCTCAACCCGGCCAACCTCGCCGAGCTGGAATTCACCTTGCGCGACGGCAAGGCGACGGCGCTGCTTCTGCAGAAAGACAGCCTCCCGGTCGCGCGCGAGGTGGCCGCAAGGCTTGGTCTGCGCGTCTTCGATCTCGTAGCGCAACCGAATCCCGGCGCCGGGAGTTTGGCCTTCGACCTCGATTGCGCGCCGCAGGCCGGCGCCGCCGCGGCCAATTCGGCGCTGTCATCATCGGCCGTCACACTGCTGCTTCACACATCGGGGACGACGGCACGTCCGAAGCTCGTGCCGCTCACCTCGGCGAACATCCTCGCCTCGGCGCGGCAGGTCGCGGCGACCTATGAGCTCGGCCCCGCCGATCGCTGCCTCAACATCATGCCATTGTTTCATATTCACGGCCTCGTCGCCGGAATCATCGCGCCGCTTGTCGCAGGCGGCAGCGTGGTGTGCCCGCCGAGCTTCGCTCCCGACGCCTTCTTCGACTGGCTGCGCGACTTCGCGCCGACCTGGTACACAGCGGTGCCGACGATGCACCAAGCCATTCTCGCCGCGATCGATGCGCATCGCGAGATTGTCGATCACCATCGCCTGCGCTTCATCCGTTCATGCTCGGCGGCCTTGCCGCCGGCGGTAATGAGCCGCCTCGAATCGTGCTTTCGCATCCCCGTCCTCGAAGCCTACGGCATGACCGAAGCCGCGCATCAGATCGCCAGCGCAAGGTTGCCGCCCTATCCACGCCATTCGGGCAGTGTCGGCCTCGCAAGCGGCGTCGAGATCGCGGTGCGCGACGAGGGCGGCCGCATCCTGACGCCGCCGGCCTCCGGTGAGGTGATCGTTCGAGGCCCGTCGCTGACGGCGGGGTACGAGGACAATTCCGCCGCGAACGAAGCCGCCTTCGTCGATGGCTGGTTTCGCACCGGCGATGTCGGGCGGCTCGAGGCCGACGGGACGTTGTGGCTGACGGCCCGCCTCAAGGAGATCATCAACCGCGGCGGCGAGAAGGTCGCACCGCTCGAGATCGATCAGGCGCTGTTGACGCACCCCGCTGTCGCCGAGGCGGCGGCCTTCGCGGTTCCTCATGAAAGTCTGGGCGAAGAGGTCGCTGCCGCTGTGGTGCTGCGGCCCGGCGCGACGGCAACGGAGGCGGAGCTCAAGGCGCAGGTTGCTCGTCAGCTATCGCCCTACAAGGTGCCGCGTCGCATCGTCGTATGCACGAGCCTGCCGAAGAGCCCAACCGGCAAGCTGCGGCGAGGAGAGCTGGCGGTCGCGCTCGGGCTCGCGACCGCGATGGAAAACGCCCACGCTCAGCCAGCATCGACGCCGCTCGAAGCGACGCTGGCGGCGATCTGGGCGCGGACACTTGGTCTCGCGCAATGCGGGGTGGAGGAGAATTTCTTTCTGCTGGGAGGCGACTCCCTGAAGGCGATCGGCCTCATCGCCGAAATCTCGGAAACGCTGAACGTCGATCTGCCGATCGAGAGCATCTTCGATGCGGCTTCGACGATCCGCGGCATGGCCGCGCTCATCGGCGTGCAACGGCCTCGCGCAGTCGGCGACCGGCCGGTGCCGCTGCCCGAACCGCGGCCGGCGACCGTCGCGGCCTCGTTCGCCCAGGAATCGTTCTGGGTCGTCTCGCGGCTGCACCGCGGCACACCGCTCTTCAACATGACGACCGTTGTCGAGCTGCGCGGCGTGCTTGACCAGAGTGCTCTCGGCGAGGCGCTGCGCAAGACAATCGCGCGCCACGAGGCGCTGCGCACGGTCGTCAAGCAACAGGATCGCCGCATCGTGCAATCGATCCTGCCGCCATTCACGCCCTCCCTCGAGGTCGAAAGCGTCGACGGCGATTCCGGCGCGACCGCGGCGCTTCAGGCGCTTGCTCAAGAACCCTTCGACCTCGCCACCGGGCCGCTGTTCCGAGCCCGGCTCGTGCGATCGGCGGCGGACCGCCACCTCCTCCTCATGACCCTGCACCACGCTATCGCCGATGGCTGGTCGCGCGCGATGCTCGTCCGCGACATCGCTGCGCTCTATGGTGCCGTGCTGCGCGGCGGCGATACGGGTCTGCCGCCACTGCGGATGCACTATGCCGATTTCGCCGTCTGGCAGCGCCGCCGACACGAGGCGGGAGGCCTCGAGGCGCATCTCGAATTCTGGCGTGACAGGCTCGCAGGCGTGTCTCGCTTCGCCCTGGAGCCGGATCATCCGCGCCCGAGCGTCGCCGATTGGCACGGCGCCTGCGCGATCATGAGAGTCGATCAAGAGCTCGCCCGCTCGCTCCGCGGCGTCGCCCGGAGCCGGCGGGTGACGCTGTTCATGCTCCTCCTTGCCGCATTCGCCGTCGTTCTGCACGAGGACAGCGGGGCGCGGGATCTGGTCGTCGCGATCCCGGTCGCCAATCGGCCCTCGCGCGAGTTCGAGCATTCGATCGGCAGCTTCGTCAACCTCTTGCCGTTGCACCTCGTCGTCGACGGCGATCCGCGTTTCAGCGACCTTCTCGCCGCAATCCGTGATGCCACGGCCGCGACGCTCGCGCATCAGGACGCGCCGATCGAGTTGATCCTCGGTGAATGGCCGTCGAATTCGCGAAGCCGCGGCGACGCCGCGATCCCCGTCCAATTCCAACTGCGCAATTTCGGCAACGCCGAACGGATCATGGAAGGCGACCTCGCGGTGGCGGAGGCCGAGCTCGACTCGGGCATCGCCCACACCGATCTCTCGGTCGAGATCAGCGAGGCCGCCGGCGCGCTGATCTGCAGGATCACCTACCGCACCGACCTGTTCCTCGCCGAGCGAATCGCAAATCTCGCCGGGCGCTTCGCGCAGATCCTGACGGCGGCTGCGGATTCTACGACGCGCCGTCTGTCGGAATTCTAGGGTTACGCCACGTTTCGCGTCTGGCCGGCGACGATCATCTCGTAGGCATCGCCGAGACTGCCGAGACGCATGATGTCGCGCGGCGAGAGCCGGATTCGGAAGGTCTCCTCGATCGCGTCGATCAGGTTCACATGCGCCAGCGAGTCCCAGCCCTCTGTATTGTCCGAGGCCGAGGACAAGGACAGCGTCGCCGGATCGGCGCGAAAGCAGGAAGCGGCGAGGACGATGAGCCGGGTTTCAACGTCGCCCGTCACCGCGGGCGCCGCCTCGGTCTGCCGCGCCTCGACGAGGGACTTGATGTCGTTGAGCACGATCTTGCCCGATGGCCCGCGAGGGAATTCGTGGAAGAAATGAACGCCGGTCGGGACCTTTTCGGGCGACAGAGCGGCACGGCAGGCGGCGATCAGATCGGTCTCCGACAATCGTCGCTGCGGGTCGGGTACGATGCACGAGACGACCGTCTCGCCCCAGATCGGATCGGGCATGCCGAAGGTGACCGCATCCGTGACGCCGGGGATGGCGCGGAGGATCTTCGTCACGTCCTCGGGATAGACGTTGAGACCACCGCGAATGATGACGCTCTTCTTGCGGCCGACGATCGAATAGAAGCCGTCGGCATCCACGGTGGCAAGATCGCCGGTGTGGAACCAGCCGTTCTTGACGACCTCGGCCGTCGCCTCCGGTTGGCGAAAATAGCCCTTCATGATGAGCGGACCGCGAAGCGCGATCTCGCCGATCTCGCCCTGTGCTGCAGTCTCGCCATCCGATCGGACGAGGCGTACCTCCGCGCCGTTCGGCTTGCCGATCGTGCCGAGCCGGCGGGAGCCCTCATCGGGGCCGCAAAAAATCGCCTCGCACACCGCCTCCGTCAGCCCGTAGGCGTTGACGACCGTGACGCCGAAGCGCGCTTCGAAGTCGCGCCACAATTTCTCGTCGAGATATCCCGCCGAGCAGATGACGAACCGGAAGTCGCGCGTCGCAAAGGCGTTGTCGGCTTCCTTGGCAAAGCGCAAGATCAAGGCGAGGATGGTCGGAACCACGACAAAATGCGTGATGCCGTCCTTGCGGATCGAGGCCAAGAGCGCAGTCAGTTCCTGCGCGTTGAAGCGATTGTGGCGATAGGTCGTACAACCCGCCATGAGGGCCAGCGCCGGCCCTTTCAGAATCCCGTCAGTGTGATTGAGCGGCAGGCTGTTGAGGATGCGGCTTGTCGGTGCGATGCCGTATTGCTCAAGAAAGACCTTGAACTGCGCCGCGAGATTGGCATGCGTCAACTCGACGCCCTTCGGCCGCGACGTCGTGCCTGACGTGAACAGGATGAGGGCGACGGCGTCGCCGTCCGCATCGCCGAGATAGTTCGCTGCGGCGGACCATTGCGCGAGGGCGGCCGGATACGCGTTGCCGCGATCGCCGGCCTTGCCGCCCCCGAAGAGGCTTGCCAGGCGGCGCTTCAAACCGCCCGCCTGCGCCTCGCTCTCGGGATCGATTTGGATGACCGCGATCGAGCGCGGCAAGGCAGCGCCGAGACCCGCCGCCTCGTAGATCGCGCGGTCGATGCAGACGAGCGCCGGATCGGCCGCGTCGATGAGGGTCTTCGCCTCCTCCGGCGGACAGGCGGGATCGAGGATCGCCGTCGCAAGACCGTTGCGCAGCGCCGCCATGAACACGGTGAAGGTGGCGCTCTCGTCGTTGCTGGCGACGACGACGCGATCGCCGGCGTTGAGGCCGAGCGCGCCGAACCAGGTGGTGAGTCGGCGCACGCGCTCGATGAAGTCGCCGTAGGTCAGTGTCTGCTTGCCGGCGATAAGCGGCTGCCGCGCGCTTGCTTGCGCGACAATGCGGTCAAAGGCGCCGATGAGCTCCGAGCGGTCTGACATCTGAAATCGAATCCTTGTTGATCGATCCTCAACGCTATTATTAATAAATCATCGATGCTTCGGTTCTATTTTCGAAAATTCATGTCCGAGGAGTCCCTCTTGAGCGCGCCCCGCGAACCCCTGCAAACGAAGCGCGCCGGCGCCTCCGAAGCCCCATCGGTCGATCATGTCGTACCCCCTCTTTATGTATGGTTAATCGTTCTTCTTCTCCTCGTAGGCACAGGGACCGTCGTCATCGGCTTCCTCCTCCTCAGGCGCGTCTCTCCGTCCTTGCTCTCTGGGCTGCCGGTTGACCAGGCGCTCGCAAGACTGACTGGATAGCGACTGTGCATTTCGTCTCCGCTCTCTGGGTCGTCCTGATGGCGGTGACCATCGGCGTCTACTGGATTCTGCCGGAGTGGTGGCGCAATCGCGGGCTCGTCGCGACGACCTGCGTATTCCTTGTCGCTTACGCCCCGCAATCGACGATTCTCCTGTGCCTCTTCGCGATGTGGACCTACGGTCTCGCCAACCGGCCGCTGCTGTCGACGCGGCGCCTTGTCGTCGCGTGCTCGGGGATCGTGCTTGTGCTCACCGCCTTCAAGCTGGGCGCGGGCATCAATTTCGAGGGCGATCCGGGTGGGATCGCCATTCCGCTCGGCCTTTCCTACTACTCCTTCCGCTGCATGCACTACCTCTTCGAGAGATACAAGGGGACGCTCGATCGGCACGGCTTCAAGGAGTTTCTGGGATATCTCTTCTTCCTGCCGACCATCGTGGTCGGGCCGATCAATCGATTTGACGCCTTCCTTCGCGACGTCCGGCGGCAGCGCTGGAGCAGCGCGCTGATGTCCGAGGGACTCGAGCGGGTGCTTTATGGATATGTCAAGATCACGGTGCTCGGCAACTTCCTCGTTTCCTCGCAGTTCCGCGCCTGGATCGACACACTTCAACCAGGCCACCCCGCGCTCGGCGGATACCTGCACATCGTGCGCTTTGGATTGAACGCCTATCTGCAATTCGCCGGTTTCTCCGACGTCGCGATCGGCTTCGCGCTCTTGCTTGGATATCGCGTCATCGAGAATTTCAACTGGCCCTATCTGCAGAAGAACATCTCGGCGTTCTGGCGGTCATGGCACATTTCCTTGACGAGCTGGTGCCGCGATTACGTCTATGGCTCAGTCTTCGCCGTGTCGCGCAGCCCGGCGCTCGGCGCCGTTGCGACGCTCGTCGTCATCGGGTTGTGGCACGAGATTTCGCTGCGCTACCTGCTGTGGGGACTGTTCCACGGATCTGGGCTGGTAGTCTGGCAACGCTTTCAGAGCATGAAACGTCATCTGCCGACGATCACCCATCCGCTGGGCCGCCGGCTTGTCGAGGGCGGGTGCATTCTGCTCACGGCCAACTTCGTCTGGTTCAGCTTCGTGCTGGTGGCGCAGCCGACTCTCGCAAAATCCTGGGACGTTTACCGCACCGTGCTTTTCTGGTGGGCCGTCTGATGTATGAATTCCTGCTGCGGCACTGCCCGCGCATCTGCGCCAACATCCTGATCGCGGTCTGGTATTTCCTGCTGCTGCTCGCGGTCTTCTACTGCGCCTTCGAGCCGCTTTCCGAGTTTCGCTATCTCAGACTCTGACGGAATCCGCCGCAGTCGCACCCGCGTTGCCGCAGCATGGTGCGGAACTGCTCCGCTCCCAACAGTCGTTGTTCCAGGAGCTCCGCCAGGAGCCGGCTCGCCGGCTCGCGGAAGTGCACTGAGTCAGCCCAATAGATGTCGTCCCCCGGGATCGCCAGCGGAACCAGCAGCGCCCCGGTGCGGACCGCCACCCGCGCCGTCGCGGCATCGATCGCTTCACGCAAATCAAGCATCGCGCCGACGGTGAGGTAGGGCAAGTCGTCGATTTGGCTCGCTGCAGCGGCAATCTGCTCCTGAGGCGATTGGTGGCGTCGCAAGTGCCCTCTTTGTCCAACCAGCACAACGACGCTCGCGATGCTCTGCGCCCGGCGAACGGCACCCTCAAGGCCATCCTCGAAGCCGCGCGCGAATTCCGTGGGATCGATGGTGATCTTGCCTTCGGGCCGAAGTGCCGCGCGCTGCCGGCTGATGGTTCTGGCGTTCGCTTCTATCGTCTGCCAAAGGAATGAGATCCTCGCGAGGCGGCTCGACCGATCCGATGGGCGTCCTTTCTCGCGGGCGACCCGGGCGGCCTCGCCGCCGATTCCCGGGCCGAAGATAACGATGACATCGGGCGTGATCGGCGCGATGTAGCGATCAATCGCGGTGCCATACTGCCGTAGCCCCAGCCCCCAGATCCCAGCATTTGCGTAGTCGAAATGGCACCCCGGCACCGCATCCTGGATGAACCGCCAAGTCAGATGCGGCCAGGTCGTCTCGTTGCTGTTGGCATAGAAGTCATAGGTCGTCGACGCGCCGACGAATGCGAGGCGTATGCGAGACTCCGGTTTCGGCTGTTCCAGAGGAGGGCTACGGAAGCCGAGTTCGTTGATTTGAATATTGCCGCCGCTGAAACCGGGGCGCGGGCGCATGATCTGGGTCGCCGGATCGACCACGAGGGGTCCGGCGGGATCATCGACCATCGCCGCCCCGGCCCTCGCCGCGCCGAAACGGAAGTAGTTGATCAGCCGCAGCGAGAACTCGCCGAACCCGAACCCGCCGAAGAGGATCAGGAAAATGAAGAGCCCTGTGGCGATTTCCTTGCGACGATTGGAATCCGTCATATCGATTCTTCAGCTACCGGCTGGAAAATTCTGACAAACGTTATTTACGGTTTCGTTAAGCCGGACGACCGCACTGCGGTATAGCACGATCTTCACACCAGGGGGACGAATCGATGCCGCGAGGACGGCATCGGCGCGGAGATCGCACTCTCCACATCGCGGCGCGGGATTGCTATCGTCGGGACATGATCGCCGCCGTCGACCGCCTCGACCACATTGGCATTGTCGCGGACGACCTCGCCGCTGCGGCATCGACATATGAGCGGCTCGGGTTCAGCCTGACGGCCGAGGCACGGCAATCGGGACCGCTCGATCCGGGAGGACCCGTGCTCCGCTGGGGCAGCGCCAATCGTTGCGCCATGCTGCGCCAGGGCTATCTCGAGATCATCGGCATCGTCGAGCACGGCCTCTACGACAATGAGCTCGGCCGCTTTCTCGCGCGCTACACCGGCACCCACATCCTCGCCCTCGGCGTCGCCGACGCCGCGGCGCAGGTGCCCCGGCTCCGCGCCGCCGGCCTCGCCGTAACAGGAATCCGGCCGATGAGCCGGCCGGCCGGCGGCGGCACCGCCCGCTTCAAGCGCGTCCCGCTCGGCGATGCCCCGGAAGGCCGCATCCAGCTGATCGAGCACGAGACGCCGGAGCTGCTTTGGCAGCCACAGAGTCTCGAGCACCCGAACCGCGCCGTGGCGCTCGTCGAGACCGTGCTGTGCGTCGACGATCTCGACGCGGCGACAGATCGCTTCGCGCGCCTTACCGGCATCGGGACGGAGCGTCGGGGCGCCGCGCGGGTCTTCGCCTTCGCGCGCAGCCGGCTCATCCTGTGCGAGCCGGCCGCGCTCCCTGCGCTCGTTCCCGGGGAGACGCCGCCCTGCCTGCCGTGGTTTGCCGGCATAGGGCTCGCAACGGATGATGAAAACGCCGCGATCCGCGCGATTCTCCTCGGCGCCGGCATCCCACAGACGAAGGCTGGCGACCGGGTCATCGTGCCGTCACGCGCGGCATGCGGTACCGCGCTGATCTTTGCTCCGGACGGCGTGCCGTGACTTCATGCGGTCGCCCTTGCCAGCGCCGCTCTCGCCAGGACGCGGGTCGAATCGAGCAGCGGCAACGACGTGCTCTCGGCGCCCAGCAGCAAGGGGATTTCGGTGCAGCACAGCATCGGCGCCGATCCGGCGCAAATACTCGCTGGAGGGGTGGGTGTGCATGCTGACCTCGAAGGTCGGCGCGTTCTCCGCGGCATGCGCGGTGCCCTCCATGCACAGCGTCTCATAGCAGAGCGCCGCTCCCGGCGCGCTGCAGCCGACGATCCCGACGTGGCGCCCCATCGGATCAGGCCGCCGCCGTGTTGCGCAGGAGGATGCGCGCCACGGCATCGACGGTGCGCTGCACATCCTCATCCGAAGTCCGCCAATTGCAGACGCTGACCCGCATCGCGCGCCGCCCGCGCCAGGTCGTTCCGGTAAAGAATGCCTCGCCATCGGCGACGATCGCGGCAATCACCGCATCGGTCCGACGGTCGTGATCCTCCTCGGACGCGCCCGGCCTGGGATCGCGAAAGCGGACCAGCCCCTGATTGACCACCGCCTCCGACAGCATCTCGGTGCCGGGCAGCCGGGCGATCTCGGTGACGATCGCATGGGCGTGGCGCGAGCATCCCTCGACGATGGCGGCGATGCCGGTGCGTCCGAGCTCGCGGAGCGCCGCATATGTGGCGAACCCGCGGGCCCGGCGCGACCATTCCGGGTTCCAGTCGATCTGATCGCGCGCCTCGGCATCATGCGTCAAATAGGCGGCGCGATGCGACATCGCGGCGCGGTGCGCCTCGGCGTCCGCGATGAAGGCGTAGCCGCTGTCGAACGGCACGTTCAGCCATTTATGGCCGTCGGTCGCCCATGAATCGGCGGCGTCGACGCCCGTGACAAGGTGCTTGAGTCGCGGACTCGCCGCCGTCCAGAGGCCGAAGGCAGCATCGACATGGGTCCAGGCACCGTAGCGCCGGGCCAGCGGGATCAGCGTCTCGAATGCATCGAAGCTGCCGGTGCTGATGTCGCCGGCCTGCAGGTGAATGATCGTCGGTGCCTTGGGCTCGGCCTCGAGCGCTGCTGCAAGGCCATCGCGCGGCAATCGTCCGTCCGCGTCCGCGGCCACCGTCGCGACATTGTCGGTGCCCAGGCCGAGCAGGCGGACGGCGCGCTCGAACGAGCCGTGGCGGTGCTCGGTCGACAGGATGCGAATCCGCGGCGCGCCCGAGAGACCCTGCTTCTCGACATCCCAACCCCGCTTGGCGAGGAGCGCATGGCGCGCCGCGGCAAGGCAGGTGGCGTGCGCCATCTGGCAGCCGGTGACGAACGCAAAGCTCGCCCGCGGCGGCAGGCCGAGAAGGTCCTTGAGCCATGCCCCGGCGATCTCCTCGACGATCGCCGCCGCCGGTCCGCAGGCATAGAGAGCCGCGTTCTGGTCCCAGGCGGCGGTGAGCCAATCGGCGGTGAGAGAAGCGGGAAGCGTGCCGCCGATGACCCAGCCGAAGAAGCGGCCGCAGGCGCAACCCAGAATGCCGCCCTCGACGTCGGCGACGAGATCGGAGATGACGCGCTCGGGCGCGACACCCTCGTCGTCGAGCGTCCTGCCCAGCCGGCTGCGCAAGGTGCGCGCGTCGACCGATGCGCCGACGGCGGAGCGCTCCAGCCCCTCCAAATGCGCGAGCGCGTGGCCGAGAACGGTGTCGAGGGTTCTTCGGAACCGGGTATCGATCTCTGTCATCGCGGCAATCGACGATTTTCGCGCTCTTTCCTTCCACCCGGATCTTGCCGTCCAATTTTCGCTCGGCCCGCCGATACCGCGGCGAGCGCCCCCTTCCCCCGCGTGCGTCTGCGGTGCCAATATCGCGAATGGCAGGAACGGCCGGTATCGCACGATGAGCACCCCTTCTCGAATCGCGCATGGCGGCAAGCCCGTCTACGGTGCGCGGCTCGGCATTCTCATGCTCGAAGCACGCTTTCCGCGCATTCCGGGCGATATGGGCAATGCCGGAACCTGGCCTTTCCCGGTGCTCTACCGCATCGTCAAGGGCGCATCGCCCCAGCGCGTCGTGCGCGAGAAGGCGGCGGGGTTGCTCGATGCGTTTCGCGAGGCCGCGCGCGAGCTCGTGGCGCTGGGCGCCGACGGCATCACGACGAATTGCGGCTTTCTCTCGCTGTTCCAGAGCGCGCTCGCGGCTGAGGCGGGCGTGCCGGTCGCGACGTCGAGCCTCATGCAGGCGCCGCTCATCGAGAGCCTGCTGCCGCCCGGAAAGCGCGTCGGCATCCTCACCGTCAGCGCCGCGAACCTCACAGCCGAGCATCTCGCAGCGATCGGCGTCAAACCCGACACGCCGATCGCCGGCACCGATGGCGGACGCGAATTCACGCGCGTTCTTCTTGGCGACGAGCTCACCCTCGACGTCGCCGCCGCCGAAGCCGACATCCTCGCAGCCGGCGAGGCGCTGCTGCGCCGGGACCCCGAAATCGGCGCCATCCTCCTCGAATGCACCAACATGTCGCCCTATGCCCGTGCCTTGCGCGAGCATCTCGGTGTCCCGGTCTACGACATCTACAGCTTCATCACCTGGTTCCACGCCGGCCTCCGCCCGCGCGATTTCGGTCCGCCGGGCAGCGCGCCGCGCGCGTGGCGCGAGCGATAGGGAGACGAAGAATGCAAAGGACAGGATCGGCGCCGTCGCGGCGTGCCGTGCTCAAGGGAATGGCGACACTCGCCGCGGCGAGCGCGGTGGCCTTTCCGGCGCGCGCGGCGGGCGAACCGCTCCGCCTCGGCGTCCTGACGCCGCTTACCGGAGCCGGGTCCGCCGACGGCCCGCGCATGCTGAAGGCAATGCAGGCGGTCGCCGCCGAGGTGAACGCCGCGGGCGGCGTGCTCGGCCGCGAGATCGCGCTCATCGTCGAAGATGACCAGACCAACCCCGACGCCGCGGTGAAGGCGGCGCGCAAGCTCATCGACATCGACCAGGTGCCGGTGATCATGGGCACCTGGGCCTCGGCGGTGACGACTGCGGTGGCGCCGCTGTGCTGGGAGAGCAAGGTCTTTCTCACCACCGTCTCCGGCGCCGACACCATCACCAAGCTGCCGCATCAGGGCTATCTGATCCGCACCCAGCCGAACAACCATCTGCAGGCAACGCACCATGCCGATTTCATCGCCGGGCTCGGCGTGAAGAAGGCCTTCGCCCTCTCGATCCAGGCGCCCTTCGCCGTGCCGACGCAGGAGCGTCTCGCCGAACGGCTCGCCGAGAAGGGCGCGAAGCTGGTCGGCACGCTCATCTACGACAAGGACAAGACCTCGTACCGCTCGGAGATCGACCGCGCGCTCAAAGCCGAGCCCGACATGCTTTATCTCAACGGCTATGCGCCCGACGAGACAATCGTCTTCAAGGAGCTCTACAAGGCCGGCTACAACGGCGGCAAATTCACGCAATCCTATGCGCTGACGCCGAAGATCCTGGAGCAGCTTCCGCCGGAGGTGACCGAAGGGACCTATACCGTCCAGCCCTCGGCCGACATCGATTCCAAGGCCTATGCCCTCGCCGCGCAGCGCCTCGGCATCGCCGAGCCCGATTCCTACGAGTGCCAGGCGACCGACTGGATCAGCCTCGTCTGCCTCACCATCGCCAAGGCGAAGGAGGCGAGCGGCACGGCGCTGCGCGACAATGTGCGCAAGATTTCGCAGGGCTCGGGCGAGAAGGTCTACAGCGCGGTCGACGGGCTTCGCCTTCTGGCGGAGGGAAAAGAGATCAATTACGAGGGCGCGAGCGGCCCCTGCGACTTCAACGAGATCGGCGACATCCTCGACTGCAAGTTCCGCTTCATGCAGGCGGAAAAGGGCAAGCTCAAATTCGTCAAGGTGGCGTGAGTGGCGAGCGCCGCCGCCGGATGCACCATCCTCGATCGCGGGCTCACATTGTGAGAGGGGAGCGCCTGGACGCGGCCTGGATGAGCTTCTCGTCGCCTGTTATCGTCATCGGAGCAAGAAGACCGGGAGGATAGAATGCGGCATCCATCTGCATTGGCGCTCGCCGGCGCCGCGATCCTGACATCGAGTTTGTGCATCGCCGCGGCGCGCGCCGCCGACGACATCGTCATCGGCCTCGAGATCCCGCTCTCGCCGCCGGGCGATCCGACGGCGGGCCAGCTGATCCGGCGCGGAGCCGAGCTCGCCGTCGAATACGTCAACACCAAGATGGGCGGCGTCGATGGCGGCAAGAAGATTGCGCTTGCCGTGCAGGACAGCCAGGGCCGCACCGAGGCGGGCATTGCCGGCTACCGGCGGCTCGCGACCGAGGAGCATGCGGTCGGCGTCACCGGCTTCTTCCACAGCTCGGTCAACATCGCCGTCAACGAGGTCGCGAACGAGCTGGGCGTGCCGACGATCGCAACGCAAGCCTCGGCGGCGGACATCACGGCGAAACACTACGAGATCGCGTTCCGCACCCACGCGATCGATCCGATCCGCGTCGAGGCGTTCCGCGAATTCATCAAGGCGAAGGGCTTCAAGCGCATCGCCATCGTCGCCGAGACGACCGATTACGGCATCGGCATCTCCGACGAGATGGACGAGCAGACCAAGGCCGCCAATGAGAGCCTCGAGCTCATGAAGGTCACTTTCGACCACGCATCGACCGATCTGACGCCGCAGCTCCTGCAGGTGAAGGCGTTCAAGCCCGATCTCGTCATCAACATCGCGGTGGGCCAGCCGGTCGACCTCATGATCGACCAGGCGACGACGCTCGGCATCCTGCCGCAAACGGCGATGATCGTCTCCTACGACGCGCCGGCGCGTCCGCAATTCTGGCAGCTCCATCCGCAGAACGGCAGCGGCATCTATTTCATCGCCTACTACTCGCCGAAGGAGAAGCTCTCCGACATCGGCGAGTGGCTGGTGAAGACCTATGAGGAGAAATACAAGGAGCCGCCGATCTACTCCTCGCTCAACGGTTTCGGCGACGTCATGATCCTCGCCGAGGCGGTCGACCAGGCGAAAAGCGCCGATCCCAAGGCGGTGACGAAGGCGCTGGCCTCGGGCACCTTCAAGAGCTGGGCGGCCTCGCCGGTCACCTTCCCGGCCGGCAAGGGCGTCTACTGGCACAATTGGTCGCCGCCCATCCTCATCATCCACTACACGAAGCCGAACGAGGATTGGCGCCAGGCCGAGATCGTGCTGCAGCATGTCGGCACGGCGAAGTAGCATTCCCTCGCCCCTCGGGGAGAGGGAGGGGCCCGTCGCAATGCGACGGGAGGGTGAGGGGGTGTCGCCGCTGCCGAGCCCTGCTTCGAGGCGATGCGCCAACGGCGACTCCCCCTCACCCTGCCCTCTCCCCGAGGGGAGAGGGTCGGAGCGCTATGCGGCAAGCGTCCGCACGCGATGATCTTCACCCCCGAGCTTCTCGCCCAGACCTTGATCGCCGGCGTGATGATCGGCGTCATCTATGCGCTGATGGCGCTCGGCATCACCTTCATCTACTCGATCGTCAAGATGATCAACTGGGCGATGGGCGAGTTCTACATGATCGGGAGCTTCGTCCAGTACGGCCTCATCGTGTATTTCCTCGGCCCCGATCTCTGGTGGGTGGCGGTGCCGTTATCGGCGGCGACCGTCTTCCTCCTCGGCGTCCTCCTCGAGCCCATCCTCATCAAGCCGATGTTCACCTCGGGCATCGAGCGGAAGGACGATTACGCCACCGTCGTCACCATCGCCCTGCTGCTGCTTCTGCGCAATCTCGGCACCGCGCTCGCCGGCCCCTATCAGCGCAATCCCGGCTCGAACCTGCCGAATGTCATGATCGGCCCGTTGCCGGAAAGCGGAGCGCGCTTCGCCGCCTTCGTCTGCGCGCTCATCGCCCTCGCTCTCTTCTACGTTCTGCTAAAGAAGACCTGGCTCGGCCTCGCGCTGCGCGCCGCGGCGCAAAGCCGCATCGGCGTCGAGACGGCGGGCATCGACATTCTGCGCCTCGACCAGGCGGCGTTCGGCATCGGCGTCGCTCTCGCCGCCACCGCCGGCGCGCTGCTCGCGCCGGTCTTCTTCGTCTTTCCGACGAACGGCGTCGTCACCACGGTCAAGGGCTTCGAGATCATCGTCATCGGCGGGCTCGGCTCGATCCCGGGCGCGCTTGTCGCCGGGATCCTCCTCGGCATCGTCGAGTCGCTCGGCACCGCCTTCATCTCATCGCCCTTCCAGAACGCCTACGGCTTTCTCCTGGTGCTTCTCGTCCTGCTGATCCGCCCCAGCGGTCTTTTCGGCGAGCGCATGCGGCAGGCGTGAGCGGAAGGTGGCGATCCTCGAAACCAGCGGGCTGACGAAACGCTTCGGCGGCCTCACCGCCATCAACGATGTGACCCTCGCGCTCGAGCCCGGCGAGATCCGCGGCCTCATCGGTCCCAACGGCGCCGGCAAGACGACGCTCGTCAACCTCCTGACCGGACTCTACCCGCCCGATGCCGGCGACATCCGCCTCGACGGCGCCAGCATCGTCGGCCTACCGCCCCATCGGGTCGCCCGCAAGGGCTTGTTGCGCAGCTTCCAGATCGCCCGCCTCTTTCCCAATCTGTCGCTGCTCCACAACCTCCTCGTGCCGCATCTCGCGCAAGGCCGCGGGGACATCGCCGTGGGCCTCGAGCGCGCGCGGCATTTTATCGAGCTGACGCAATTGACACCGCTCGCCGAACAGCCGGCGAAGAGCCTCTCCGGCGGGCAGCGCGCGCTCCTGCAGATCGCCTGCGGCTTCATGGCACAGGGTCTCAAATGCTACGTCCTCGACGAACCCTTCGCCGGCATCAACCCGGTCATCAAGGACCGCATCGTCGCACTCATCCTCGACGAGAACCGGGCGCACGGCACGAGTTTCCTCATCGTCAGCCACGAGATGGCGGTGATCCGCCAGCTCTGCCGCACGGTCACGGTGATGATCGAGGGCCGAATCATCGCCGAAGGCACGCTCGATGAGGTGGCGGCGCGCGAGGATGTCGTCACCGCCTATCTCGGCAAGACGCTAGCATGAGCGAAGGGGGGCATGAACGAAGGGGCGGCATGAGCGACGCAGCCTCCCCCCTCATGCTCGAGGTCGACGCGCTTCACGCCGGGTATCAGCGCGGCATCGAGATCCTGCAAGGTCTCTCGCTCACCGTCGCGTCCGGCAGCCTGACGCTCGTCATCGGGCCGAACGGCGCCGGAAAATCGACATTGCTGCGGACGATCTTCGGCTTCCTCAAGGCCGAGGCGGGCGCCATCCGCTTCCGCGGCGCGCGGATCGACGGGCTCGCCCCTTACCGCGTCAAGGCGCAGGGCATCGGCTACGTGCCGCAGGAGATCAACACGTTCCCGCAGCTCACGGTCGAAGAAAATCTGCAGATGGGCGGCTGGATCCTGCGCCGCGACCCAGCGCTTCTCGCCGAGCGGATGGAGAAGGTCTTCGCGACCTTCCCGGCGCTGGCCGAGCGGCGGAGGAAGCGCGCGGGCGAACTCTCCGGCGGGCAAGGCCGCCAGCTCTCCGTCGCGCGCGAGCTGATGACCGAGCCCGCCCTCCTGCTGGTCGACGAGCCGACCGCCGGCCTCGCGCCCAACCTCGTCGACCAGGTCTACGCCCTGCTGGCGACGGCGCGGCGGGCAAGCGGGACGACGATCCTCCTCGTCGACCAGAACATCGAGGACGCGACCCGGCACGCCGACACCGTCTACATGGTCAATCTCGGGCGCATCAAGGCGGCGGGGCCGGCGTCGGAATTCGGCGCGGAGCGGGTGCGCCAGCTCATCCAGGAATGCCTGCTCGGATGAGGCACGGGATCATCGCCCTCATCGCCTGGCGCCGCGTCGCCATTGTCACCGCACTCGTGGCGGTGCCGCTGCTGCTCCTCCCGTTGCTCGCCGACGCCTATGCGCTGCACGTGCTGACGATCTGTTTCTATTACGTCATTCTCGCCGCGAGCTGGAACCTCCTCGCCGGCGTCACCGGACAGTTCTCGCTGGCGCATCAAGCCTTCGCCGCGCTCGGCGCCTACGGCTCCGGCCTTCTCATCCGCCATCTCGGCGCGCCGCTCTGGGCGAGCATTCCATTCGGCGTCGTCCTCGCGGCGCTGCTCGGCTACGCGCTCGGCCGGATCGTGCTGAAGATGCGGGCGATCTATCTCGCGATCGCCACCTGGGCCTTCGCCGAGACGATCCACATCCTGCTGACCGCCGCCTATCGATTCACCCGCGGCGAGCTCGGCCTCACGGTGCCGGGGCTGTACCGCAACGTCGGACCCGCGGCCTATTACTACACCTTCCTCGCCCTCGCCCTCGTCTCGATCCTCGCCATGTATCTCATCGTCCAATCGCCGCTCGGATTCTTCATGCGCGCCATCAAGGATGACGAGCTGCGCGCCGAGAGCCTCGGGATCGACACGGTCCGCATCAAGATCCTGATCTTCACCGTCTCGAGCGCGTTCGCCGGGCTCGCCGGTGCGTTCTACGCCCATTACACGCTCGTCCTCAGTCCGCAAATGGCCGATTTCAGCGAGATGGCGAAGCTCATCATCATGGTCGTGGTGGGGGGCCTCGGCTCCTTCGCGGGGCCGCTCATCGGCACGCCGCCGATCCAGATCCTGACGACCTACCTCGCCAAATACGGCGAGTGGGACATGGTGATCTACGCCGTCCTCGTCATCGCGTTGATGCGCAGCTACACCGGCGGCATCGTCGCGCTCGGCGGCGACATCCGCGCGCGGCTCGCAGCGTCGATCGCGCAGCATCGTGCGCCCAAACACCGCCTCCCCAACCCTCCCCCTTGAAGGGGGAGGGAGTGAGATGACAGCGACACTATTCCCCCCCCCCCTTGCGGGGAGGGCAGGGTGGGGGGAAGGACCGGGCTCGACCTTCTACGCGAACCTTCCCACCCGAAACGGTGCGATATCGATCGACGGCATCCGTCCCGCCACCAGATCAGAGACGAGGCGGCCCGTCATCGAGCCGGCGGCGAGGCCGACATGGCCATGCCCGAAGGCGTAGAACGCGGTGGGATGGCGCGCGGCGGGGCCGATCACCGGCAGAGAATCGGGAAGGCTCGGACGGAACCCCATCCACAGAGAAAGGCGCTCCTCCGGAAGCTCGCGCGGCAGGCCGGGAAACATCTCCTGCGCCTGCTTCAAAAGGATGCGGGCGCGGCGCCAATCGGGCGGCGCGTCGAGCCCGGCGAATTCGACCGTGCCGGCCATCCTGAGGCCCGTCTCCATCGGCGTCGCGACGAACTTGCCTTCGGCCGAGCTCACCGGCATGCGCGGCGTGACCTCCGGGTCCTTCACCATGATGTGATAGCCGCGCTCGGTGTCGAGCGGCACCTTGTCGCCGAGCGCCGCGGCGAAGGGCTTCGACCACGCGCCGGCCGCGATGACGATCCGGTCGGCGGGGTGGATGCCGCCATCGGTGCGAACGCCGGTCACGACGCCGCCGGCGAATTCGAAGCCGAGGGCGCGCTCGCGCAGGACCCGTCCGCCATTGCGGATTAGCGCCTCGGCGAGGTGGAGGATGAGGCGGTGCGGGTTGCCGACATGGCCGTTCTCGCCGATCACCCGGCCGCGGACATAGTCGCGCGAGAGGCTGGGTTCGATCTGGCGTAGCTCGTCCTGGCCGAGCTCGTCGACGACGACGCCGTTGACGCGGCGCAGCTCCATCGCGCCCGCGTCCTTGGCGAAGCTTTCCTCGCTCTTGTAGACGGTGAGATGGCCGACGCGGTGGATGAGGTCCGCGGCGCCGGCGTCCCGGGCGATCGGCATGTATGTCTCGACCGAGGGCGCGAGGAGACTGCGCAGCGCGCGCGCCTGCGCCTTCACCTTCTCGGGCTGCCCCGCCCGGATGAAGCGCCAGAGCCAAGGCGCGAGAACCGGCAGATAGCGCCAGCGGATGACGAGCGGCCCCTCCGGGTCGAAGAGCCAGCGCGGCACGTTCGACAGCATGCCCGGCATCGACATCGGCACGACCGAGGAACCGTTGAGGCAGCAGGCGTTGCCGAAGGAGGCGCCCTCGCCCGGCCCGCCCGGATCGATGACCGTGACGCGATGCCCGTCGCGCTGGATGTAGCTCGCCGCCGCCATGCCGACGATCCCCGCCCCGATGATGACGACCTCCAACGGTTCGCCGCGCGCCATGGCTTTCCCCCTTGCGATTGCGCCGGGAGTTTACAATCCTGCTGCGGGCAATCACCAGAGGAGCCGGCCGTGGCGGGTCTTTATTTCGAGGAATTCTCGGTCGGACAGACGATCGAGCATGCGATCCGCCGCACCGTCACCGAGGCGGACAACACGCTTTTTTCGGTCATGACGATGAACCCGCAGCCGCTTCATCTCGACGCCGAATTCGCGGCGGGAAGCGAATTCGGCCAGCGCCTCGTCAACAGCCTCTTCACTTTGGGCCTGATGATCGGCCTCTCGGTCGGCGACACGACGACCGGCACGACCATCGCCAATCTCGGCATGAGCGAGGTGCGGTTCCCGAAGCCGGTCTTTCACGGCGACACCTTGCGCGCGGCGACGCGTGTCATTGCGATTCGCGAGAGCGAGTCTCGCCCCGAGGCCGGGCTCGTCGAGTTCGAGCACACTGCGATCAATCAACGGGGCGAGATCGTCGCGATCTGCAGGCGGACCGCGCTGATGAAGCGCCGCGAGGCCAAAGCATGAGATCCCTCCTCTTCGTTCCCGGCGACAGCGAGAAGAAGCTCGGCAAATCCCTCGCCTCGGGCGCCGATGTCGTCATTCTCGATCTCGAAGATTCCGTGGTGCTCGAGCGGAAAGACGAAGCGCGGCGCATCACGCGCGACTTCCTCGCGGCGCAAGAGGCGCGGCGCGCCCAACTCTTCGTCCGCGTCAACCCGCTCGCCTCCGGCATGATCCTCGCCGACCTTGCCGCCATCGCTGGCGCGCGGCCGGACGGCATCGTCCTGCCGAAGGCGCAAGGCGGTGACGACATCCGCGCCTTGGATCACTACCTCTGCGCGCTCGAGGTGCGCGAGGGCTTGACCCCGGGCGCGATCCGGATTCTGCCGATCGCCTCGGAGACCGCGGCGGCCATGTTCGCCTTCGCGAGCTATGCGGGCAGCAGCGAGCGGCTCTGCGGCCTCATGTGGGGCTGCGAGGATCTCGCCGCCGCGGTCGGCGCGGCCGAGAACCGCCTCGCCGACGGGACGTATCCGCCGCCCTTCGAGCTCGCCCGCTCGCTCTGCCTCTTCGCCGCTGCCTCGGCCGGAATTGCCCCGATCGATACCGTCTTCACCGATTTTCACGACGATGCCGGCTTGGAGCGCGAGGCGCGCGCCGCGGAGCGGATCGGCTTCACCGGCAAGGCCGCGATCCACCCCGCGCAGATCGCGACGATCAACCGTGCCTTTACGCCCGATGCCGCTTCAATCGCCTTCGCGCAGAAGGTGGTCGCCGCCTTTGCCGCGCATCCCGAAGCCGGCGTCGTCGGACTCGAGGGCAAGATGCTAGATCGGCCGCATCTGCGCGCGGCGCAACGCGTGCTTGAGCGAGCGGCGCCGACAGCCGAGGCAGAATGAACCGCGCGGATCCTCGCTTCGGCGCGCGGCTGCGCTGGTGGCGCGCGTGGCGCGGCGTGTCGCAACTCGACCTCGCCGGCATGGCCGAGGTCTCGCAACGCCATGTGAGCTTCCTTGAATCCGGGCGCTCGACACCGAGCCGCGAGATGGTGCTGCACCTTGCCGCCGCGCTCGATGTTCCGCTGCGTCAGCAGAACGCCCTCCTCCTCGCCGCCGGCTACGCGCCGGCCTGGCGCGAGAGCGACCTCGCTGCACCCGAGCTCGCCGCCGTCGATCGCGCGCTGGATTACATGCTGGCGCAGCAGGAGCCTTATCCCGCGGTGGTGGTCGACCGGCGCTGGAACCTCTTGCGCGCCAATGCCGGGGCGGGCCGGCTCATATCGTTTCTGAGCGGTCCTGCTCCGCCCGACCCGCCGCCGGCCGGGCCGATCAATCTCGCGGTCGCGCTCATGTCGCCGGACGGGCTGCGTCCGCTGATCGCCAATTGGGACGAGGTCGCACTTTATTTCATCCGCAGCGTCCAAGCCGACGCCGCCGCGGACGGCACGCAAGAGACGGCGGAGCTGTTGCAACGCCTCCTGGCATTTCCCGGCATTCCGACGCCAGCGCAAATGCCGCTGCCCGATTCATCGGCTCCGATCCTGGCGATGCATTTCCGCAAGGACGGCACCTCGCTCGATCTCTTCACGACGCTCGCAACGCTCGGCACGCCGCAGGACGTCACCGTGCAGGAGCTGCGCATCGAGTGCTTCTTCCCGGCGAACGAAGCAACGGCGCGGCTCCTCCGAGGCTGGGTCGACGCCGAGAC
>JBGPOZ010000046.1:0-23132 GCA_041488295.1 Allostellaceae bacterium
AAGGTGCAGGTCTTCGTCGAGCGCGTCGAATGAAGCTCGCCCTCGCGCAAGAAGCTCTCGCCATCGCCGCCTCGGGCGGCTCCGCGGCGGTCGCGACGAACTTGAGGTCCGGTCTCCAGATCTTGGTATATGGCTCTGAAAAGAAAGGTGATCTTCTCCTCGATGGTGCCGCCCTATCAGCCGTCGCATCCGCGATGCGCGACGATCGCAGCGCGACCGTCGAGACGGAAGACGGTCCAGTCTTCATCGAAATCTTCAACCCGAGCCTGCGCTGCCTCATAGTCGGCGCCGTCCATATCGCGCAACCTCTGGCGCAGATGGCGGCGCTCGCCGGATACGCGGTGACGATCATCGATCCGCGCAGCGCCTTTGCCAGCGAATCGCGGTTTCCCGGCGTCACCCTCTCGACCGAGTGGCCGGACGATGCGTTCCTCGCGCTGAAGCCCGATCGCCGCACCGCGATCGTGACCTTGACGCACGATCCGAAGATCGACGATCCCGCCCTCACCGCCGCGCTGCGCTCGCAGGCGTTCTACATCGGCGCGCTCGGCTCAAAGAAGACACATGCGGCACGTTGCGGGCGCCTCGTCGAGGCGGGGTTCGCCGAGCGCGACCTCGCCCGCATCCATGGCCCCGTCGGCCTCGATATCGGAGCCTTGTCGCCGGCCGAGATCGCGGTTTCGATCCTGGCGCAAGTGACGGCGACCCTCCGGGCCGACCGCGTCAAGGAGCGCAAGGCCGGGTGAGCTCTGGCGGCGTCAGGCGGGGCCCATGAGATTCGGCGAGGTTCCGTCCGGGGAGGCCGCGGGCACCATTCTGGTGCACAGCATCAAGATTGCGGGCCGGGCACTCAGGAAGGGCCGGACGCTCACGCCGGACGATGTGGCGGCGCTCCTTGCCGCCGGCGTCGAGAGCATCGTCGTCGCACGCCTCGAGTCCGACGAGCTCGGCGAGGACGCGGCCGCCGATCTCCTCGCGCACGCCGTCGCCGGCAAGAATGTACGCTCCGCCAATGCCTTCACCGGGCGCGCTAATCTTTACGCCGAGCAACGCGGCGTTTGCGTCGTCGATCGCCAAGTGCTCGATCGCTTCAATCTCATCGATGAATCGGTGACGCTCGCCACGGTTCCGCCCTTCGCGATCGTCGAGCCGAAGCAGATGGTCGCGACGATCAAGATCGTGCCCTTTGCCGTGCCGCGGTCGGTCGCCGAGCGCTGCGCCGCGATCGGCGGCGAAGGCGAAGGGCTGGTAAGGGTCGCACCCTTTCGCGCCATGCAGGTCGCGCTGATCCAGACGCGGCTTCCGGGCATGAAGGAGAGCATCCTCGACAAGACGTTCGAGGTGACGAAAGCCCGCCTTGCCTCACTCGGCAGCACGCTTGCCGACGAGCGGCGCTGTGCTCATCGCGTCGGCGAGCTCGCGCAGGAGATCACGGCGGCGGCTGACGGGCGACCGGATCTCCTCCTCATTGCCGGCGCCTCGGCGATCGTCGATCGGCGCGACGTCATTCCTGCCGCGATCGCGGCGTGCGGCGGCACGATCGAGCATTTCGGGATGCCGGTCGATCCCGGCAATCTCCTCTTGCTCGGCCGCCTCGACGGCAAACCCATCCTCGGGCTTCCGGGCTGCGCCCGCTCACCCAAGGAAAACGGCTTCGACTGGGTGCTCCACCGCCTCCTCGCCGGCATCGAGGTCGGGCGCGAGGATGTGATGCGCATGGGCGCCGGCGGCCTCCTTGCCGAGATTCCAAGCCGCCCGCTGCCGCGCGCCGCGGCGACGGCGGCACCCGCCGAAGCGTCCCGCGCGCTGCTGGTCGCCGGCCTCATCCTCGCTGCCGGGCAATCGCGCCGCATGGGCGAGGTCAACAAATTGCTCATCGAGATCGACGGCAAGCCGATGGTCCGTGGCGTCGCCGAGGCGGTTCTCGCCTCGGGAGCCGGCCCGGTCGTCGCCGTGCTCGGGCATGAGCGCGACCGGGTCCGCGCGGCGCTCGGCGGCCTCAAGCTCCGCTGCGTCTACAACGCCGATTACGCCGAGGGCATCTCCAGCTCGTTGAAGCGCGGTCTCGCGGCGCTGCCCGAGACGATCGACGGCGCGCTCATCTGTCTCGGCGACATGCCGCTCCTCAGCGCCGCCGAAATCGACCGCCTCATCGCCGCCTTCAACCCGACCGAGGGCCGCTCCATCATCGTGCCGACGCGGCGCGGCAAGCGTGGCAACCCGGTTCTCTGGGCGCGGCGCTTCTTCGCCGAGATGCAGGAGATCGCCGGCGATGTCGGGGCGCGCCATCTCATCGGCGCCTATCCCGAGCAGGTGGCGGAGGTCGAGATGGCGGGCGAGGGCGTGCTGCTCGACATCGACACGCCGGAAGCGCTTTCGGCGTTCTTGGCGCATCCGACGATCGACGCACGAGCAAAAAAAATTGCCCCGCCGGAATAAGGCGGACCGCTCCCACGTTCTGCTGCTGGAAGCGAGTGCCACCAAAAATCAAAGGATGGGAAGGATGAGCTCGTTGATCGGTGCCGTCACCGTCGCAAGCACGCTGTTCGGCCTCATGCTCGGTCAAATCACCGTCGGCGCCGAGTTGTTCGGTGTCCTTATCGGCGCGGGCGTCTTGATGACCGTGCGTACCTGAGGATTTGTCCGCATTTTTCCGCCGCGCTCTATGGTTACCGACGTCAGGTCGCTCTTGAGTGACGGCGCCGCCGTCCTCCTGAAGGACGCCATGCCGATCTAGGGTCCGTCCCCAGGATTGCCGCGATAGCCCCCTTCTTCGGCGAGCCCGAAGACGGTCTTCATGCCGCGGAACCCCTGAAGCGAGAAGTCGCCGAGCGGCTTGAGACGGTCGCCGGAATACTGCGCGAACTCGCCCGAGGTCAAAATCGTCCGACCGAGCTTGCCTGCCAGCTTCTCGATCCGTGCCGCCATGTTGACCGCCGGCCCGATGCAGGTAAAGTCGAGCCGATTGCCGCCGCCAATATTGCCGTAAAGAACCCGGCCGATATGGAGCGCCAATCCGAAGCGCACGCCTCCGACGCTGCCGGCGTCAGACGCCCCACCGAGTTCGGCGATCTTCGCACGAGCAAGGGTGGCGGCGGACAGGGCATGGCGGCAAACCCTGCCGACCTCCGCATCGTCGTTGCTGGGAACCGGGAAAATCGCCAGCAAGCCGTCCCCCATGAATTTGAGTACCTCGCCGCCATGGTCGACGATCGCCGGGACCTGGCAGTCGAAGTAACGGTTGAGCAGCTCGATCAATAGCTCGGGCGGCACTCGGTCGGCCAAGCTCGTGAACCCCCGCATGTCCGAAAGCCAGATCGCCGCATCGATCGATTGCGTATCGCCGCGCCGGATATGCCCGGAGAGTATCCGCTCCCCGGCCTGGTTGCCGACATAGGTGTCGAGCAGGTTGCTCGCGGTGCGGCGAAGCGCGCGAATTTCCGCGACCCTCGCGAAGGGAGCGAGGATCGACTCGATCGCGGCGATCTGGGAGTGGGTGAAGCCGCCCGGCCGCCGCGTCGTCCATGTGACCGCATGAATGGCGCCGTCGCTGAAGATCAACGGAGAGACGAGATAGTCGGTGACGCCCTCGGCCTGCAATTCGGAGAGAATCGGAAAGTCGATCACACAGCCGGGATCCGCGAGACGGCGTCGCACGGAGACGGCACCGGCATAGACCTGCGCCATCGGGCTCGTTCGAAAATCCTCGGTCTCCAACAGCTCGTGCGGCGCTTCCATCACCGTAGTGCCCTGCCCGTGACGCCACACGAAGCGCCGGCCCATGACTTGCGGATGCAGGGTGCGCACGAACACCGCGACCCTCCAGAGCGGGATGCCGCACTGGATGAGCCGATCGCATAGATCGGCCAGAACTTGATCAGGCGCCTGCGTCGATCGCGCGCCGTCGACCAGCCACGCCACAACCGCCGCGGTTCCGCCGACACCGACACTCATCCAATCATCCTAGCCGGCATGGCGCGCAAATCCGAGATACGGATTACTGACTTCCCCGAATCGACGCCTCAAACGCGGGGCGGCAACGCGAATGCTTCGGCGACGAGTTCGTAGGAACGGCGCCGCGCGGCAAAATCGTGACAAATCGAGACGATGACAAGCTCGTCGACGCCATAGACCGCGGCGAGTTCGAGGAGTCGCGTCTTCACCTGCTCGGGTTCGCCGACGATCTGGCGACGCCGATGAAAGGCGACGCGCGCCATCTCGCTGGCGCTGTAAGGATAGGCCAGCGCTTCCTCGACGGTCGGTATGGGGCCCAAGATCCCTCGGTCGAGACGCAGGCGCCAGAGATCGCGGCTCGCGGCGAGGCGTCGCGCTTCGGACTCGGTTTCGGCACAGAGCACGAAGACCCCGATGCTCGCCTGTGGCGCGGCGAGTTGCGCCGACGGCCGAAAATGCTCGCGATAGGCCGCCATCACCGCGGCGCCGCCCTCGTCGTTGATGAAATGCGCGAAGGAAAATGCGGCGCCGAAATAAGCGGCATAGGCCGCGCTTTGATCGCTCGAACCGAGAAGCCAGAGCTCCGGCACGCCGGGACCGGTCGGCATGGCGTGAACGCCGATGAAGGGATGGTTCGCGGGAAGCGCGTCGGCGAGGAAGGCGATGAGCTCGGCGATCTGGTTCGGAAAATGCTCGATGCCGAGCGCACCTGGACCGTGCTGCAAGGCCGTCGACGTCCGCTGGTCGCTGCCCGGCGCCCGGCCGATGCCGAGATCGATCCGGCCGGGATAAAGCGTCTCGAGCATGCGGAAGGTTTCCGCCACTTTGAGCGGCGCGTAGTGGCTCAGCATCACGCCGCCCGAGCCGATCCGCATCGCCTTGGTCTCGGCGGCGATTCGCGCGATCAGAATCTCGGGCGCGGTGCCGGCGAGCCCGCCCGAGCTGTGATGCTCGGCGAGCCAATAGCGCGCATAGCCGAGCCGCTCCGTCAGCCGCGCCAATGCGATGGTTTCGGCGACCGCCTCGGCCGGGGTACCGCCGGCGCGGATCGGCGACTGGTCGAGGACGCTGAGCTTCATCGCCGATCCGCGCGGCCCATCTCAACTCATCAACAGGGATAGCCGCGCGCCGCTCCGGCGATGCCGCCGAACGCTTCGAGCAGGCGATGGCGCCAGGCAGCAATCGGATCGTCGGCGGCGAGGAGTCGAAGAGGGCTGATGCAGCGCGCCCATTGGAAGCCGCCGAAGACGATGTAATCGGCATAGCCCGGCTTCTCGCCGCACAGATAGGGCTGCCCCTGCAAGGTGGCGCGCAAGGGCGCCAGGCTCTGGCGGAAGGGGGGAATTTTCTCGTCGCGGCCGGCGGTGAAGGCTTCGAGCGTCATGCCGATCCGCTCTTCGCGGCTGCGGCGGAAATACGCCTTGTCCTTCTCGTGCGCGTGATCGTGAATGTCGAGCACGACGAGGCGGAAGAGGCCGGCATGGAGAACCGTGTCGGTCCAGGCCGAGACGAATTTCGAGAGCGCTCGCTCGCCCGCGCTTCCCATGAGCGTGGGACGATCGGGATAGGTCTCATCGAGATACTCGGCGATCGCCCAGGAATCGGCGACCCACTTGTCGCCGTCGACGATGACCGGCGCCTTGCCTTGGCCGGAGAAGGCGAGCGTGTCCTTCTCTGTGAAGCGCCACGGACGCGCGTCGACTTTCAGCCCTTTATGCGCGAGGGCCATCCGGCTGCGCCAGCAGAACGGGCTGAAGCGCCGATCCTCCTCGGCGCCGGCGAGATCGTAAAGCGTGATCGTCATGGACTGACCCTTCTTCGACATGGCTACCAGTAACGGCCGGTGGCGCCGATCGCGACGACGACGAGGCCGAGGACGAGATTGACGGCGACGAGCACGCGGATCTGATCGAGGTTTCGACCGGCCGCGGCGAGATCGCCGGCGCCGAGAGCGCGGCGAAATCCCTTCCAGGGCGCGAAGAACAAATGCATGAAAATGAGGATCATGACGATACCGATCCCCTGCATGATATTGACGTGGAGGCCGATGCCGGCGAACCCACCGAGGCCGTAGAACACCATCGCATATCCGCTGACGAGGAGGACGATGATTGTGGCCCAAACGCGCGGGAAGAAACGCGAGAAGACCCGCTCCCAGAGCGGCAGACGTATCGAGGGATCGAGCGGCGCGGCGCTCGGGCGCAAGACCTGATGAGCAAAGAACATGCCGCCGACCCAGACGACAGCCGCAAGGATGTGGAGCGCGAGCGCGAGGATCATCATGGGCGCTGCTCAGAAGGTCGGCAGGTCAGGCAAGGGTGAACCGACCCATTTCTCATATATTTTCGTAAGATCGCCATTGTTCTTGTGAAAGAAGACGAAGGTATTGAGCCAGCGCAACATGTCGGGATCGCCGCGCCGGATGCCGATGCCATAGGGCGATAGCCGCGTGATGAATTTCGTCTCGAGCTGCAGTTCTGGGTGCTGCTTCGCGAGCAGCACGCCGGTGTGGTCCGGGATGCCGATCGCGTCGACCTGCCCCGCGAGCAACGCCGCATTGGAGGTCGCCTCGTCGTCGTAGCGCTGAAACATCGTGCCTTGCGGCGCCGTCGCGCTCAATTCGATGTCCATGATGTTGCCGCGCGCGACGCCGATCCGCTTGCCTTTGAGGTCGGCCATGCCTTTGATCTCGACGCTCTTCGGTCCGAAGATCGCGGCCTTCAGCGTTCCGTAGGGGATCGAGAAGGCGACCGATTTCGCGCGCTCCGGCGTGATGCCGAAGATCGAGACGACCATGTCGGCCTTGCCCGTCTGCAGCACCGGGACGCGATTGGGGCCAGTGACCGGCACCATCTCGATCGGCACCCCGAGATCCTTGGCAATGAGCTTCGCCACCTCGACATCGGCGCCGTCCGGCTCCTGGTCCTTGTTGGTGACGCCGAAGGGCGGCGTCCCGGTGTCGACCGCGATCAGCACCTTGCCGCGCTTCTGGATCTCGTCGAGCAATTGGGCCGACGCGGCGGTTGTCATGAAAGCCGTCAGCATCAGTAGCGCGATGCCCGTTCCGATAATGCGCGTCATCCGTTCCCCTCCCCTCTTCTTGCTGACGATAGCCGCGCGCAAGAGACGGCGCTTGCCGCGACTTGTCAATCGGCGGATCAGCCAATGATTTGAATCCAGAGGCGCACTCGGTTAGGTTCGCCCCTGAACGCGCCGTGCGGCACACGACCACTTTCGGGGAGACCGTGTCATGCTCGTTAGAATTCTTGCCGGCCTGCTGATTGTCGGCGGCGCTGCGTTGGCAGCTCCGGTAGCAGCGCAGACCTTGGACAAGATCCATCAGCGCGGCGCCATCATCGTCGGCGTCAAGGCCGACTACAAGCCATTCGGCTTTCGCGATCCCTCGGGGAACATCGTGGGCTTCGAGCCCGACCTCGCGAAGGAGGTCGCGGACAAGATCGGCGTCAAGCTCGAGCTCGAGCCGGTGGTCTCGTCGAACCGCATGCAGTTCCTTCAGCAGGGCAAGATCGATCTGATGATCGCGACGATGAACGACACGGAGGAGCGGCGGAAGGTCGTCGGCATCGTTCAGCCCTCTTATTACGCCTCGGGCATCACGGTGCTGACCGCAAAGATCTCCGGGCTCAAGAATTGGGACGACGTCAAGGGCAAGCAGATCTGTGGGATTCAGGGCGCCTGGTACAACAAGACGGTCTCCGAGAAATACGGCGCCGAGATCGTCGCCTTCAAGGGGACGGCCGAGGCGCAGACCGCGCTTCTGCAGAACAATTGCGTTGGCTGGCTCTACGACAACACGGCCTTCCCGGGCATCCTCGCCGATACCGCCACCTGGGGCGGCTATGCCGCGCCCTTGCCGGTGATCGAGGAGCAGCCTTGGGGCGTCGCCGTGCCGCTGCCCGAGCTCGACCAAGCCTATGGAAAGCTCATCGCCGGCATGCTCGAGGATTGGCACAAGACGGGCCGGCTCATCGAGCTCGAAAAGAAATGGGGCCTCCCTGCCTCGCCCTGGCTCGCCGAGACGCACACCAAATTCAAGGGAAGCTGAGCGCGGCCGCTACGGCTCCGCATCGACGAGCGATCCTCGAACCACCCCGCGCGATCGATCATGCAATCGTTCTGGAATTGGTTTCGCTGGCTGCATGACGCGACGGGCATCAATCTGCCGATCTTCTACGACGCGTTCGATCGGCAGCGCTTCGCCAAAGGCATCCTGACCTCGCTGGAGCTGATGGCTGCATGCCTCGTGCTCAGCGTCCTCATCGGCATCATCGGGGCGTGGCTGCAAGGCTCGCGCCTCCGCCTTCCCCGATTGCTGATGCAGGGCTACATCCAGTTCTTCCGCAACACCCCGCCCCTCATCCAGCTTTATTTCTTCTATTTCGCGCTCGGCTCATACCTCACGATCGAGGCGGCGAACGGCACGAGAGTGCCGCTCGTCGGCAATTTCGCCTGGGCCATTCTGTGCCTCTCCTTCTACGCCGGAAGCTTCAATGTCGAGATCTTCCGCGCCGGCATCGAGGCGGTGCCGCGCACCACGGTCGAGGCGGCGGAAGCCTTGGGATATTCCCGCCTCAAGGCGTATATCCACATCGTCCTGCCGCTCGCTTTCCGCATCAGCCTGCCGGCGCTCAACAACAATCTTGTCAATCTGGTGAAGACGACGACGATCGCCTACGCCATCGCCGTGCCGGAGATGCTCTACATTAGCGCGCAGATCTGGTCCGACGACGTCAACGTGCCGGAAATGATGAACGTGCTCCTCATTATCTACGTGACGCTGGTGGGGCTCCTCGTCTTCGCCATGGGGCGCTGGGAGCGGGCGCTGCGGATTCCGGGTTACGGGGTATGAGAACGAGACTGTGGAAACGGCGTGCCTTCGCCCTTGCGAGCGTGGGCGTGGGCCGCGAATCCGACTTGGCGGTCCTCTTGCCCTTCCGCTTGCCCAGGCACTGCGAAGGATCGGATTTCGCCGGAATGCGCCTCGGCACCCGTCACGGCGCGGCCTTGTTGCTCGCGCTTCTGCTCATTCCCGCTCTCGCCCTCGCGGCTGCCGGCGAGGCGCCGGCCTCGATCGCCGCGACAATCATCCAATGGACGCCGCTCATCGCCCGCGGCTTCTGGCTCAACATTCTCATCAGCGTCATCGCCATGGCGACGGGCACGCTCGCCGGGGTCTTCCTCGGGCTCGGGCAAATCTCGCTCAACGCTGCATTGCGCAAGACCTCGTGGTTCGTCACGCAATTCTTCCGCAACGCGCCGTGGCTGGTGCTTCTGTTCTACTGCATGCTGCTCCTGCCCTTCGAGATTCGCATCTTCGGCGTCACCATTCCGCTTCCCGACTGGATCAAGGCGACGTTTGGCCTCGCACTCCCGGTCATGGCCAACATGGCCGAGCTGGTGCGCGGCGCCATCCAGTCGCTGCCGTCGGGACAATGGGAATCGGCGGAGTCCCTCGCCTTCTCGCGACGCCAGACGATCTGGATGATCATTTTGCCGCAATGCGTGAAGCGCATGCTGCCGCCCTGGATGAATCTCTACGCGATCCTCGCCGTTGCGACGCCGCTCTGCTCGATCGTCGGCGTCAATGAAGCGATGACTCTGACAGGCGACGCCCTCGCCTCGATCGGCCGGCACGAGCTCCTCGTGCCGATGTATCTCTATCTCCTCGCCTGGTTCTTCATCTACTGCTACCCGATCGCCCGCGCGACGGTCGGGCTCGAACGGCGCTTCGCCGTCGCCGGATGAGCGCCGTGGAGCCAGGCATGGCATGGACGCCGGATCAGCCGCTCATCAGCTTGCGCGACGTCCACAAATCCTTCGGCGCGCTCGCGGTGCTCGAAGGCATCACCTTCGATGTGAGGAAAGGCGAGGTCATCTGCATCATCGGCCCGTCGGGCTCGGGCAAATCGACCCTGCTCCGTTGCATCAATGCGCTGGTGCCGATCGACAAGGGCTCGATCCTCGTCGAAGGCCAGGAGGTGCACGACCCGAAGCTCGACAAGCTGGCGCTGCGACGGAAGGTCGGGATGGTCTTCCAGCAATATAATCTCTTCCCGCACCGGACGGCGCTGCAGAACGTGATGATGGCGCCGGTTCACGTGCTGAAGCAGGACCGCCGCGAGGTCGAGGACCGGGCGCGCAAGCTCATCAAGAAAGTCCGCCTCGAAGGCAAGGAGAGCACCTATCCGGGCGAGCTCTCGGGCGGACAGCAGCAACGCGTCGCGATCGCCCGATCACTTGCCATGAACCCTGATGTCATGCTGTTCGACGAGGTCACCGCCGCGCTCGACCCCGAAACCGTGAAGGAGGTCCTCGTCACCATCCGCGAGCTCGCGGCCGAGGGCATGACCTGCATGCTGGTGACGCATGAGATGGGCTTCGCGCGCGAGATCGCCGACCACATCTACTTCACCGATCGCGGCATCATCGTCGAGCACGGCCCGCCCAAGGAATTCTTCTCGAACGCCCGCGACCCGCGCACGAAGCAGTTCCTGAGCCAGATCCTTTGAGTTGACGTTCGGATTACCGCCCGCCTTCAACGCGGAAGCCCCATTCGGCCGCGGATTCCTCGATCCATTCCCAAATGGTGAGTGCATAGCTTCGCGCGATGTAGACGTCGAAGCTGGGTTTCTCGTCGACCGCGTGAACGAGGGCGGCGACATGGCCGAGGAGGGTTTGCGCGCAAGCGCCCGCGGGAAAGACGCGCGGATGAAAATCGACGCTGGATCCCTTGGCAAGAAGATCGCGCGCATGGGGACCCATCAGGCGAAGGACGACACGGCTGTGGCCAAGCTCCGTCACCGCCGCGGTGCCGGACAGCGACAGACCGAGTTGGTGGGCGCGATTTCGGCCGGTCCTTTCACTTTCGACGATGAGCCACCGGCCGGGTCCTACCCACAGGATCGCGACGTCGTCTCGTTCGACCGCGCGATTTGCCTCGGCGGCGGGAGCGAGATCGAGCGCAGCGGCGAGCGCGGCGCGGACGAAATCCTCACCGCCGCCGAACGCCGCCACCTGCACCATGGAAAGCGACCGGCGCTCGCCGATGACGAGGCCTGGCCCCTCGGGATGGGCGGCGCCGAAATCGCCCGGCCGAAAAGCGCCCGCGAGGGCGGAGAGGCGCTCAGCCATGGAGCCGCTCTCCCTTCGGATCGAAGAAGACAGGATCTGTTACCCGCACTACCGTCCAGAAATCGGTAAGCGGGAAGAGCGCGTGCAGGGTCTCGCCCATGCGCGCGATGCCGCCTTCGACGAAGCCGAGCGCGATCGGGTATCCCAGCACCGGACTGTCGGCGACCGAGGTGATGCGGCCGATCATCGGCACCGGCGGCGGCACGCGCGAATCGGCGACGATCTGCGTTCCGGCGCGCAGCCGCGTCTTGCCGTCGACCGGGACGAAGCCGACGAGCCGATGACGCTTCGGATCGACGAGGCTCGGGCGGCCTAAGACGTGGCGGCCGATGAAATCGGGCTTCTTCATCGCCACCATGCGGCCGAGGCCGACATCCTCCGCGGTCGTCGTGCCGTCGAGCTCGGAGCCGGTGACATGCCCCTTTTCGATGCGCATGACGCCCATCGCCTCCATCCCATAGGGCGTGATGCCGTGCGATCGTCCGGCTTCCATGAGCGCCGCCCAGACATGCTGCCCCCAATCGGCGGGCACGTTGATCTCGTAGGCTCGCTCGCCCGAGAAGCTGATGCGGAAGACGCGCGCTGGCACGCCGGCGATGCGACCGGCGCGCGCGCCCATATGCGGCAACGCTGCATCGCCGACCCCGAAATCCTCGGCGACGCGTGAGAGCACGTCTCGGCTGCTCGGGCCGACGAGCGCCATCGCCGCCCATTGCTCGGTGATCGACGTCGCTTGGACGCGCAGCGCCGGCCACACCACCTGCAGCAGGAATTCGAGATGCTGCATGACGGCGACGGCATTGGCGGTCGTCGTCGTCATGACGAAGCGATCCTCGGCAAGGCGCGAGGTCGTTCCGTCGTCGAAGACAATCCCGTCCTCGCGCAACATGAGGCCGTAACGCGCGCGCCCGATGGGCAATGTCGAATACGTGTTCGAGTAGACGCGGTCGAGGAAGAGGGCGGCGTCGGGTCCGGCGATCTCGATCTTGCCGAGCGTCGAAACGTCGACGAGGCCGACGCCGTTGCGCGCGGCAACAGTCTCACGGCGGATCGCGTCGCGCTCGCTCTCGCCCGGCCGCGGATAGCAGCTCGGGCGCAGCCACAGTCCCGCCCCCATGAAGACGGCGCCCGCCATTTGATGCCAGTCATGCATGGGGGTGCGGCGGATCGGCTCGAAGTGGCGGCCGGTGTCGGTGCCGGCAAAATTGCCGATCGTCACCGGCGTGTAGGGCGGCCGAAAGGTCGTGACGCCGACCGCGGGAATCGCCTCGCCGCGCTGCTCGGCCAGAAGCGCGAGGCCGTTGATGTTGCTCGTCTTGCCCTGATCCGTTCCCATGCCGAGCGTCGTATAGCGCTTCAGATGCTCGACCGAGCGATAACCCTCCCGCGCGGCGAGGCCGATATCGCTCGCCGTCACGTCGTCCTGGAAGTCGACGAAGGATTTTCCCGGCCGCGCCGGCACCGACCACAGCGGTCGGAGCGCGCCCGTCGCCTCGCGCCGCCAATCCGGCGCCGGTGGGGCGGCGCCATTGCCGAACCCGGCCGCTTCGGCCGCGGCGGCGCCGCCGCGCAGACCGCCCGCGACGCAGAGCGCGAGGTCGAATTCTCCGGAAGCGGCGCCGACCGAACGCTCAGCCTGCTTCGAGCGGCCCGGCACGAAGGCGGCAAGCGCGTCGTTCCACACCGGCCGCCCGCCCGATTGGCAGTGCAGATGCAAGGTCGGGCTCCAGCCGCCGGAGACGCAGAGGAGATCGCAATCGATCGTGCCGCCGTGTCCCTCGCCGGCGGCGCGGAGCGACACGGTTTCGACACCGGAGACGCATGCTCGGCCACGCGCTGCAACGACCGCCTCCTCGAAGCGGCAGACAATTCCGGCTTCCCGCGCCCGGCGCGGCAGATCGCCGGCGCTGCCGTCGCGCGGATCGATCACCGCGGCGACCTCGACGCCGGCTCGCTGCAGATCGAGCGCGGTTGCGTAGGCGGAGTCGTTGTTCGTGAAGATGACGGCGCGAATTCCCGGCGCAACGCCGAACTCGTTGACATACGCCCGCGCCGCGCCGGCCAGCATGACGTTCGGGCGATCATTGTCGGCGAAGACGAGCGGCCGCTCGATCGATCCGGTCGCGAAGACGACCTGCTTTGCGCGCACGAGCCACATCGCCTGACGCGCGACATGGGGCGGCGGCTCGGCGAGATGATCGGCGATGCGCTCGACGATCGCGACGAGGTTGTGGTCGTAATGGCCGAAGGCGGTGGCGCGGTACAGCAACCGGATTTCGGGCATCGCCTTCAGCTCGGCGAGGCTCGAGGCGAGCCACTCCTGCGCCGGAATGCCGGCCAACGCCGCGTCCTCGCGGCGCAACGTCCCGCCGAGCTCCGCCATCTCGTCGACCAGCATGACGCGCGCCCCGGTGCGGCCCGCCGCCAGCGCGGCGGCGATTCCGGCGGGGCCGCCGCCGACGACGAGGACGTCGCAATGCGCGTGGCGCTTCTCGTAATGGTCGGGATCGGGCGCATCGGCCGCGCTGCCCATTCCGGCAGCAGCGCGGATGAAGCGCTCATAGAACATCCACGAGCCTTTCGGCCCCATGAAGGTCTTGTAGTAGAAGCCGGCGGGGATGAGCGGCGCCGCAAGCGACGCGACAGCGCCGAGATCGAAGCCGAGCGACGGCCAGCGATTCTGGCTCTCGGCCTCGAGCCCGTCATAGAGCTCGACCATGGTGGCGCGCGTGTTGGGTTCAGCCCGCCCGCCGCTGCGCAAGCGGACCAGCGCATTCGGCTCCTCGGAACCGACGCTGAAGATGCCGCGGGGCCGGTGATATTTGAAGCTGCGCCCGACGAGCCGGACGCCGTTGGCGAGAAGCGCCGAGGCGAGGCTGTCGCCGGCGAATCCAGTGTACCGCTTGCCGTCGAAGGTGAAGGCGAGCGGCCGCGTGCGGTCGATTCGGCCGCCTCTGGAAAGTCGGAAATCCTGATCGCTCATGGTGTCGGCTTCGCCTTGGCGAGCGGCGCGGTTGCAATGGCCGTCCCGGTGATCTCATGCGTCAGCGTGTCGCGCGCGACCTTGATCCAGGCGCGGCAACCGGCGTTGTGCTGCCAGAATTCGAGATGGGGGCCGCGCGGGTTGTCGCGCAGGTAGATATAATCGGTCCAGGCTTCGGGCGCTGCCGTCGCCGGATCGGGGCGCGTCACGGTCGCGTCGCCGCCATAGGCGAATTCGGTGTGGGCGCGGGCGCCGCAATGGGGACAGGTGATGAGGAGCATGCCCGTCTTCCCTCAATGCGCGCCGGGGATGGGACCCGCGCCCTTCTCGTCGATGACCGCGCCGCGCGCGAAGCGGTCCAGCGAGAAGGCCTCGTTGAGCCGGTGCGGCGCATCGTTCGCGATCGTATGCGCGAAGACCCAGCCGGAACCCGGCGTCGCTTTGAAGCCGCCATAGCACCAGCCGCAATTGAGGTAGAAATTGCGCAGCGGCGTCTTGGCGATGATCGGGCTGCCATCCATCGACATGTCCATGACGCCGCCCCAATGGCGCATGAGGCGCAGGCGCGCGAATCTCGGGAAGAGCGCGACGAGCGCCGTCGTGAAGGTGAAGATCGCCGGCAGGTTCCCGCGCTGCGCATAGCTGTTGTAGAAATCGAGATCGCCGCCGAAGACGAGCTCGCCCTTGTCGGACTGGCTGACATAGACATGGGCCGCGCCCGAGGTCACGACGATGTCGAGGACCGGCTTCAACGGCTCGCTCACCGCCGCCTGCAGGAGGTGCGTTTCGATCGGCAGGCGCAGCCCCGCCATCGCCGCGACGTGCCCCGTGTGCCCGGCGACCGCGAGACCGACCTTGCCGGCGCGAATCCGCCCGCGATTCGTCTCGACGCCGACCACCCGGTCGCCCTCGCGCAGGATGCCGGTCACCTCGCAATTCTGGATGATGTCGACGCCGCGCGCATCGGCGGCGCGCGCCAAGCCCCAGGCGACGGCGTCGTGCCGTGCCGTGCCGCCGCGCGGTTGCAGGAGGCCGCCGCGAATCGGAAAGCGGGCGCGTTCCGAAAAGTCGAGATGCGGGACCATGGCCCGTACGCCCTCGCGGTCGACGAGGACGGCGTCGATGCCGTTGAGGCGCATCGCGTTGCCGCGCCGGGCATAGGCATCGAACTGGGCGTCCGAATGCGCGAGGTTCAAGACCCCGCGCTGCGAGAACATGACGTTGTAGTTGAGGTCGCGCGACAACCCTTCCCACAGCTTCAGCGAGTGCTCGTAGAATTGCGCGTTCGGCGTGTGCAGATAGTTGGAGCGCACGATCGTCGTGTTGCGCCCGGTATTGCCGCCGCCGAGCCAGCCCTTCTCGATCACGGCGACGTTGGCGATGCCGTGATTCTTGGCGAGGTAGTAGGCCGTGGCAAGGCCGTGCCCGCCGCCGCCGACGATGACGACGTCATAGGCTGGCTTCGGTTCGGGATCACGCCAGGCGCGCGGCCAGCCCTTATGGCCGCTCAGCGCATGGCGGGCCAAACTCAGGATCGAATATCGCGACATTGCCGTGCCGATTTTCCCCCCTCGAAGCCGAGGACGATAGCGGCCTCGCGCGACGGTGACTACCCCCAAGCTAAGGGCGACGCGAATCATCTCGATTATGCCGCGTGCCGATCTAGTATGGCGGCCAATACGACTGAGTGAGGAGCATTCTCGATGAGCCACGAAACAGCTCTCATCATCGGCGTCGGCGACGGGTTGAGCGCGGCCCTCGCGCGGCTTTTCGCGCGCGAAGGGATGCGCGTCGCGCTGGCGGCCCGGCGCGTCGACAAGCTCGGCGCGCTCGCCGCCGAAACGAGCGCCAGGGCGTATAGCTGCGACGCCGTAAAGCCCGGCGATGTCGAGGCCCTCTTCGCGTCCGTAACGCGCGATCTCGCCGCGCCCGACGTCGTCGTCTACAACCCGAGCTACCGCACCCGCGGGCCGATCGTCGAGCTCGATCCGGCCGAGGTTGAGAAGGCCCTCATGGTGACGTGCTTCGGCGGTTTTCTCGTGGGTCAGGCGGCAACGCGGCAGATGCTGGCGGGCGGCAAGGGCTCGATCCTCTTCACCGGCGCCTCGGCGAGCGTCAAGGGCTACGCCCTATCGGCGCCGTTCGCGATGGGCAAGTTCGGCTTGCGCGGCCTCGCGCAAAGCATGGCGCGCGAGCTCGCGCCGAAAAACATCCATGTCGCGCATTTCGTCATCGACGGCGGGATCGGGCGGCCCGGAACCGACCCGCGCGCCGCCGAACGCGGCGATGACGGGATGCTCGCGCCCGAGGCGATCGCCGAGACCTACCTCCACATCCACCGCCAGCACCGTAGCGCCTGGACCTGGGAGGTCGAGTTGCGGCCCTGGGTCGAGAAATTCTGAGGTCGAACGACGATGCAAGACTGGTCAGAGATCCGCGCCTGGCGCCGCCAGCAGCGCGCGCTCCTCATCGAACGGAGAATGGCGGCGCCGCTGGCGCAGCGTCGCGTTTGGAGCTTGGCGCTGGAGGCGTATCTCGAGCGCCTTATTGCCGAACGGGCGCCGCGCAGCATCGGCTTTTACTGGCCGTTCAAGGCGGAGTTCGATCCGAGACCGCTCATCCACCGCCTCCTCGCCAAGGGGCTCGACGTGGCGTTGCCCGCCGTGCTCGCGCCGAAGACGGCGATGGAATTCCGCCGCTGGACTCCGGACAGCGCGATGGATATCGGCGTTTACGACATCCCCGTGCCGAAGGAGCGGAACGTCATCGTGCCGGACCTCGCCCTCGCACCGCTGGTCGGCTTCGATGCCGCACGCTATCGCCTGGGCTATGGCGGGGGTTATTTCGATCTCACCCTCGCGGCCTTGCAACCGCGCCCGGCGGCGATCGGCGTCGGCTTCGAGCTGGGCCGGCTCGAGACGGTCTTTGCGCAGCCGCACGACATCGCGATGACGGCTATCGTCACGGAGGCCGGGATTTTCTGAATTGCACCGTCTGTCGGAGGGGATGACGACATGACCGACGAATCCTTGCTCGCCGAAGATTTTCGCGCCGATCCCTATTGGTGGGATGCAGCACCCCGCCCCGTCGTGGAGCCGCCGCCGCTGCCGCCCCGCATCGATGCCGCGATCGTCGGTTCCGGCATCACCGGCCTCGTCGCGGCGCTCAATCTCGCGCGGGCCGGGCGGAGCGTCGCCGTCTTCGATCTGGGCGATCCCGGAACCGGCGCCAGCTCGCGCAATGCCGGCTTCCTCGGCCGTGTCCTCAAGCACGAATTCGGCGAGATCATGGATCGCCTTGGCCTCGAACGCGCGCTCGCGGTCTATCGCGAGATGCAGGCGGCGTTCGATGCGGTGAGCGAAACCGTCGCCGCCGAGCGCATCCAATGCGCGCATTCGATCTGCGGACGCATCATGGCGGCGCGCACGGAGAAGCAATACGAGGCGTTGGCGCGCGAGCTCGAGCGCCGCCGCAAGCATCTCGGCAACGAATTCGCGATGCTGCCCGGCGCCGAGCTTCGCCGCGAGATCGATTCCGACCGTTTCGTCGGCGGGGCGTTGGTGCCCGATCTCGGTGCACTTCACCCTGGCCTCTATCACCTCGGCCTCCTCGCCCGGGCGCGCGAGGCCGGCGTCACGATCCACGCCCGAACCGCCGTCACGGGCCTTGCCTCCGGCGCACCAGGCGAGATCGCGTTGCATACCCCGCGCGGAAACGTCATCGCACGGGACGTTCTCGTTGCGACGAATGGCTATACCGGCGCGGCGACGCCGTGGCTGCAGCGCCGCGTCATCCCCTTCGACGCCTTCATGATCGCGACGGCGCCGCTCCCGACGTCGCTCATCGATCGGCTGCTGCCCAAGTCGCGCACCTACATCGATTGCAATTTCAATGTCGACGCCATCCGCCGCTCGCCCGACGGCACGCGAATCCTTTATTGCGGCCGCACCGGGATGCGGGTGAGCGACCCGCGCCTCTTCGCGCAGCGCCTCAAATCGGCGCTCGTCGACATCTTTCCGGATCTCGCTGCGGTGCCCTTGTCGCGCGCCTGGACCGGGCGTTGCGCCGGCACCTTCGATCTCTACCCGCATATCGGCGCGCATGGCGGCATCCACTACGCGATGGGCTATTGCTTTGCCGGAGTGCCGATGGGGACATATCTCGGCCGCAAGGTCGCGGCGAAGATCGTGGGATCGAATGACGGCGCCACGATCTTCGACGGACTCGGCTTTCCGACGCAAATCTTCTACGGCGGTAATCCATGGTTCGTGCCGCTGGCGATGCGCTACTACGATTGGCGCGACGGTCGCGCGGCTTGACTCAGGGTCACGCGTTCTCGGCGAGGATCTTGCCGGCGAAATAGAGCGACCCGCAGATGAGGATGCGGCTCGCACGGTCGGGCAAGCCGGCAAGCTCACGCACTGCCGCCGCCACATCGCTCGATGGCTCCGCATCCGCGATCCCGGCGGCGCGTCCCAAGGCGGCGATCGTCGCGGCGGGAAGCCACGCCGTCTCGCTTGGAAAGGAGATGCTGCGCAGGTGCCGGACATGCGGCGCGAGCCGGGCGAGGAAGGCGTCCGCCGCTTTCGTCGATTTCATCGCGACGACGATGTCGAGCGGCCCCTGCTGCCGCGTGGCATCAACCCAATCGGCAAGCGCCGCGGCGCCGCTCTCATTGTGCCCGCCGTCGAGATGAAGCTCGCTTCCGGGCGGCAGCAATGCCACGAGCGGCCCCTTCGTCAAGCGCTGCAGCCGCGCCGGCCACTCGACTTGGCGGAGCCCCGCGCGCATGTGGTCGGTCGTGATGGTGAACCCGGCGAGATGCTCGACGGCGGCAAGGGCAAGCGCCGCATTGGCGAGCTGGTGGCGGCCGGGCAGCGCCGGGAGCGGCATGTCGCGCCTCGCGCGGCCGAGATAGCGGAAACCGTCCTCGCGCGCCTCGAAGCGCCATTCATGCCCGATGCGAAAGAGCGGCGCGCCGATCGCGGCGGCGCGGCGCTCGAGCACCTGCTCCGCCTCCTCGGGCTGCGGCCCCACGACGGCCGGAACGCCCGCCTTCAGGATGCCGGCCTTCTCGAACGCGATCTTCGCCACGGTGTCGCCGAGAAAATCGGGGTGGTCGAACGAGATGGGTGCGATGGCGCAGACCGCCGGGCGTTCGATGACATTGGTCGCATCGAGCCGGCCGCCGAGCCCCACCTCGATGATGGCGATGTCGGCGGGAACCCGCGCATAGGCGAGGAAGGCCGCCGCCGTCGTCACCTCGAAAAAAGTGACGGGCCTTCCGGCGTTGACGCGCTCGACCTCGGCAAGCAGCTCGGACAGAGGGTCGTCCTCGATGATCCGCCCGGCGACGCGGATGCGCTCGTTGAAGCGCACGAGATGCGGCGAGGTATAGGCGTGGGCGCGGTAGCCCGCCGCCTCGGCGATGGCGCGCAGATAGGCCACGGTCGAGCCCTTGCCATTGGTGCCGGCGACATGGATCACCGGCGGCAAGCGGTCCTGCGGGTCGCCGAGATCGGCGAGGAGGCGCCGGACACGGTCGAGCGAAAGGTCGATCGCCTTGGGATAGAGCGCGTTGAGGCGTTCGAGGATGCCTTCGGGCGTGTTCGTATTCAAATCGGTGGACCGCCGTCAATCGAGGACGGGCGAATTTATCACGTCGCGCACGCTCCGCGAGAGCGCGCAATTGTCCGCAATTGCCAAATCTCGACGTCCGCAGCATGCTCCGCCGCGATGTTGCCGACCCTTGAGCAATTCGCCCTCACCGGCAAGGTGGTCCTCGTCACCGGCGGCGGCCGCGGCCTCGGCTTCGAGATCGCCAAGGCGCTGGTCGGAGCGGGCGCCCATGTGCTGCTCAACGGCCGCGACCGGGCGCGGCTCGCCGCCGCGGTCGAGCGCATCGCCGCGGTCGGGGGCGGAACCATCGAGCCGCTCGCCTTCGACGTCGCCGACAGCCTCGCCCGTGCCGACGCCTTCCGGACGATCGCGGCGGCGCACGGGCGCCTCGACGTTCTCGTCAACAATGTCGGCGTGCGCAATCGCAAGCCGCTCTTCGACTTCACCGAGGACGAGATCCGCGCCCTCTTCGAAGCCGATCTCGTCGCCCCCATCGTTCTGGCCCGCGAGGCCGCCCGCCTGATGCTGCCGCTGCGTCGCGGGCGGCTCATCGCCGTCACCTCGATCATCGCCGAGATCGCGCCCGCGGAGGACGCCGTCTACACAGCCGCCAAGGCCGGGCTCGGCGGCCTCGTGCGGGCGCTCGCCGCCGAATTCGGCCCCTACAACATCACGAGCAACGGGATCGCGCCCGGCTTCTTCGCGACCGAGACGAATGCCGATCTCGCCGCCGATCCGGAGATCTCCCCCTACTATGTAAACCGCACGCCGCTGCGCCGCTGGGGGCGCCCGGAAGAGATCGCGGGGGCGGCCGTGTTCCTCGCCTCCGACGCCGCGTCCTACGTCAACGGTCACGTCCTCACCGTCGATGGCGGCACGACGATCCAGATGTAGGTCTATTCCGCCGCTGCATTCACCTTCGGCACGAACGGCTTCGTCGCGAAATGCTCGCTCGCGCCGTCGCTGAATCTGAGGCCGGCTTTCTTGATCGCATCGTCCGGGACTTTCTCGAGCAGCACGCAATAGCGGTCGTCCTCGCGCTTCACGGTGTCGTTGTCGACGCGGTTGTAGCAGCAGAGGAGGGTCCAGCGGCGCGATGCCGAGCGGTTCTGCTCGGAGCTGTGCAAGGTGTTCGCGTGGAAGAAGAGCCCGTCGCCCGGCGCCATCTCGCAATAGACCGTCTCGCAAACTTTGAGGATGTGCTCCATGCGCTTCGGATCGGCGACGTTCTGCCCCTCGCCCAGCACCGGCACGTGGTCGATGCGGCCCATGAGATGCGAGGTGCGAACCATCTTGAGGCAGCCATTCTCCCGGCTCGTCGGGTCGAGCGCGATCATGCAGCTGGCGAGGAACGGGAAGAGGCAGCCATTGTGGTACCAATAGCCATAATCCTGGTGCCACTCCCACGCGCCGCCGACGAAAGGCTCCTTCGCCGTCAGCTTCGATTGGAAGTGATAGACCGGACCGCCGAGGATCGCCTCCATCGTGTCGACCATGCGCTGGCACCGCGCGGCGAGCCCGTAGACGCTGTCGCCAGCGCGGTTCCACAACGAGATGCGCGTCGCCGCGCCCTTGGCGTCGGCACGGTCGATCATGTGATCGCGAACCGCCGGATCCTCCGCCATGGCGCGGATGAGGAGATCCACCTCGGCGCGGTCGAACATCGAGCGGACGATGACGAAACCGTCGCGGTCGAACGCTGTGCGCTGGGCAGGATTCATGACCGACGGCATGGCGCCTCTCCTGACGCGGTTCTCGGGTGCATTGAGGATCGATCTCGGACAAAAGGCGCGCAACTGAAATCCGCCTGGCCTATTGACCGAGGCGCAGATAGGCCGGCACCGCCAGCGCCGCGAACAGAAGCCCGAGCGGCACGTCGCTTTCATCGTACCACCCCGCCTCGTGCAGGAGGTTGACGGTGCCGAGGACCTTGCCGTCATCGACGACCGGCAGGTTCAGCACGGCATCGCAGCCGAGCGAATGGATGAGCTCGTGGTCGAAGAAGACGGCGCGGATGTCGGCGGCATCGCGCCCGATATAAGGCTGCTTCTTTCCAAACACGTGTTCGGCGAAGAAGGTCGCGTTCGGCGGTTTGCGCCCGCCCACCGGATAGGCTTTGGGCTGGTTCGTGTAGACGCGCTCGGATTCGCCGGTGCTCGGGTGGCGCAGCAGGATGGTGAAGAGCTTGTGGCCGATCGCTGCGGCGAGAGCGCTGTCGAGCGCGGCGAAGACGGCGCCCGGCTGCCCCGGAGCGGCGAGCGCCGCGGCCACGGCGTGGAGATGCGGCAGCGGATCGGTTTTGGCTTGCTTGCTCATGATGTCGTGAACCTCGGAAGGCGTTCGGGAAGAATCCCTTGCGGGCGGAAGCGGAGAATGAGGATGAGGCTCGCGCTGATGACGATCTCGCGTAAGGCGGCGACCTGCACCGCGGCAAGACCAGGGACCCACGCGGCGATAAAGCGCGTCCCTTCCTGGAAGACGACGATGAGCAGGGCGCCGAGCAACGCCCCCCAATTGTTGCCGGTGCCGCCGGCGCTCAAGGCGAGGATGATGTAGATCGTGATGAGCGGCACGAAGGCGTCGGGCGCGATGTAGGAGGTGTAATGGCCGTAGAGCGCGCCGGCGAGGCCGAGGAGCCCCGAGCTCACCGCGAAGGCCTCGATCTTGAAGGCGATGACCCATTTCCCAGCGATCGCTGCGACCTGATCGTCGTCGCGGATCGCGCGCAGCACGCGACCGAAGGGCGAGTGGCGCAAATTCTGCAGCAGAAGAACGGTCACGGCGACGATTGCGACCACGATCGTCAGATAGACGAGATTGAAGGCTGTTGGCGATATGGTGCCGCGCAACGGGCCCGGAATGCCGGAGATGCCGTCCGTGCCGTTGGTGAGCCAGATCTCGTTGCTGGCGACGAGGCGCACCACTTCGGCGAAGCCCAGAGTGACGATCGCGAGGTAGTCGCCGCGCAGCCGCGCGGTGATGAGCGCCATGATCGTGCCGCAGGCGGCAGCGAAGACGAAGGCGGCGGCGAGGCCGAGCGGGATCGGCACGCCGAACCGCGTCGTCAGCAAGGCCGAGGCGTATCCGCCGAGCGCGAAGAAGCCGACGAGGCCGAGATTGATCATCCCCGCCATGCCCCAGACGAGGTTGAGGGCGAGCGCCATGAGGCCGTAGAGGCCGGCAAAGGTCAGCATGGCGACGAGATAGCCCGTCATTTCAGCGTCGAGACCCTCTGGAGGCCGTGGCACCAATGCTGCTCCCTCTCCCGTTTACGGGAGAGGGCCGGGGTGGTACGGACCGGATAGATAGGTAACATTTTAGACCGGATGGATGGGTGACAGGTTTTCCTGTCGGCAAAGGGGGGCTTTGCCGATGCCGTGGCGGGAGACCTGTGTCGTGAACGAGAAGGTTCGGTTCATCAATG
>JBGPOZ010000047.1:0-23019 GCA_041488295.1 Allostellaceae bacterium
GAGCCGATCGAGATCGCCGACGCCGTCGCCGAGCATTATGCGCCGCTTGGTCCCAACGATCGCTGCCCCTCGGCGCCGACAAGCGTCGCGGTGGCCTTGGCGGATAAGATCGACACGCTTGCGATGTTCTTCTGGGTGAAAGAGACGCCAACGGGATCGAGGGATCCTTACGCCCTTCGTCGCGCCGCGCTCGGAGTCATTAGGCTAGTTCTTGAGAACAAGATCAGGGTCGTCCTCCTTTCGCTCTTCGTTCGAGCGGTGGAGGTGTTCTTCAGCGGGTCCGAAGAGCTGACGGCCGGCAAGCGCGAGAATGCCATTGAGCTTCTCGCCTTTCTTGCCGATCGCCTCAAAGTCCATCTGCGCGAGCAAGGGGTGCGGCACGACCTGATCGCCGCGGTCTTCGCGCCGCGTCCCCCTCACCCTCCCGTCGCTGGTGCGACGGGCCCCTCCCTCTCCCGCGGGGGGGAGAGGGGTCAAGACGTGGCGACATCCTCTTCCCCCTCTCCCCTTGCGGGAGAGGGTCGGGGTGAGGGGGATGCTGCCGGCGCTCCGGTGGTCGAGGACGATCTCGTCCGCCTCTTGGCACGCGTCGCGGCGCTCGATGAGTTCCTCAAATCGGAGGATGGCGCCAATCTCCTCGTTGCGTATCGCCGCGCCTCGAACATCGTGCGGATCGAGGAGAAGAAGGATGCTCGCTCTTATGGCGAATTGCCGGACGAGAAACTCCTCCAGACGGGTGGGGAGCGCGCGCTCGCCGAACGGTTGGCCGAGGTTGAGCGTTTAAGCGCCACGGCGTTGCAACATGAGGAATTCGGCGTGGCGATGGCGGCCCTGGCGCGGCTCCGCCGTCCGGTTGACGAATTTTTTAACCATGTGACGGTTAATTGCGAGGATGCGGCATTGCGGGCGAACCGGCTTTGCCTGTTGTCGCGGATTCGCGCGACGCTGAACCGGGTCGCCGATTTTTCGCAGATCGAGGGATGATGCGAGATGGCGAAATGGGTCTATAGCTTCGGGGACGGCGCCGCCGAGGGCCGCGCCGACATGAAGAACCTCCTGGGCGGCAAGGGCGCGAACCTCGCCGAGATGGCCAATCTCGGCCTGCCCGTGCCGCTTGGCTTCACCATCACGACCGAGGTCTGCACCCATTTCTACGAGAACGGCAAGAGCTACCCGAAGGATCTGACCGATCAGGTGAAGGCGGCGCTGGGGCGCCTTGAAGCCAAGATCGGCGCCGGCTTCGGCGATGCCGAGAACCCGCTCCTCGTCTCCGTCCGCTCGGGCGCCCGAGCCTCGATGCCCGGGATGATGGACACCGTCCTCAATCTCGGCCTCAACGACGCGACGGTGGGCGGCCTCGCGAAGCGGAGTCGCGACGAGCGCTTCGCCTATGACAGCTACCGGCGCTTCATCCAGATGTATGGCCAGGTCGTGCTCGGCGTCGAGCACCACCATTTCGAGGAGCTGCTCGAAGAGCACAAGCTCGATACGGGCGCGACGCTCGACACCGAGCTCAAGGCCGAGGATTGGAAGGAGATCGTCGCCGGTTACAAGGAGATCGTCGCGCGCGAGCTGGGCCATCCCTTCCCGCAGGACCCGCAGGAGCAGCTCTGGGGCGCGATCGGCGCCGTCTTCGGCTCATGGATGAACCAGCGCGCCGCGACGTATCGCCGCCTCCACGGCATCCCGGCCGAATGGGGCACCGCGGTCAATATCCAGGCGATGGTGTTCGGCAATATGGGCGATGATTGCGCGACCGGCGTCGCCTTCACGCGCAACCCCTCGACCGGCGCCAATGAATTCTACGGCGAATACCTCGTCAACGCGCAGGGCGAGGACGTAGTCGCCGGCATCAGGACGCCGCAGCATCTGACCATCGCCGGGCGGAAGGCCAACACCTCGAACCTCCCCGCCATGGAAGAGGTGATGCCGACGGTCTTCGGCGAGCTGATGGCGGTGCGCCAGAGGTTAGAGGCGCATTATCGCGACATGCAGGACATCGAGTTCACGGTGCAGCAAGGCAAGCTCTGGATGCTGCAGACGCGGACCGGCAAGCGCACGGCGCCGGCGGCGCTCAAGATCGCTGTCGAGCTGGTGAAAGACGGCGTCATCGACAAGCGCGAGGCGGTGCGGCGCGTCGAACCCGGATCGTTGGATCAGCTTCTCCATCCGACCTTGGACCCGAAGGCGAAGAAGATCGTGCTGGCGCGCGGGCTGCCGGCCTCGCCCGGCGCTGCTTCGGGCATCGTCGTCTTCTCGGCCGATGAAGCGGAAAGGCGCGCCGGCAAGGGCGAGCGCGTCATTCTCGTCCGCGTCGAGACGAGCCCCGAAGACATTCACGGCATGCATGCGGCGCGCGGCATCGTCACGACCCGCGGCGGCATGACGAGCCACGCCGCCGTCGTCGCGCGCGGCATGGGGCGCGCTTGCGTCTCCGGCGCCGGCGAGATCCGCATCGACTACAAGGCAGGGACGCTCACCGTGCGCGACGTCACGGTGAAGGCCGGCGAGACCATCACCCTCAACGGCTCCACGGGCGAGGTGATGTTGGGCGAGGTGCCGACGATCCAGCCCGAGCTGTCCGGCGATTTCGCGACCTTGATGGGCTGGGCGGATTCCATTCGCACGATGAAGGTCCGGGCCAATGCCGAGACCCCGCTCGACGCAGCGACGGCACGGCGTTTTGGTGCCGAGGGCATCGGCCTCTCGCGGACCGAGCACATGTTCTTCGACGGGACCCGCATCCTCGCGGTGCGCGAGATGATCATGGCGGACGACACGGCCGGAAGGCGCGCCGCGCTGGCGAAGCTGTTGCCGATGCAGCGCGACGATTTCGTCGAGCTCTTCCGCATCATGCACGATTTGCCGGTGACGATCCGGCTCCTCGACCCGCCGCTCCACGAATTCCTGCCGAAGAGCGAGGAAGAATTCGCCGAGATGGCGAAGGCGATGGGCAAGGACCGCGAGGTGATCCGCCATCGCGCCGCCGTGCTGCATGAAGCGAACCCGATGCTGGGGCATCGCGGTTGCCGGCTCGGCATCTCCTATCCCGAGATTTATGAGATGCAGGCACGCGCCATCTTCGAGGCGGCGATCGCCGTGCAGAATGAGACGGGCAAGACGGTCTCGCCCGAGATCATGGTGCCGCTCATCGCCACCAAGAAGGAGTTCGACATCCTGAAGGCGATGATCGACAGCGTCGGGTCCGAGATCGCGAAGGCGAGCCAGACCAAGATCGACTACATGGTCGGCACCATGATCGAGTTGCCGCGCGCCGCGCTCATGGCGGGCGAGATCGCCGAGACGGCCGAGTTCTTCAGCTTCGGCACCAACGATCTGACGCAGACGACCTACGGGCTCTCGCGCGACGATGCGGCGAGCTTCATCTCCACATATCAGAAGGAGGGGATCTTCGAGCACGATCCCTTCGTCTCGCTCGACATCGAGGGGGTCGGCGAGCTCGTTCGGATCGCGGCAGAGCGCGGCCGCAAGACGCGCAAGAACTTGAAGCTCGGCATCTGCGGCGAGCATGGCGGCGATCCCGCCTCGATCCAGTTCTGCCAGGAGGTCGGCCTCGATTACGTCTCGTGCTCGCCCTACCGCGTGCCGATCGCGCGCCTCGCTGCCGCGCAAGCGGCGATCTCGACGGCGCCTGCCGAAACGACAGCGTGAGATCGACGAAGGACAACATTGGCAAGAGCCCTCTCTCACACGCCTGCTCTTAAGAACCCTCCCCCGCTTGCGGGGGAGGGAAGGGTGGGGGAAGCGGGTTCGCGCTGATGCTGCGGCGAGGCCCCCCTCCCCACCCTCCCCCGCAAGCGGGGGAGGGAAATAGGAACGATCGGCAAGCGGGAGAGGGGGGCCTTACCCCCCTCCGCGCCGGGGGTAAATCGGCGCTTGCCGCGGCGTTGGCGCGGCTCGAGGAGGCGCCCGATGCGCCGGAGACGCTGGGTCTTCTCGACGCCGCCTTCGCCGCGCCGCGCGCGCATGTCATCGGCGTCACCGGACCGCCCGGCGTCGGGAAATCGAGCTTGATCGGCGCCCTCATCGCCGCCTGGCGGAAGGCCGGCAAGACCGTTGCGGTGATCGCCGTCGATCCCTCCTCGCGCGTTTCGGGCGGAGCCCTTCTCGGCGACCGAACCCGGATTGGTGCCGATCCGGCCGATGCCGGAATCTTCATCCGCTCGATGGCGGCGCGCGACCGTCTCGGCGGCCTTGCCGCGCTGACCCACGCGGCGATGGTGCTGATGCGCGCGCTCTTCGACATCGTCGTCATCGAGACGGTCGGGGTCGGCCAGTCGGAAACCGCGATCGCCGGCGCCGCCGACACCATCGTGCTCTGCATTCAGCCGGGTTCGGGCGATGGCTTGCAGTTCATGAAGGCCGGCATCGTCGAGATCCCGCACATCATGGCGGTGACGAAATCCGACATGGGCGCCGCGGCGGAGCGGGCGCGGCGCGAGGCGAAGGCGGCGCTGCGCGCTTCGGCGCCGGGAGACGGCGCGTGGCGGGTTCCGGTGCTCAGCCTCTCGGCGCAAACCGGCGACAGGATCGAGCGCCTCGTTTCGGCGGTGGCGGAGCATTGGGCGTGGCTCGCCACCGCGGATCGCCTTGCCGTCGCGCGCCGGCTTCAGTCCGAGGCTTGGCTCGTCGAGGCGATTCGTGAACGCTTCGGCCGCGAAGGCTTGAGGCGCGCCGCGATCGAAGCCGGCGAAGGCCCGCCCTTCCGCCGCCTTGCCGCATTGACGGCACGGCTTTCATAGGGTCGCCGAAGGGCTGCCTCGCCTCGCGCGCCGCTTCGTCGGAACATGCTACAAGCGCGTCTTTGCTTCTTCGAGGGAGCGACGCGTGGAAGGAAGTCCCGTCGCAGCGACGCCGGTGGTCGAGGTGGAGGCGCTGGAGAAGCGCTACGGCGACGTGCATGCGGTGCGCGGCGTCAGCTTCGCCATTGCGGCCGGTACCTGCGTTGGCCTCTTGGGGCCGAACGGCGCCGGCAAGACGACGATCATGCGCATGATCATGGCGCTGGCGCAGCCGAGCGCGGGTCGCCTGCGCCTCTTCGGCGAAGCGCCGGCCGCGCTCGGCCGGGCGATGCGCGAGCGCATCGGCCTCGTGCCGCAGGAGGACAATCTCGATCCCGATCTCTCGGTGCGCCAGAACCTCGAAGTCTATGGCTGCTATTTCGGCTGTCCCGCCGCCGAGCTCGACGCGCGCGTGCCGAAGCTCCTCGATTTCATGCAGCTTGCCGAGCGCAGCGCCGCCAAGGTGGCGCAGCTTTCGGGCGGCATGAAGCGGCGTCTCGTCATCGCCCGCGCCCTCATCGCCGATCCCGAGTTCGTCATCCTCGACGAGCCGACGACCGGGCTCGATCCGCAGGCGCGCCTCATGATCTGGCGGCGCCTCCTCGATCTGAAGCGCGAGGGCAAGACCTTGCTGCTGACGACGCACTACATGGACGAGGCGCAGCGCCTGTGCGATCGCATCATCATCATCGATGGCGGCAAGGTGCTGGACGAGGGCGCGCCGCAGGATCTGATCGACCGCCATGTCCGCGGCCATGTCCTCGAGATCGCCAAGCCCTTGCCCGAAGGGCTCGACGAGGCCGGGCTCGAGCGCAACGATGTCGGCGATGCCGTCCTCTACTATGTGGACGACCCCGCCGAGGTGACGCGGCGTCTGCCGCCGCACACGACATATCTGCGGCGCGAGGCCAATCTCGAGGATGTGTTCCTGCGCCTCACCGGGCATGGCCTCCGGCAGGGAGGGTGAGATGAAGCCGAGCGGCGGAATCTTGGCCGTCAATCGCTACAGCCACGCGGTGTGGCGCCGCAATGCACTCGTCTGGAGGCGGCTGATCGGCCCGTCGCTCACCACCAACGTGCTCGATCCGCTGATCTTCCTCTTCGCCTTCGGCTACGGTCTCGGCGCCGTGCTCGACCGCGTCGGCGGCATGGATTACCTGAGCTTCGTCGTGCCCGGGATGATGTGCTACGCGGCGATGTTCGCGGCGAGCTTCGAATCGACGATCAGCACCTATGCCCGCTTCAGCCTGCAGCGCACCTGGGATGCGACGCTCGCGACGCCGGTGAGCCTGACCGAGCTGATGCTGGGCGAGATGTCGTGGGCGGCGACGAAAGGCCTCTTCTCGTCTTGCTGCGTCATCGCCGTTGGCACGCTCTGGGGCGGCGTTGCGAGCCTTTCCGGCGTGCTCCTCGCCCTGCCGGTGCTGGCGCTCGGCGCCGTCACCTTCGCCTGCTGCGGCCTCGTCGCCACCGCGCATGCGAAGACCTGGGACGTCTTCGCCTATTTCTTCACCTTCTGGGTGACCCCGATGTTCATGTTCTCCGGCACCTTCTTCGAGGTGACGCGCTTTCCCTGGTTCGTCCAGGGGGTCGCCTGGCTCTTGCCGATGACGCATCTCATCGCCGTGGTGCGGCCGCTGACCGCCGGAGTGGCGCTCGATCCGCTCGCGGCGGCGGGGCACCTCGTCTATCTCGCGACCCTTGCCGCCGCCGCCTTCCTCCTCGCGCGCCACCGCTTCGGGGCACGGCTCTTCGATTGACCGCCCGCGCGGGGCGGACCGGATCCTACCCCGCGCGAAGCTTGCGCGCTGCGGTGCGGGCCTGGTGCGGTACCTCGTCGAACAGCTCGGCGAGCTTCTCCATGACCGCGCCGCCCAATTGCTCGGCATCGACGATGGTGACGGCGCGGCGGTAATAGCGCGTCACGTCGTGGCCGATGCCGATGGCGAGCAGCTCGACGGGCGAGAAGCGCTCGATCTCCTCGATGACCTCGCGCAGATGCCGCTCGAGGTAGTTGCCGGGGTTGACCGAGAGCGTCGAATCATCGACCGGCGCGCCGTCGGAGATGACCATGAGGATGCGCCGCTGCTCCTGCCGCGCCAAGAGCCGGTTATGCGCCCAGAGCAGCGCCTCGCCGTCGATGTTCTCCTTGAGGATGCCCTCGCGCAGCATGAGGCCGAGGCTGCGCCGGGCGCGCCGCCACGGCGCGTCGGCCGGCTTGTAGACGATGTGACGCAGATCGTTGAGCCGGCCGGGGTTGGGCGGCTTGCCGGCGGCGATCCATCTTTCACGAGACTGGCCGCCCTTCCAGGCGCGCGTCGTGAATCCCAGGATCTCGACCTTGACACCGCAGCGTTCGAGCGTGCGCGCCAGGATGTCGGCGCTCATCGCCGCGACGGTGATCGGCCGCCCGCGCATCGACCCGGAATTGTCGATGAGGAGGCTCACCACCGTATCGCGGAAATTCATCTCCTTCTCGCGCTTGTAGGAGAGCGGATAGGCGGGGTTGGTGACGATGCGCGAGAGGCGCGCGGCGTCGAGCATGCCCTCGTCGAGATCGAACTCCCAGGCGCGCGTCTGCTTCGCCATGAGGCGGCGCTGCAAGCGGTTGGCGAGGCGCGCAATGACGCTCTGAAGGTGCGCCAATTGCTGATCGAGGAGATGGCGCAGGCGCGTCAGCTCGTCGGCGTCGCACAGCTCCTCCGCCTCGGTCTCCTCGTCGCACGCCGTGGTGAAGGCCTTGTAAAGCTCGCGCTCGGAACCCGATTGCGCGTTGCGCGGCAGCATGCCGGGGCGGCCGGGACGGGTCGGATCATCCTCGCCCGTGCCAGGCATCATCTCGCCCTCGGCTTCCTCGCCGCCCGCCTCTTCCCCGTCGGCGCTCTCATCGGGAGTCCCGCCCTCGAGCGACGCTTGCGCACCGGAAGCCGCGCTCTCGCCGCCTTCGGTCTGGCCCTCGCTGTCCTCGGCCTCGTCGCCCTCGCCATCGGCCTCATCGCTGTCCTCGGCGTTGTCGGCGTCGCCGAGATCGAGGTCCTGGATGAGCCGGCGCGCCACCTTGGCATAGGATTCCTGGTCGCGGATGCAGCGCTCGAGATCGGTGAAATCCTTGCCGATCCGGCCTTCGAGGTAAGGGCGCCAGGATTCGACGACGCGCTGCGCCGCACGCGGCGGCTTCTCGCCCGTCAGCTGCTCGCGGGCGAGGAGGCGAACGGCCTCGGCGAGGGTGACGTCGCTGCGCTCGGTGATCCGCTCATAGCCTTGGCGGCGGTAGCGCTCATCGAGCATGGCGCCGAGATTGGCGGCAACGCCGACCATCCGGCGCGCGCCCAGCGCCTCGACGCGCGCCTGCTCGACCGCCTCGTAGACGGCGCGCGCCATCTCGCCCGACGGCATGCGCCGCTGATGGACGGCATCGTCGTGGTAGCGCAGACGCAAGGCCACCGCATCGGCGGCGCCGCGAAGCTGGGACGCCTCCTCGAGCGAGATCTCGCGCGCCGGCGCCGGCAGCTTGACGCGCGTTCCGGCGGCGCTTGCCGGCTCGGCGCCGAAGCTGACGGTGAGATCGCCGCGCTCGGCGATCGCGCGCACGGTCGCCGAGGTCGAGCGCTTGAAGACCTCCGTCGGCGAGTCGGATTCTTTCATGGGCATGGGCGTTTCGCCGCGAGAGAGCGAGTATCCCCCCCACCCCGACCCTCCCCCGCAAGGGGGGAGGGGGTTCTCTTATCTCGCTCATGCCAAATCCCTCCCCCCTTGCGGGGGAGGGTAAGGGTGGGGGGCGCGGTGCTTGCCATCAGACCCCAGCGCCTTATACCAAGGTCGCCTTGACGCCGCTCTCGGGCAGCTCGCTGCCGAAGCAGCGCTGGTAGTATTCGGCGACGGTCGAGCGCTCTATCTCATCGCACTTGTTGAGGAAGGTGACGCGGAAGGCGAAGGGAATGTCGTTGAAGATCTTCGCGTTCTCCGCCCAGGTGATGACCGTGCGCGGCGACATCACGGTCGAGATGTCGCCGTTGATGAAGCCCGACCGCGTCAGATCGGCGAGCGCCACCATGGCGCTGATCGTGCGGCGGCCGTCTTCGGTGTCGTAGGAGGGCGCTTTGGCGAGGACGATCTCGACCTCGGCGTCGTGCGGCAGGTAGTTGAGCGTCGCGACGATGTTCCAGCGGTCCATCTGGCCTTGATTGATCTGCTGGGTGCCGTGATAGAGGCCGGTCGTGTCGCCGAGGCCGACCGTGTTCGCCGTCGCAAAGAGGCGGAAGGCCGGGTGCGGGCGGATCACCTTGTTCTGGTCGAGAAGGGTGAGCTTGCCCTCGACCTCGAGGACGCGCTGGATGACGAACATGACGTCGGGCCGCCCGGCGTCGTACTCGTCGAAGCAGAGCGCGGTCGGGCTCTGCAGCGCCCAGGGCAGGATGCCCTCCTTGTACTCGGTGATCTGCATGCCGTCGCGCAGCACGATCGCATCCTTGCCGATGAGGTCGATGCGGCTGATATGGCTGTCGAGATTGACGCGCACGCACGGCCAGTTGAGGCGCGCCGCCACCTGCTCGATATGGGTCGACTTGCCGGTGCCGTGATAGCCCTGGATGAGGACGCGGCGGTTGTAGGCAAAGCCGGCGAGGATGGCGAGCGTCGTGTCGCGGTCGAAGCGGTAGGCTTCGTCGAGAATGGGCACATGCTCGGTCGCGTGGCTGAAGGCCGGAACCTGGAGATCGCTCTCGATGCCGAAGGTCTGACGCACCGAGATCGTGATGTCGGGAAGGTCGGCTTGCGTGGGTTTCGCGGCGGTGGAGGTCTTTACCGATGCCATCGGAAGGAGGTCCTAAGGTCTGGAAGTTGCGTTGTCGGGAGGTTTGGCCGAGGAGAAATAGCTGGTTTTGAGGGTCGAGTAAGCGAGATTGATCACTTTGAGCTTCTCTTCCGCCACCTTGTCGCCGCCATGGGCGTCCGGATGGTGGGCCTTGACGAGCTCCTTGTAGCGCGCCTTGAGGCGGACAAGGGTGAAGGGCGGCACGATCTGGAAGATCTGCAGCGCCGCCTCTTGCGCAGAAAGCGGATGCTTTCTCTGGTGTTCCTGCGCGTGCGCCGCACCATCGCCATCGCCGCCGAAGACGCCGAACTCGTCGCGGATATGGGGCCCGTGCACCGCGCTGTAGCGGCTGCCGAGCGGCCAGGTCGGCCGCTGCCAGGTGGTGTCGTTGCGAATCTCGGCCTCGATCTCGGCTTCGCTCATCCCGGCATAGTAGTTCCAGGCGGCGTTGTATTCGCGGACATGCTCGAGGCAGAACCAATAATAGAGGTCGAGACTGGCGCGAGACCGCGGCGCCCGAAATTCCCCGCCCGCGGCGCAACCCGGGTGGTCGCAGGCGCGAATGTGCGACTGCGGGCCGGAATCCAGCGAGGTCTCGATCCTGGCGCGAGGCATGCTCTGAGTATGGGGGGGCCGGCTTGGCCTGACAAGCATCGCCGCGCCCGCCCTGCGCAAGGCAGCCTTGCGCAGGGCGGATTCCCGACAATTTTGCCAGGGTGGGCTGCGATGAATTGACAGGACGGGGCGGCGACGGCACGTTCGCGGCGCCTGCTTCGCAGAAATGGACCCCGGGAATGGGACGTGTCGCCGACAGCATTCGCGCCAAGCTTACCGAAGGCCTTCGCCCCGCGCGGCTCGAGATCGAGGACGAATCGCACCGTCACGCCGGCCATGCCGGGGCGCGACCCGAGGGCGAGAGCCATTTCCGCGTGACCATCGTCGCCGCCGCCTTTGCCGGGCAGAGCCGCCTCGCCCGTCAGCGCCTCGTCTATGGCCTCCTCACGGACGAGCTGAAAACGGATGTCCACGCCCTGTCGCTGACGACCCAAACGCCGGAGGAAGCCAAGCGCTAGCGAGCGCCGGCTTGGCGGAGGAGCTGCACCATTTGGTTTTGCCGATGGTCCTGCGCCCAGGTGAGGGCGTCGCGGCCGGTGTAGTCGTTGAGGCGCAGATTGGCGCCGCGGTCGAGCAAAAGGCGGACGGCGGCCGCTTTGCCGCTGCCCGCCGCCAGCATGAGCGGGGTCGCGCCGGCGGAATTCTGTTGGTTGATCCCCGCCTTGGCATCGAGCAGCAGCTTGACGAGGTCGATATTGCCGCGCTCGGCCGCGTAGTGCAGCGCGGCGTTGCCCGATTTGTCGGCGATCGGCGGCCGCGCGCCATTTTCGAGCAGAATCCGGGCGATCGGCGTATTGCCGACCAGCACCGCCTGGATCAGCGGAGTCCGGCCGTCATTGACAGCCGTGTTCGCATCGGCGCCCGACCGCAGAAGCGATCGAACCTTGTCGGCGTCCTGACCTTGGATCGCGTTGATCAGATCGACGACGGTATCGGGGATCGCCTGAAGCGTCGGGCCTTGCGTCACGGCCAAGGCGGCGCCGCCTACGACAAGAGCGCCGAGCAGTGCGACAAGGCCAAGCCGTCGGAGCAAGAGCCTCATCCTATCTGCGATGCCTTCTCGGTGCCCGTATAGAAATCGGGCCAGATCCGCTTCACCACCTCGCTGTCGCTGGCAAAGGCGTGGCAAGTGCCGAGGAGCCTCGGCCGCCGCGGTTTCGCCTCGCCGGATTTCTCCTCGGCCTTCTGCCGCTTCTTGGTCCGCGCTGCCGAGAACGTCTGGAAGGCGGTCGTGGCGATGGGACCCATGAGCTCGACGAGGTGGGTGCAACCTTCGGTGCCGCCGAGAAGATGCTTCACCTTCGGTATGAAGCCGGGTCGGATGGCAAGGCCGACAAGCCGCTGGAAGTTGGGCGTGATCGACGGACAGAGCCGAAAGGGCGCGGAATCCGTCACCGCCTCGATCGCCCGAATGACCAGCCCGTCATCGACGGTGACGCGAATCCACATATCGTGGACGGGCGTTCCGGCCTTGACCTCGCCGCGCTCGTCGCTCGGGAAGGAATAGGTCTTGACGTCGGTCATATGGCCTTCGATGTCCCAGAGGCCATCTTGGCGCAGAAAGCCGCGGCATTCGATTTGGCGCGTGTGAAGGTGCTCGCGAGGAGCCGGGTCGGAGAGAGCCATATCGCCTATTTATGTCCTTGGGATGCGCGGCGCCAGCGCTATTTTTGCGGTGCAGCAACCGCCATGCCGGTTGCCTCGCCGAGAAACGAGAGCAGCGCCTCGGGAAGAACGTCGCCGGTTGTGAAGGCCTGGCCGATGCAGCGTGCGAGGATGAGCGTCACGCGCCCGTCCCTGGCTTTCTTGTCCTTGCGCATGTGCGCCAGCAGCTTGGCGGCCTCGAGCGGCACGCCGTTCAGAGCCGGAATCCCGGTGGGGAGGCCTGCCGCCGCGAGGTGCCGGCGCAGGCGCGCGGCGTCGGCCCGCGGACAAAGGCCGAGCCGCGCGGACAGATCGAGAGCAAGGCACATGCCGATGGCGACGGCCTCGCCATGGAGCAAGGCGGTGCCGAAGCCGGTCTCCGCCTCGAGGGCGTGAGCGAAGGTGTGGCCGAGATTGAGGAGGGCGCGGTCGCCGCTTTCGCGCTCATCTCCGGCGACGATCGCGGCTTTGGCCCGGCAACTGGCGATGACGGCGTGTCGGCGCGCTGCCGGATCGCCGGCGATGAGCGCGGCGCCGTTCGCTTCGAGCCAGGCGAAGAAAACGGGATCGCGAATGACGCCGTATTTCACGATTTCGGCGTAGCCGGCACGCAACTCGCGGTCGGGGAGGCTCGCCAGCGTGTCGATATCGGCGATGACGAGGCGCGGCTGGTGGAAGGCGCCGACCAGGTTCTTGCCATGGCGGCTGTCGATCGCGGTCTTGCCGCCGACCGAGCTGTCGACTTGCGCCAGCAGGGTGGTCGGGATCTGCACGAAATCGATGCCGCGCAACAATGTTGCCGCGGCAAAACCCGCGAGATCGCCGATGACGCCGCCGCCAAGCGCGATGAGGGTCGTGCCGCGCTCGATGCCTATTGCGAGGATGTCCTCGGCGAGCGCCGCGTATTGCGCGAAGCTCTTGGTTTCCTCGCCGGGCGGCAGAACGATGCCGTGATGCGCGATGCCGGATCTATCGAGGCTCTGTTGAAGCGCTTCGAGATGAAGCCTTGCCACATTCGCATCCGTGACGATGACGGTCTGCGCGCGGCGCAGCAGCGGCCGCATCAGCGCGCCGGCTTCGGCGATGAGGCCCGCGCCGACCACGATGTCGTAGCTGCGCCCGCCGAGCGCGACGGCGATCCGCTCGGTCGAGCTCACGGTCCGCTCGCCCCGGCTGCCGCCTCGCGCGGCGCCGGGTCCGTGGCGAGAAAGCGCTTCAATGCAGCGATGACGCGTCCCAAGGTCGATTCCGGCGGCCCCTCGACGCTGTCGACGGTGATGTCCGCCTCGGCATAGATCGGGTAACGCTTTTCCATGAGCTCGGTGAGGATGGTTCTGGGATCGCCCGCCTTGAGAAGCGGCCGGTTGTCGCGCCGTGCGACGCGCGCCAGCAAAACGTCGATGTCGGCGCGCAGCCAGACCGAGATGCCGCTCTCGCGAATCCGCGCCCGCGTCTGCGGATCCATGAAGGCGCCGCCGCCCGCCGCCAGCACATGGATCGGCCCATCGAGCAGGCGGGCGATGACGCGGCGCTCGCCGTCGCGGAACGCGGCTTCGCCACGGCGACGGAAGATCTCTTCGATGGTTTCGCCGGCAGCCGCCTCGATCTCGGCATCGGCGTCGACGAAGGGGAGGCCGAGGCGCGCGGCGAGGCGGCGGCCGATGTTGCTCTTGCCGACCCCCATCAATCCGACAAGCACGATCGTGCGCGGCGGTGCGGGCAGTGCGGCGGTGCTCACGCCCGCCTCCGCGATCCGCGGGAGCGATCTTCCATCGAATTGTCACCGCGCGTTGAATCCGACATCTCGTGCCGGTAAACTGCCGCAAACCGGCCACAAAGCCAATCTAACATAGCGCCGACATCGCCGATCGTCAGCCGGCAGGTTCACAGCTCTCTCGTCCCCTCACCTCGGTCAGGATACACGGCAGCAATGGGAAAGTTGGTTCTGATGACTCTCGCGGTGGTCTTCGTACTGCTCGTGGGGAGCGGCGTCTTCCTCGCCGTCTGGGACATTCCGGCGCCATCCTCGCCGGTCGAGAAGGTCATTCCCGATGCCCGTTTTCCAAAATGATCGGATTGGCGCACGCCATCTGCTCGGAGCGGCGCTTCTTGCGCTGGTAGGCGCCGTCCCCGCGCTTGCGCAGGTGACTCTTGCGCAGGGGTCGGGGACGCCGCTGGCGCCGCCGACGCGCTTGGCGCCGCCGCAGCGGCTCGTCCCGCCGCCGCCCGCGAAGGCGACGACCGGGGCACCTGCCGTCGTCCCGGCCGTGAAGTCCATCGAGATCGATCCGCTGTCGCCGATCGACGCCGATTGGGCCGGACCCTTGAGCGCCGACCAAGGCGGCTTTACCCAAGAGCTCTGGCAGGGCACGCCGGCACCGTTCATCGCCGCGCTCATGCCGCGCATCCCAGTGACGAAATCGCCGATCCTGCAGGATCTGACCCGCCGCCTGCTGTTGTCCAACGCGGCCCCGCCGCAGGCCGGCCAGGGCCAGGGAGCCGCGACCGGCGGCGAGCCAGGCGCGGCCGCGTTGCGCATCGAGCGACTCGCCGCTTCCGGCCAGGTGGATGCCGCGCAGTCGATCCTGAACCTGCTGCCCAACCGCGGTTCCGTCGATGCGCTCGAGCGACGGGATGTCGAACTCGCCTTCCTCGCCGGCGATCAGAAGACCGCCTGCGACCGGGTCGGCGAAGATGTGCGGCGTTTCAAGGATGTCTGGTGGGATCGCGCGCTGATCGCCTGCCAGGCGCTCGGCGGGGATCATGCGAAGGCCACGCTCGGCCTTGACCTCCTGCGCGAGCAGAAGGCGGCGAAGGACGAGGCGTTCGACACCTTGGTCGAGGTGCTGGGCGGTCGTCGCGGCAAGCTCGAGCGCTTGCCCGATCCCTCGCCGCTGCATCTGGCGTTGCTCCAATCGAGCAAGCTGGCGATGCCGAGCGATGCGCTTGCCACCGCCTCGCCGGCGGTGCTGCGCGCCTGGGCCGCGTCCGAAAGCGCGCCCATGGCGCAGCGACTCGTTGCCGCCGAGCGCGCCGCCGCCTTCGGCGCCGTCCCTGTCGCCGATCTCCGCGCGCTCTATGAGAAGACCGAGTTCACCGCCGAGGAACAGTCAGGGCCGGTGGCCGCGGCGGCCAAGATGAAGGGCGCGCGCGGTCACGCACTCCTTTATGCGGCGGCGCGCGGACAAAAGCTGCCGGCGGCGCGCGCCGAGCTGATGCGGACGATGCTCGGCACGGCGCGCAAGGACGGCGACTTCATTTTCGTCGCACGCCTCATCGAACCGCTGGTCCTCGAACTGCGGCCGACGAAGGATCTGGCCTCCTTCGCGGGCGATGCGGTGCGGGCGCTCGTCGCGACGGGGCACCGCGAGGAGGCGAAGCAATGGCTTCCCCTTGTCGACGAAGAAACGGCGCCGACCCTTTACCCTGTCGCCCGGCTGGCGCTCGGCGGCGACAAGCCGGCCTGGGATGCGCGGCGCGCCGCTGCAGCAGTCGACGCGCTTGCCAAAGCCGATGGCGATGCCGGGCCGCGCCGCGCGGCCTTGGCGCTGGCGCTGCTCGGCGCGTTCGACGATCCCGTCGGGCCCGCCGAATGGGCGCCGCTCGCCGCGACGCAGCCGCTCTTCTCGCTCGATGTACCGGGCGGGCCGGTCTGGTTCGAGCTGCCGCGCGCCGCCGCGGCGCACCGATTGGGCGAGACGGTCCTGCTGGCGCTCGTCACGGCGGGCGAGGGCGACCATTTGTCGACGCAGCCGGTGCGTGCCATCCGCGCCATCGAAGCGCTTCGCGTCGCCGGACTCGAGAACGATGCGCGGGCGATGGCCGTCGAGGCCGCGCTTGCCGGCGGGCTCTAGCCCGGTGCCCTCGCGGCACGTCGAAGCGTTTCTCGAAATGCTGGCGGCCGAGCGTGGCGCCGCGCGCCTGACGATCGCGGCCTATCGCAACGATCTCGATCATTTCGCGCGCTTTCTCGCAGCGCCCGGGACGGCGATCGAGGCGGCGGGGAGCGAGACCTTGCGGCGCTATCTCGCCCAGCTCGCGCGGGCCGGCATGGCGCCGCGCACGGCGGCGCGCCGGCTCTCGGCGCTTCGCCAGTTCTTCCGCTTTCTCGTCGCCGAGGGCGTGCGCGCCGACGATCCCTCGGCGAGCCTCGACGCGCCTCGCCTCGGGCGGCCGCTGCCGAAGCTCCTCGGCGAAGACGAGATGACGGCGCTCATCGCGGCGGCGCGCCGGATCGAGGGGCCGGAGGGGGCGCGGCTCCTCTCTATCGTCGAGCTTCTCTACGCGACGGGGATGCGCATCTCCGAGCTGGTCGCCCTGCCGTTGGTGCGGCTGCGCGAAGAGCGGTTTCTCGTCGTCCGCGGCAAGGGGGGCAAGGAGCGGTTGGTGCCGCTGAACCAACCGGCGCGCGCCGCGCTCGCCGCCTATGGCGCGGTGCGCGCGGCGTTCCTGCGCGAGGGCGAAATCTCACGATTTCTCTTTCCTTCGCGCGGCGCCGAAGGGCATCTGACGCGGCGCCGCTGCGGACAGCTCTTGAAGGAGCTTGCGATCGCCGCCGGGATCGATCCCACGCGCGTCTCGCCGCACGTCCTGCGCCATGCCTTCGCGAGCCACCTCCTCGGCAACGGCGCCGATCTGCGCAGCGTTCAGCAGATGCTGGGTCATGCCGACATCGCAACGACGCAGATCTATACCCACGTTCTGGAGGACCGGCTGAGGAGCCTCGTCGAAACGCACCATCCATTGGCGCGGCGGAAGTCGTAGTTTAGCAAAGAAGACCGCTCAGCGATCCGCTTCGCCGCCTCGAGCGGAATTAATGTTTGCACTTTTCCGCGGCCCCAGGAATGCTGCACTGCAGCATCGGGGGAGGGATCGATGAGCTTTACCCAGGTTCCGCAAGCGACCGTTCGCCTCAACCGCAGCGAGCTCGCCGTACCGGGTTCTTCGCCGAAATTCTTTGAAAAGGCGGCGAAGGGCGACGCCGACATCGTCTTCCTCGATCTCGAGGATGCGGTGGCGCCCGGCGACAAGGTGCAGGCACGGCGCAACGTCATCGCGGCGCTCAACGAGCTCGATTGGGGCAAGAAGACCCTGTCGCTGCGCATCAACGGTCTCGACACGCATTTTATGTACCGCGACGTCGTCGACGTCGTGGAGCAAGGCGGCGGGCGGCTCGATCTCATCATGATCCCGAAGGTGGGCAATGCTGCCGATGTCTATGCCGTCGACATGCTGGTGACGCAGATCGAGGCGGCGAAAGGTCACAAAAAGCCGATCGGCTTTGAGCTGATCATCGAATCGGCGCTCGGCATGCAGAATGTCGAGGCGGTCGCCGCCGCGTCCAGACGCAACGAATCCCTGCATTTCGGCGTCGCCGACTATTCCGCCTCGATCCGGGCGCGGACCGTCAATATCGGCGGCGCCAACCCCGATTACGCGATCCTGACCGATGCGGAGGAGGGGGGCGCGCGCCACCGGCATTGGGGCGATATGTGGCATTTTGCCCTTTCTCGCATGGTCGTCGCCGCGCGCGCCAACGGGCTGCGGCCGATCGACGGTCCGTTCGGCGATTTCTCGGATCCCGACGGCTACCGCGCCGCGGCGCGGCGGGCGGCGGCGCTCGGCTGCGAGGGAAAATGGGCGATCCATCCCTCGCAAGTCGCTCTTGCCAATGATGCGTTCAGCCCGTCGGCGGAGGAAGTCGAACGGGCGCGGCGCATCCTCGCAGCGATGGAGGAAGCGCAGCGGAGCGGGCGCGGTGCCGTCGCGCTCGACGGAAGGCTGATCGACCTCGCCTCGATCCGCCAGGCCGAGGTTCTGATCCGGAAAGCGGCGGAGATCGCGGGAGAATGACGCAAGGATCGGACATCGCCGGTCTCAACCATGCGTTAACCCATACGCGCTAGGCTTTCCGGATTGTCCCAAACTGGGCAGGCATGAGATGGGCGCCGAGCGCGTTGAAGGGACGATCGAGAACCGCCGGTACCACCGCACCACGGTGCTGTGGCCGGCAACCCTGCAGTGCCGAAACAACACCTATGAATGCGTCATCTTCAACATCTCGGCCAACGGCGCCAAGGTGATGCTGAAAAATTCGCTCGAAATGAAGACGCCGGTCATCATCTCTTCGAATCACTTCGGCGAAATTGCCGGCGAAATCGTTTGGCTCAATCCGAACGCGATCGGCATCCGCTTCTTTTCGCCGCCCGAGGAGATCATCAAGTCGCTCGGGGACAAGCTGCCGATGCTGCTGAATGACGGCCCGGCGGATTCGGAGCTGCCGCAGCCCTAGTCCCTCGCTCCCTCGACATCCACCGCCTGACCGGGCGGTTGCCCTGCGCCAACCCTGTGGCTCCCGGCGCGGCGCTGTGCTAGGCAGGCGCCGCCATGCGCCATTTTCTTGATTTCGAAAAGCCGATCGCCGAGCTCGAAGGGCAAATCGAGGCGATGCGCCACCTCTCCAATGTCGGCGATCTCAACATCGCCGACGAGGTGGCGCGGCTCGAGGCCAAGGCCGGCCGCCTGTTGCGGCAGACCTACGCGAAGCTCTCGCCGTGGCAGAAGGTTCAGGTCGCGCGCCATCCCGAGCGCCCGCATTTCTCCGACTATGTCGCGGCGCTCATCACCGATTTCATCCCCTTGGCGGGCGATCGCTCCTTCGCCGAGGACCGCGCGATCATCGGCGGGATCGGCCGGTTCCGCGGCCGCAGCGTCGTCGTCATCGGCCACGAAAAGGGCGCCGACACCGATGCGCGCGTCCGGCACAATTTCGGGATGGCGCGACCGGAGGGCTACCGCAAGGCGCGGCGCCTCATGGAGCTGGCGGATCGGTTCGGTCTGCCGGTGCTGGCCCTGGTCGACACCGCGGGGGCATATCCCGGGATCGATGCCGAGGCGCGCGGCCAGGCCGAGGCGATCGCGCGCGCCATCGAGGCCTGTCTCAAGATCCGCGTGCCTCTCATCGCGGCGATCATCGGCGAGGGCGGCTCGGGAGGCGCCATCGCGCTCGCCTCGGGCAACACCGTTCTGATGCTCGAGCACGCGGTCTATTCCGTCATTTCGCCCGAGGGGTGCTCGTCGATCCTGTGGCGCAGTGCCGAGAATGCGCAGGAAGCGGCCGAGGCGCTGCGCCTCACCGCGCAGGATCTCCTCAATCTCGGGGTCATCGACGCGATCGTGCCCGAGCCGCTCGGCGGCGCCCACCGCAACCCCGAGGCGACGATCGCAGCGCTCGGCTTGGCGATCGACCGGGCGCTCGATACCCTCCTCGCGCTCGACGGCCCCGCCCTCGTCGCGCAGCGCCGGCAGAAATTCCTGGAGATGGGACGGCGCGGCCTCTGACGCGACGCCGTCGCGTCCTCACCGAGCGATCATGCCGTTCTCACGATAGGCTTCGTCGTAGGTGAAGACGATGGCCGGATCGTAGATGAGCAAACTCTCGTCCTTGCGATCATAGTCGAGCTGACCGAGGAGATGGCGGATCAGATTGAGCCGCGCCGCATGCTTGTCGTCGGCGCGGACGACCGACCAGGGCGCGAAGGCCGTGTGCGTCCGCGCGAACATCAGATCGCGCGCCCGGCTGTAGTCCTTCCATCGGTCGAGAGCCGCCTCGTCGATCGGGCTGATCTTCCACTGCTTCAACGGATCCTTGCGGCGTGCCTTCAGCCGCGCCTTCTGCTCGGCCTTGCTGATGTCGAGGTAGTATTTGAACAGCTTGATGCCCGACCGCTCGAGCATCTGCTCGAAGATCGGCACCATCTCCATGAACTCCTCGTATTCGCCGTCGCCGCAGAAGCCCATGACGCGCTCGACGCCGGCGCGGTTGTACCAGCTCCGGTTGAAGACGACCATCTCGCGCGCGGCCGGCAGGTGGCGGACATAGCGCTGGAAATACCACGAGGAGCGGTCGCGCTCGGACGGCTTGGGCAGGGCGACGATACGCGTCTCGCGCGGGCTCAGATGCTCGGTCAAATGCTTGATCGCCCCATCTTTTCCGGCAGCGTCACGACCCTCGATCAGGACCAGCAACCTGGCATCGCTGGCGATCACCTTGCGCTGCAGCTTGACGAGCTCGATCTGCAGCGAGGTCAGGGCATGGCGATAGCCCGGCTCTTCCGTACCCTCGGCCAGTCGTTTGTGCGATTTTGCCATTCTTCCACCGCCCTGCTGACACCATATTAACCACCGCGGGTGTTTCCTGCCATCGGACCAAAGGTCCGGGCGCGGCCGGAACGGCCGGGCGGGCCGGCCGGCCTGTGTTGGCGATGGGTCATCGAAGCTATTGATTGCGTCATGCGAACGGGCTATCCCTCACCCCCTCCGATAGTGCGCCGAACGAGTACGCTTGTCCGCCGATTTTCCGCAACGCTCGCGTCTCAAGCTTCGCTCCGGCAAGCGGCACAACCGCGTCGGCCGCGCGATGGATCACGCCATGTCAGCGCTCGCTCATAGGCCTCCTGGCCGACACCGAATTACGCTCTGAAGGAGCCGTCCCGTTGAAGCCCACGGACATCGCCGTCCCCGACTATTTCCACAAGGTGGTCGATTGCCAATGGGCGTGCCCGGCGCACACCCCGGTTCCCGAATACATTCGCCTCATCGCGGCGCAGCGCTACGGCGATGCCTACATGATCAACTGGCGCTCGAACGTCTTCCCGGGAATCCTCGGGCGGACCTGCGACCGCCCGTGCGAGCCCGCTTGCCGGCGCGGTCGCGTCGAGGATGAGCCGGTCGCGATCTGCCGCCTGAAGCGCGTCGCCGCCGATCACAAGGGCGACATCCGCGACCGCCTGCCGGCGGCTCCCGCCGAGAAAAACGGCAAGCGCGTCGCGCTCATCGGGGCTGGGCCGGCCTCGCTGACCGTGGCGCGCGACCTTCTCACCGCGGGATATCACTGCGTCGTCTATGATGGCGACAAGCGGTCAGGCGGCATGATCCGCAGCCAGATCCCGCGTTTCCGCCTGCCCGAAACGGTGATCGACGAGGAGGTCGGCTATATCCTCGATCTCGGCGTCGAGCCGCGCTTCGGCGAGCGGATCGACAGCCTGAAGGCGCTCCTCGCCGAGGGGTATGACGCGATCTTCGTCGGTTCGGGCGCACCGCGCGGGCGCGATCTCGAGATACCCGGGCGCAAGGAAGCGGCGGCCAACATCCATATCGGCATCGATTGGCTGTCGAGCGTCTCGTTCGGTCACATCGACAAGATCGGCAAGCGCGTCATCGTGCTGGGCGGCGGCAACACGGCGATGGATTGCTGCCGTTCCTCGCGCCGGCTCGGCGGCGAGGACGTGAAGGTCGTGGTGCGCAGCGGCTTCGAGGAGATGAAGGCGTCGCCCTGGGAGAAGGAGGACGCCATCCACGAGGACATCCCGATCCTCAACTATCTCGTGCCGAAGGAATTCGTCCATGTGGGCGGCCGCCTCACCGGCATGCTCTTCGAGAAGGTGAGGGCGGAGTTCGATGCCAAGGGTCGGCGCAACCTCGTGCCGACGGGCGAGCCTCCGGTTCGCCTCGAATGCGACGACGTGCTGGTCGCGGTCGGCCAGGAGAACGCCTTCCCCTGGATCGAGCGCGGCATCGGCCTCGAATTCGACAAATGGGGCATGCCGGTCGTCGACAAGGTGACGATGCAATCGACGATCCCCAACGTCTTCTTCGGTGGCGATGCCGCGTTCGGCCCAAAGAACATCATCTGGGCGGTGGCGCATGGCCACGAGGCGGCGATCTCGATCGACCTCTTCTGCCGGGGCGAGGATGTGACGAAGCGGCCGCCACCGATGGTCAATCTCGCCAGCCAGAAGATGGGCATCCACGAGTGGAGCTACGACAACGACGTCTCCAACGACCAGCGCTACCGCGTGCCGCTCAAGGACAAGGCGATTGCACTCCGGGACATCAAGGTCGAGGTCGAGCTCGGCTTCGACGACAAGCAGGCCTTTCTCGAGGCGCAGCGCTGCCTCAATTGCGACGTGCAAACGGTCTTCACCGGCAAGCTTTGCATCGAGTGCGACGCTTGCGTCGACATCTGCCCGATGGATTGCATCACCTTCACCGGCGACGGCGAGGAGGTCGAGCTGCGCCAGCGCCTCAGCGCGCCGGCCAACGATGCGACCCAGGATCTTTATATCGGCGACGGCCTCAAGACCGGCCGCATCATGGTCAAGGACGAGGATGTCTGCCTGCATTGCGGCCTCTGTGCCGAGCGCTGCCCGACCGGCGCTTGGGACATGCAGCGCTTCCTCTTGGACATGACACAGGTAGAGCACGCATGCCGCAGCCGATAGAACGCGTCAACGACTTCGTCGTCAAATTCGCCAACGTCAACGGCTCGGGCTCGGCGAGCGCCAACACGCTGTTCGCGAAATCGATCTTGCGGATGGGCGTGCCGGTCAGCCCGCGCAACATCTTCCCGTCGAACATCCAGGGCCTGCCGACTTGGTACGAGGTGCGCATCTCCGAGGCGGGCTGGCTCGGCTGCAGCGGCAAGATCGATCTCATGGTCGCGATGAACCCGCAGACCTGGGACAAGGACGTCGCCTGCATCGAGCCCGGCGGATATCTTTTCTACGATTCGACCAGGCCCATGCCGAAATCGAAGTTCCGCGACGACATCACGGTGATCGGCATGCCGCTCACCGAGATCTGCAACCGCGAATACACGGATTCGCGACAGCGCCAGCTGTTCAAGAACATCATCTATGTGGGCGCGCTCTCGGCGCTTCTCGACATGGACGTGCCGGCGATCGAAGCGTTGATCGGCGAGCAGTTCAAGGGCAAGGACAAGCTGATCCAGCCCAATATCCACGCCCTCCATATGGGCCGCGACTACGCGCTCGAGCACCTCCAATGCCCGATCGGGCTGCGCCTCAAACGCGCCGACAAGGTCGGTGACCGCGTCTTCATCGACGGCAACAGCGCCGCCGCCCTGGGTGCCGTCTATGGCGGCGCCACCGTCGCCGCCTGGTATCCGATCACGCCCTCCTCCTCGTTGGCCGAGGCCTTCTCGCGCTATTGCCGGCGCTACCGGGTCGACAAGGAGACGGGCAAGAATCGCTTCGCCATCATCCAGGCCGAGGACGAGCTCGCCTCGATCGGCATGGTGATCGGCGCCGCCTGGAACGGCGCGCGGGCGTTCACCGCGACCTC
>JBGPOZ010000048.1:0-22714 GCA_041488295.1 Allostellaceae bacterium
CGCCCGCGTTCGGCCCGCTCACCTCGTAGCGCGAAAAGGCCGAGATATCGAGGAGGCCGAGGCGTTCGCGCACGGCGCGGCATTCCGCGCCGACGATATCGAAGTTATTGGAGCGCTTGAGCGTCGGCGGTTCGACGAAGCACTCTGGCGCGAAATAGAGCGGCACCTCGAGGCCCCAGGACTGGCCCCAGCGGCACCCGGCGGCGCTCATCGCATCATAGGCCGGTACCGTGCGGAGCGGACGTCCGGCCGGCAGCTGCTCGTTCGGATAGGACATGACGAAGCGGCGGGCGTAGAACTGCCCGGTGGTCTGGCGAATGTATTCGCGGTTTGCGGCGAAGTCCCCATAGCGGGCAATGTCCATCCCGTAGACGTCGGTCAGCGGCTCGCCGAGGACCATCCACTCGGCGAGCGACTTCCCGACGCCGCCGCCCTGGAGGAAGCCCGCCATCACGCCGCAGGCGAGCCAGTAGCCGCGCTTGCCCGCGACCGGCCCGACGAGGGGATTGCCGTCGGGCGAGAAGGTGAATGCGCCATTCACCCACTTCTTGACTCCGGCGGTCTGCAGGCAGGGAAAGCGGGTGAAGCCCATCTCCAGCTCCGCGGAGATCCGGTCGATGTTCTCCTGCAGGAGCTCAACGCCGTAGTCCCAGGGTGCACCGTCCATCGCCCAGTGCTGCGGCTTCGTTTCATAGATGCCGAGCAGGACCCCCTTCTGATCCTGCCGCAGATAGGTAAAACCCTCGAGGTCGACCATGAGGGGCAGCTCCTTATCGAGGGCCGCCACTTCGGGAATCGTCTCGGTCAGGAGGTAGTGGTGCTCCAGGGGTGAGAGCGGCAGGTCGAGCCCCGCCATCCGGCCCACTTGCTTCGCCCAGAGACCCGCGGCATTGACCACGTGCTCGGCGGTGATCGTACCCTGCTCGGTGACGAGGTCCCAGAGCCCATCCGTCCGCTGCTTCAACTCGAGGACGCGGCTGTGCTCGACGACGGTGGCGCCGCGCTTTTTCGCGGCGCCGGCATAGGCCCAGACCGTGCCCGTGGTATCGACGTAACCCTCGCGATCGGCCCACAGGCCGCCGAGTACCCCCTCGGTGCTGATGATCGGACAGAGCGCCTTGATCTCGTCGGGGCCGATGAGCCGGACATCCTCGATTCCGACGGCCTGGAAGGTGCGATAGGCGGCCTGCAGCCATTCCCAACGCTCGGGAGCGGATGCGACGGAGATGCCGCCCGTCATGTGCATGCCGACGGCCTGCCCCGACTCTTTCTCGATTTGGCTCAAGAGGTCGATCGTGTAGGCCTGCAGCACGGCGATGTTCGGGTTGGCGTTGAGAGCGTGGAATCCGCCGGCCGCGTGCCAGGACGAGCCGGCGGTGAGCACTGATCGCTCGATCAGCGCGACATCGCTCCAACCGAGCTTCGTCAGGTGATAGAGCACCGACGCGCCGACGACCCCGCCGCCGATGATGACGGCCCGATAATGTGATTTCACGTCCACCTCCCCCGGCGAGGCACCCTGCGGCACTCTAGGTCCGGACCTGATCGGATGGCCAGACCATCGAGAATCTCCGCTCTGCAATCGAGCTGTCCGCGTCGTCGATCTGGTCGAGGAAGGGTCTGGCGGTGCGGATCGGGATCCTGCCAGACTCGCGGCTCATGTCCCGGCGCCTCGCGCCGTGTCGGATGGCGATTTGTGCGTCGCCGGCCGACATCGAGCGGTCCTTCGCGCGACTGTCTCTTGGAACCTTTCAGAAGAGCCGAGCACCGAGGAGAAGGTCCGCTCGTTGGGGTCGAGCGGACACTATCACCGTGTGCTCGAATCGACGCGATTGACCCATACCGGACCTTAGCGGCTAAAGCGGGGAGATCAGCGAACGGATACGGCGTGACGGGGGTCTCAGATTGGCGCGAGAGCTTTCGTAAGACGATCCACTAGCGCCTGGATTTGTTCACACGTGCCGACGGTGATCCTGAGAAAATCCGGCAACCCGTAGTCGGCGAGGGGTCTGACCAAGATTCCTGAACTGCGCAACTTTTCATAAGTCTCAGCTGCCGAACGGGCGCACGTCCCGGGGAAGCGGACGGCAATGAAGTTGCCGACGCTTGGCAGCGGCTCGAGCCCAAGCTCCGCAAGAGAGGCTGCGAGCTTCGCACGGTTGGCGACTGTCTCGTCGACGACCCGCGTCACGAAATGCGGGTCGGCCAGCGCGCCGAGAGCGGCCGCAACTCCGACGCTGTTGACGTTCGAAAGGTTCCGCGTTCGATCGAGCGCCATCGCCAGTTCCGCCGGCGCATGCGCCCAACCGATGCGCAGTCCGGGCAAACCGAACGCCTTCGAGAATGTCCGGAGCACAACGGTCCTGGTTCCCGCCGCGACGAGATCGTGGCCGGCGGTATAGTTTCGATCGCGCACGTATTCGGCATAGGCGGCGTCGATCACCAGCACGATTTCGGCCGGCAGTTCGGCGCGCAGCCGCGCGATGTCGCTTGTCGGGACGACCGATCCGGTCGGGTTGTTAGGGTTGGCAAGATAGACCAATCGCGTCCGCGCGGTAACGCGCCGCAGGATGTCCTCGACGTCGCAGACGTAGCTGCGCTCCGCCGACAGGATTGCCGTTGCGCCGAGCCTTGCCGTCACCACGGAGAACAGGATGAAGCTGTGGGTCGGAAAGATGACCTCCGCGCCGGCGTTGGCAAAGGCTCGTGCCGCGCATTCGACAAGCTCCTCGGAGCCGTTGCCACAGATGATGAGAGCGGGATCGATCCCGTAATAGGTCCCAATTCCCTCACGCAGAGCGGTGTAGCGCACGTCGGCATAGCGGCCCGCCTGTCCGACGCTCGCCCGCGCTGCTTCGATCGCCTTTGGCGACGCGCCGAACGGCGACTCGTTCAGGGCGAGATTGATCGGCTCTATCACGGAAGCGGCGCGGCTCATGGGCGAGTGTCCAAGTCTTCGACGATCCCGCTCGGAATCGTGATGCGATCCAGCTCCACGACCGGGATATGGCAAGAGATGCGGCGTCCGCTGCTCGTTCTCTGCTCGATCGGTTTAACGTTCTCGCAGATTGAGCCCAGCTTGCGCGGACAGCGCGTGTGAAACGGGCAGCCGGGTCCCGGGTTCATGGCGCTTGGAATCTCACCTTGGAGCACCGTTCGCCGGCCTTGCGTTGTCGCGTCGAAGCTTGGCGCGGTCGACAGAAGCGCCTCTGTGTAGGGATGCCATGGCGGCGCGAACATCTCCACCGCGGTGCCCACCTCCATGATCTGTCCGAGATACATCACGACGACGCGATCAGCGACATAGCGGACGAGACCGAGATCGTGGGAGATGACGAGAAGCGTCGTGCCGCGCTCGCGCTGCAGATCGAGGAGCAGCTCGACGATCGCGGCGCTCACCGAGACGTCGAGAGCCGAGACCGGCTCGTCCGCTATGATCATCTCGGGGTTTCCAGCGAAAGCACGGGCAATGCCGACGCGCTGCTTCTGGCCGCCGGACAATTCACTTGGCCGACGCGTCGCCGAGCCAGCAGGCATTCGGGTCAGCGCCAGCAAGCGCTCGACCTCGTCGCGAATTTCGCGCCGCCGGCGGGCGATGCCGAATTTCTTGATGACCCGGCCAATCTGGGCGCCGACCGAATAGCTCGGGTTCAGCGTCTCGTCCGGATTCTGGAACACCATCTGAAGTAGCCTGAGCTGCGCAGGCGAACGCCGCTCGACCGGAAGTGCGGCGAGATCGACGTCGGCGAAGACAGCGCGGCCGGCGGTCGCGGTTTCGAGTCCCATCAGCACGCGCGCCAAGGTCGACTTGCCGCAACCGGATTCGCCGACGACGGCCAGAACCTGTTGGCGGCGGACGCGGAACGTTAGGTTGTCATTGGCCTTGAGCAATCGGTTGCGGCGCCAGGGCAAGAAAGCGCCGAGCCCCTTCGTGGCGACTTCGTAGTGCTTGGCGAGACCCCGGACATCGAGCAAGACGGCCTCCGCCGGCTTCTCATCATGCCGCTCGCGTGGCGGCGGGTCGTCGACCGCCGCGATCTCCGTCCAGCGCAGGCACCGCACGGCGCGCTGTTTACCGTCGAATTCGAGCGCGACAGGCCCAGCATCGCATCTCCCGACCGCGCAATGATCGCAACGCGGGACAAAGCGGCACCCCGGCGGACGGTCCTGAGGCGCGCCGATGCTGCCGCGGATCGGGCGCAGCGGATGCAGCCGCTTGTCGAGGGCGGCGCGCGGCAAGCATAGGAGCAATCCTCTGGTATAGGGATGGCGCGGGTCAGCAAAGACTTCGGCGACGGGACCAGCCTCGACGATCTCGCCGGAATACATGACCGCGACGCGGCCGCAGACACGGGCGATCAGGCCAAGATTGTGAGAGATGTACAAGAGCGCCGTGCCATAGCGCCGGCTGAGGCTTGCAATGAGATCGACGATGCCAGCCTCGATGGTGACGTCGAGCCCGGTGGTCGGCTCGTCGAGGATGACCAGCGACGGGTTCGCGAGGAGTGCCATGGCGATCACGACGCGTTGCTGCTGGCCGCCCGACAATTGGTGGGGATAGGCTTCCATCATTCGCCGCGGATCGGGCAGGTGGACCTGCATCAGCAGGTCGACGGCACGCCGCCGCGCCGCCGCTCGGTCGCGCTCGCCATGAGCGAGGGGCACTTCGGCGAGCTGCTCGCCCACGGTGAGGCATGGGTTCAACGCGGACATCGGTTCCTGATAGACCATCGCGCATTCGCCACCGCGGGCGCGCCGCAACGCCTCGGGCGTCAGCGTCGACATCTCCCGGCCGCTTAGCAGGATTCGGCCGCCGGTCAGTTCTCCGGACGGGCCGAGATGACGCATGATTGCGAGGCCGATCGTCGATTTGCCGCAACCCGACTCACCGACCAAGCCGAGGCTTTCGCCGGCGGCGATCTCGAGCGAGACACCGGTGACCGCCGGCACGATGCCGGATCGCGTCCGATACGAGACCGAAACGTTGTCGAGCCTCAGGATCGGCGACGTCACGAGCCTTACCCCTTGAACGCGAGTTCGCGCAATCCGTCGGCGAGCAGATTGCAGCCGAGGACGAGCGACGAGATGGCAAGACAGGGAAACACCACCATGTGCGGAAACACCATCGCGAATTGACGCGTCTCGTTGATCATGCCGCCCCAATCGGGGTTCGGCGGCGGCAGGCCGATGCCGAGGAATCCGAGCGTGCCTATCGCGATGATCGTGTAGCCCAGCCGCAGGCAGAAATCGACGATGAGGGGGCCGCGCGCGTTGGGCAGAATCTCGACGAACATGATCCACCACGCCGACTCGCCGCGCATCTTGGCCGCTGCGACATAGGCGCGGTTGCGCAGGTCGAGAACGAGGCCGCGCACGATGCGCATGATGCCGGGGGCGCTGGCGACGGTTACCGCGAGGACGATGTTGAACCCCGAGGCCCCGAACTTGGCGATGATGCTGATGTAGAGAACGATGGCAGGAAACGCCAGTACGAGATCGCCGCAGCGCGACAGAAGCTCGTCGATCCAGCCCTGCTTGTATCCGGCGACCAGACCGGCGAGAGCGCCGACGGCATAGGCCGACAGCGTCGCCGCCGGCGCATAGATGAGCACGGTGCGGGCGCCCCAGATGATGCGGGAGAGAACGTCGCGGCCGAGATGATCGGTGCCGAGCATGAAGACGCCGCCGCCGGGTCGCGCCGAGCCCGGCGGCAGCATCGGGACGATCGTCGCGTTCGGCGGCAAGGGCGCGATCAGCGGCGCAAACAGGGCGACGAGACCCCATAACACGATGATCGCGACGCCGATCAGCGCCATGCGGCTGCGCCGCAGCCCTGCGATGGTGCGCCAAGCGCGCTGCACATTAGCTCGCCGCTCGGCGGCGGGTGAGGCACTCTGATCGATCATCTGAATCGGATGCGCGGATTGAGGAAGCTGTAGCCGATATCGGCGATCGTCTGGGTTGTGACCGAGATCGCGACCGCGATCATTGTGCACGCCTCGAGAAGATAGAGGTCACGGTTCAGCGAAGCTTGCACGATGAGTGAGCCGAAGCCCTTGTAAGCGAAGAAGAACTCGACGACGACGATGCCGGCGATCAGCCAGTTGACGTGCAGCATGATTACGGTGAAGGGCGCGATGAGCGCATTCCTCAGTGCATGGCGCAGGATGACACGGTGGTAGGCGAGGCCCTTAAGCAGCGCGGTGCGGATATACGGCGTCATCATGACGTCGGCCATCGAAGCTCTGGTGATGCGCGCGACATAGCCGAAATCGGCCAGGACGAGCACCGTCACCGGCATCACCAGCTCGCGCGGCGAGAAGCCGTCGAGCATGCTGCTCGTGCCCGGCAGCAGGTCGAGATAGAAGACGAGCAAAGCCGAGACGAGGACAGTCGTTGCAAAGGTCGGGATCGAGGTCGTGACGATGCAGATCGTCGATATCGCGCGATCGAGCCGCGAGCCTTCGCGCATGCCGGAGAGGACGCCGAGCCCGAGCGCCAAGGGGACCGTGATCGCGAAGAAGCACAAGCCGAGAATGGCGCTGTTGCCGAGGCGCGGCCAGACGACCTGGGCGACCGGCATATTGTAGATGCGCGAGACGCCAAAATCACCCAAAGCGACGCGCGCGAGCCATCTCAGGTAGCGCGTCATGAACGGATCGTTGTAGCCGTTCCGGTCGAGCCAGATCAGGCGCTGCTCCCCGGTCGAATACGGCCCGAGCACGTCGACGACCACGGAGGCGGGGTCGAGTTCGAAGAGCAGAAACAGGCAGAACGAGGCAACGAGCGCGGTGATGACCAAATAAATCGCGCGTCGGACGATGAAAACCGGCATCAAGCGACCGTCGCCCCGTCGGCCCTCGTGGCCGCCGGCATGCGTAGGCGGTTCGGCGACAAATCGCCCTCGCATAGGCCGAGATCCAGCAAGTCGCTCGGCAGGCGTCGATCGAAGACGAGACTTGCCGTGGTTCGCGCCAGGGCCGGCGCGGTCTTGATGCCGTATCCGCCTTGACCTGCAAGCCAAAAGAAGCCCTCGGCCAGGCCATCGAAGCCGACGACCGGCGAGCCGTCGGCGGCGAAGGTTCGCAGGCCGGCCCATTTATGGGCGACCCGGGTGACCCGGATTGTCGTAGCACGCTCGATCCGGTCGACGCCGGTCGCGACATCCAGCTCCTCGGGTTGGGCGTCGGTCGGGGCGCTTGGGCTCGCATCGGCCGGCGAAACGAGGAGCTGGCCGGCATCGGGCTTGAAATAGAACTCGCCCCCGACATCGTTGACGAGCGGCCACTCGGTCGGATCGTACCCGGCCGGCGCCGCGATGTTGAAGGCGGTACGGCGTTTCGGCACTAGGCCGAGCGTCGGCAAACCTGCCAACTCAGCGACCACATCGGCCCAGGCACCGCCAGCGTTGACGACGAGCCCGGCACTGATCGGCTCCTCGGCGCTTTGGACCCGCCATGCCCCGTGGCGCCGGCTCAGTGCGGAAACCTCCGCGCTCGTCATGATCGTGCCGCCGCGTCGGCGGAGACCGCGCAAGAACCCCTGGTGCAGTGCATCAACGTCGATATCCAGCGAGCCTGGCTCGAAGATCGCCTCGGCGAGATAGTCGCTGCTCAAGACCGGGACGAGGCGCAACGCCTCGGCACGGTCGATCGCATGAACCGTCGGCGCGGATTCGTTGGCCCGAGCGAGCTCCCTTCCGAGCGCAGAGCGCTGGTCCGCCCGTGCGATAGTCAGCATGCCGCGGCGGCGCACGAGCGGATGGTCGGCAAAACCAGCCGGCGGACTCTCGAAGAACGCTCGCCCCGCCGTTGCAAGGCGCCGGATCACCCGGTTCCCGTAGTTCTCCGTGAAGCTTGCCGCGGACCGCCCGGTCGCATGGTAGCCGCACACGGTTTCGCGCTCGACCAGGATGACGCGGCAGCGTGCGGCAAGTTCATAGGCCGCCGCGGCGCCGGCCATACCGCCGCCGATCACGACGACGTCGCAGACCGTCACGCGGCAGCCTCGCGGTCTATATGACGAGCGAGGATGCGAGTCGCCGCCGCGAAATCCTCGATCGCCATCGCTTCGCGCGGGTTGTGGCTCCCGTGCTGATTGCGGATAAACATCATGGCGCTCGGAACACCCGAAGTCACGAAGACGACGGCATCGTGTCCGGCGCCACTCGCCAAAACCATCGTCGGGATGCCCAATTCTTCCGCGGTTTGCCTGAAACCCTGGCGCAGTGTCGCGTCCAGCCGGGCCGGCGCGCTGTAGCTTGGTTCGCCCAGCAGGAATTGCACGCGATGGCGCGTCGCGAGCTCGGCGGCATGCCGCTCGGCGAATTCCGCCATGTGCCGCATCGTCGCGTCCTCGAGGCTTCGAAAATCGAGGACGAAGCGGGTTTCGCCGGGGACCTTGCTCGGACCGTGCTGCTTCGGATCGGTCATCAGCTCGCCGACCGTGAAGGCGAGGTCCTCGCCGATTGCCTCCAGACGTTCCCATTCGTCGTTGATGCGCTGCACGAGCGCGACGGTCGCAGCGACCGCATCGCGCCGCGATCGGCGCGGCTCGGCACCGGAATGCGCATAGGCGCCGAGGCATGCGGCACGGCGAAAGCGCAGGCAGCCTCGGATGCCGCTGACGATGCCGACTGGAAAGCCCGCATCCTCGAGAACCGGGCCCTGCTCGATATGCAGCTCGACGTAGCCGCGCAGCCGCGCGGGGTTGAGATACGGTGTGCCGGCCCGCACGGCGGCGACGTCGCAACCGGCCTCGCGCATGTGCTCGGCGAGCGGGCGAGCGGTGTCCGAGCGCCGCACGTCGAGAGCTTCCGGCGGCAATCTGCCGAACGCGGCATGGCTCCCGCCATACGCGACGTCGAACCAGGCTGCTTCCTCGGCGCGGAATGCCGCCACCGAGAGATCGAAGGGCGGCACGCGGCCGGCGCGCTTGAACCCGGCGAGGACGGCGAGCCCGGCCAGCACCCCCGCCGCTCCATCGAAATTGCCACCCTCGGGAACCGAATCGAGGTGCGAGCCCATGAAGAGGCTTCGCGCGGCGCGGTCCGCACCCGGCAGGGAGAGATAGAGATTGCGCGCGGCATCCTCGCCAATCTCCAGTCCCAGCGTGGCCGCGCTCTCGCGAACCAGGCGGTGGGCTGTCTCCTCGCCTTTGCCATAGCTATCTCGGATCACGCCGAGGCGACCCGCGGTCGCTGCGCGAAGGGCGCCGAACAGGCGTTCGGCCAACGCGATATCGGGCTCGGGAAATGCCGCCTGCGTCATCCGATCGCACCACCCTCGATCCCGCGACTACGGCATCATCTTTGCACAGATCGGTGTGACAAGCGGCGACAAACGTGACTACAATTCCTCCTTCGTGGGTTTCCTTGCGAGGGGAGTTGCCTCCATAAGCACATGGCCAGGAGGGGCGAGGGATGATGACCGATCGCAAAGAGCACTCGCATATCTCGACGCTGAAACGGCTCGTTGCCGAAAACAAGATCGATCGCCGCGAATTCTTGCGCACGGCGACGCTACTCGGCCTCTCGGCGAGCGCTGCCTACGGCATCGTCGGCGGCGATCCCTTTCCGGAGGCGTCAGCGCAGACGCAACTGCCGAAGGGTGGCCGGCTGCGGATCGGGATGCGGGTCTTCGACGTCTCGAACCCGCGCCGCAACCCGTCGACGGCCGGCAGCAACCTGGTCCGCCAGACCTGCGAATACCTGTCGCTGACCGGACGGGACAACGTGACGCGTCCCTATCTGCTGGAGAGCTGGACCGCTTCGGAAGACCTCAAGACGTGGACGCTGAAGGTGCGTCGCAACGTCAAATGGTTCAGCGGGCGCGCGTTCACCGCCGCCGATGTCGTCTGGAACATCAAGAACGCGGTCGACCCGGCGACCGGATCATCGATCCTCGGTCTCATGAAGCCGTATCTCATGGCGGATTTTCCGACGGGCGCGGTCGGCGCCGACGGCAAGCCAGTGACGGCATCGCGGCTGTGGGACGCGAACGCGGTGGAAAGGGTCGACGATTATACCGTGCGACTCAATTGCCGGGTCGGCCAGCTCGCGGTTCCCGAGCATCTCTTCCATTATCCCTTCAACATCATGGATCCCGCGGAGAACGGCGTGTTCAAGCCGGGCGCCAACGGCACCGGACCGTTCGAGCTCGCTGAGCTCGAGGTCGGCAAGCGCGCGGTCTATCGGGCGCGCAAGGATTATTGGGGCAGCGGCCCGTATCTCGACACGATCGAGTTCATCGATCTCGGCGAGGAGCCTTCGGCCTACATCGCGGCGCTTCAGTCGAAGCAGCTCGACGGCCTGCAGGTTCTGAGCAACGAATTGATCCCAGCCGTCAAGGGCATGAGCCACGTCACGATCTATCCGGCGGTGACGGCGCAGACGGGCGTCGCGCGCGGCAAGTACGACAAGCCCCCATTCAACGACAACCGCATGCGCATGGCGCTCAAGCTCGCCGTCGACAACGCCAAGGTCCTGCAAGTCACGCTGGGCGAGACCGGCGAGGTCGCCGAGCATCACCATGTCGGTCCGATGCATCCGGAATATGCGGCATTGCCGCCGTTCAAGACCGACGTCGCCAAGGCCAAGGCGTTGCTCGCCGAAGCCGGCTTCCCGACTGGCATAGATCTCGAGATCGCGTGCCGCAAGGACCCCAGCTGGGAGTCGGTGATCGTCCAGGCCCTCGTCGAGCAGTGGAAGCAGGCCGACATTCGCGTTCGGATCAACATCATGCCGACGGCCGAGTACAACAAGATCTGGACCGACGTCCCGTTCGGCTACATCGGTTGGGCGCACCGGCCGCTCGGCGTCATGACATTGGGCCTGGCCTATCGCACCGGCGTACCGTGGAACGAATCGAGCTATAGCAACCCCGAGTTCGATCAGCTGCTCGCCGAGGCCGAGAGCACGCTCGACATTGAGCGCCGCCGCGCGATCATGGCGAAGCTGGAGTCGATCCTTCAGAACGACGGACCGATCGTGCAGCCGCTCTGGAACAAGGTTCATTCGGCGTACGACAAGAAGGTGCTCGGCGCCTCGACCCACCCCTCGATCTACGTCTTCGCCAACGAGTTGGCGTTGCAGAGCTGACGGATAGCGCGATGCTCACGTTGGACCAGGCCGAGGCGATCATTGCGGCGGCACGCAAGCGGCGCCGCGAGCTCGCAGCCCCGCCGGTCGCCTATGCCGTCGTCGACGGTGGCGGCAACGTGCTCTGCCTCGCGCGCGAAGAGGCGGCGGGCTTCCTGCGCGCCGAGATCGCGCTGAACAAGGCATGGAGCTGCTTTGCCCTCGGCTTCCCCAGCCGTACGCTGCGCGATCAGGTCAAGGGCTGGGAAAGCTGGTTTGCAGGCATCCAGGGCGCGGCCTCCGGCAGGCTCATGCCGGCGCTCGGCGGCGTCGTCATCCGCGACGCCGGAAGTCTGGCAATCGGCGCCGTCGGCGTTGCCGGCGCGCCCGGCGAGGTCGACGAGGCGCTCGCCGTCTACGGCATCGAGGCGATCGGGCTCAAGGCCGACTGCGGCGGCGCGCCCTAACCATCGCCGGTGACCGTCACGGAGGCGGGACCGCGCCCGCCCGTTCGACGATCAGCCGATACTGGTCGGGTCTGCGATAGAGCGCGAAATCGAAGTTGACGCGGCGGCAGCCCAGGACCGCGTCGAGATCGATCGTCGCCACGACCAGCTCGTCGTCCAGCGTTCTTGCCGCAGCAACGATCTCGCCGGTCGGCGCGATGATGCAGCTACCGCCGATCAGATCCTCCCCTTCCTCGCACCCCGCCTTGGCGACGCCGACCACCCACGTCGTGTTCTGATAGGCGCCGGCCTGCATCGGCAGGTGATTGTGAAACATGCGCAGATGGTCGTGTTTGGGCGTGTCGGGAAGATGCGCCGGCGTATTGTAGCCGAGGAGGATCAGTTCGACGCCCTGCAGCGCCATGACTCGATAGGTCTCGGGCCAGCGCCGGTCGTTGCAGAGGCACATTCCGATAATGCCGCCGAGCGTCCGCCAGACGGGGAAGCCGAGATCGCCGGGCTCGAAATAACGCCGCTCAAGGTACAGCGCCCTGGCGGCGGGATCGGCCGCGGCGCTGCCCGGCAGATGCACCTTGCGGTACTTGCCGACGATCGCGCCGTCCGCCCCGACGAGGATGCTGCTGTTGTAGTGGCGCTTGCCGCCGGCTTCGCGCACCCCCTCGCAATAGCCGAGATAGAATGCGATGCTGAGGCGCTTCGCTTCCTCGAACAGCACCTGCGTGTCGGGTCCCGGCATCTCCCATTCGAAATAGGCATCGATCTCGGCGGTGTCCTGGATGTCCCAGCGCGGGAAGAAGGTGGTCAGCGCCATCTCCGGGAAGACGACGAGATCTGCGCCACGACTGTGCGCCTCGCGCATGAGAGTGACTAGCCGGCGCACCACCGCCGGTCGGCGGTCGTTGCGCGCGATCGGGCCGAGCTGCGCGGCGGCTACGGTGACGGGGCGCGGCATCGAACTCAGTCCCGCGCCGCGATCGCCATGATCTCGACGAGATAGCGGTCGCCGGCGAGCCGCGCCTCGACGGTGGCGCGGGCGGGTGGGTTGCGCCGGTCGACCCAGCCGTCCCAGACTGCGTTCATCTGATCGAACGTCGCGATGTCGCGCAGCCAGATCGTCGCCGAAAGCAGTTTCGAGCGGTCACTGCCCGCCTGCGCGAGGTAATGGTCGATCTTGGCCAGGATCTGCAGCGTCTGGCCGGTGACGTCCTGCGTCAGATCGTCGGCGGTCAGGCCGGCCAGATAGATCGTCGGGCCGTGCAGCACGGCGCGGCTGAGGCGCGGTCCCGGGTCGAGGCGATCGATGCTCATCGGACACTCCTGACTGATTGCGCGCGATTGACGGTAGCATGACGATCGCGCCGCGCGTTAAGCTCATCGCCATGACGGCAGCTCGGCGTCGATGACCGGCTATCCGCGCGATCTCGTCGGCTATGCCGACCAGCCGCCGGACCCGCGCTGGCCCGGTGGGGCGCGCCTCGCCCTCAATTTCGTCGTCAACTATGAGGAGGGCGGCGAGCGCAGCGTGTTGCACGGCGACAAGGTCGCCGAGACGCGCCTGACCGACCTTCTCGTGCCGGTCCCGCTCCAGGGCGCGCGCGATCTCAATATGGAATCGGCCTACGAATACGGCAGCCGTGTCGGCTTCTGGCGCCTGATGCGCGTTTTCGCCGAGCGGCAGGTGATGCCGACGATCTATGCCATTGGGATGGCGCTCGAGCGCAACCCGCGAGCCGCCGAGACGATGGCGCGTCAGGGTTGCGACGTTGTCGATCACGGGTGGCGCTGGCTCGACTATCACGGCGTCGATGAAGCGACCGAGCGAGAGCATATCCGCCTCTCCGTCGAGACCATTCGGCGACTGACCGGGACGCGGCCGATCGGCTGGTACGTCGGCACGCCAAGCGCCAATACGAGGCGCCTTGTCGTCGAGGAGGGCGGGTTCGTTTATGACAGCGACGTCTACAACGACGAGCTGCCCTATTGGACCTATGATTACGGCCGGCCGCATCTCATCATCCCGCACACGCTCGACGACAACGACACGCGCCTCGCGCGGGGCCTGGGCTGGGGTCAGGCCGAGGATTTCTTCGTTTCGCTTCGCGACAATTTTGACGCGCTCTATCGCGAGGGTGAGCAGACGCCGAAGATGATGACCGTCGCTCTGCATTGCCGTCTCGCCGGCAAGCCGGCGCGCGCCGCTGCGTTCGCCCGTTTCGTCGATCACGTCCTGCGCCACGACCAGGTCTGGATCTGCCGCCGCAACGAGATCGCCGAGCATTGGCAGCGCCAGCACCCAGCGACTGGAGAGAAAGGATGAGCGAACCTGACATCGTCCTGCGTAACGGCTCCGTCATCGATGGCACCGGCGGCAAACGGTTCCGCGCTGATGTCGGTATCGCCGGCGGCCGCATTGTCGCGGTCGGAGAGATCCCCAGCGCCTCGCTGTCGCGCGAGATCGACGTCACCGGGCACGTCGTCGCCCCCGGCTTCATCGATGCGCACACCCATGACGACCGCGCTCTGCTGTCGATGCCGGACATGACGCCGAAGGTGAGCCAAGGGGTAACGAGCGTCGTCGCGGGCAATTGCGGCGTCAGCCTTGCTCCGCTCACCTTGGCCGGCGCGCCGCCGCCACCTCTCGACTTGCTCGGAAGCGAGGCCGGTTGGTTTCGTTTCGCGCAATTCAGCGACTATGTCGATGCCCTCGGGCGCGCACCCCCTGCCGTCAATTGCGCCCTCCTCGTCGGCCACATCACGTTGCGCCATCGCGTCATGGATCGCTTCGACCGCGCCGCGAGCCCGTCCGAGATCGGCGAAATGCAACGACAGGTCGGGGCCGCCATGGAGGGCGGCGCGATCGGTTTCTCGACCGGGCTCGACTATCCGAGCGCGGTCGCCGCGCCGACCGAGGAGATCCGGCCACTCGTCTCAGCGGTGAGGCCCCACGGCGGCCTCTATTGCTCGCATCACCGCAATTATTTTGAGAAGCTCGAGGCCGCGATCGACGAGGCGCTGACTATCGGGCGCGAGACCGAAGTTCCATTGACGATCTCGCATCACCAATGCACCGGCGCCGCAAATTTCGGCAAGGCGCCGATGACGCTTGCTGTGATCGACAAAGCTCGACGCGGCCAAGCGATAGGGCTAGACGCCTACCCCTACAATGCGAGCTCGAAGACGCTCGATCCCGGCCGTGCCCAACCCGGCGTCCGTATCATGGTGACGTGGTCGACGCCGCATCCCGAGTTCGCCGGCAAGATGCTCGACGAGGTCGCAAAAGATTGGAAGTGTGATCCGCGGCAGGCAGCGGAGCGATTGCTCCCCGCCGGAGCGATCTATTTCCAGCTCGACGAGGGCGACGTCCGCGCCATTCTCGCTTACGAGCACACGATGATCGGCTCCGACGGGCTGCCGCATGACGCCCATCCGCACCCCCGCCTGTGGGGCAGCTTCGCGCGCGTCCTCGGCCACTACAGCCGCGAGTGCGGCCTCTTCAATCTCGAAGAGGCGGTGCGACGGATGACCAGCCTGCCGGCACGCTGGTTCGGCTTTCGCGACCGCGGCGTCGTTCGCCAAGGCGCGGTCGCCGACCTCGCCGTCTTCGACCCGGAGACGGTGAAGGACCTCGGGACTTTCACACAGCCGGCGCAGCCGGCCGCTGGGATCGCGCTGGTGATGGTGAACGGTGACATCGTCTGGCGCGACGGCCGGCATACCGGCGCGCGTCCCGGCCGCGTGCTGCGCCGCGAGGCCGCGTCATGAAGCGGCCGCTCTATCTCGTCGATGCCTTTGCCAAGCGAGCCTTCACCGGCAATCCCGCCGCCGTCTGCCCGCTCGAGGCTTGGCTGCCCGATCCCATGCTGCAATCGATCGCCGCCGAGATGAACCTCTCGGAAACAGCGTTCATCGTTCCGACCGAAGAAGGTTGGCACATCAGATGGTTTACGCCGACCCTCGAGGTCGACCTCGTCGGTCACGCGACTCTGGCCGCCGCCTTCGTCATCTTCGAGCGGCTCGCGCCCGATCGGCACGACGTTTGCTTCGCGAGCCGCAGCGGCGCGTTGCTGGTGCGGCGCGAGGGCGCTCTTCTGGCGATGGATCTGCCGTCCCGCATTCCGGTCGCGTGCGCTGCGCCCGACGGCCTCGTCGAGGGTCTCGGGGCCGCGCCCGTCGAGACCCTCGCCGCGCAACACTACCTCGCCGTGTTCGAGACCGCGGACCAGGTGCGCGCGCTCGCACCGCGCATGGATCGTCTTGCGTCATTGGATCGCGCGGCGGTGATCGTCACCGCGCCGGGCGGTCCGGGAGATTTCGTCTCGCGGTTCTTCGCGCCGGCGAACGGCGTGCCCGAGGACCCGGTGTCGGGGGTCGCCCATTGCACGCTGATTCCCTATTGGTCGCGGCGGCTCGGCAAGACGAAGCTTCTGGCGCGTCAGGTATCGCGCCGCGGCGGCGATCTAGTCTGCGAGGATCGTGGCGCCCGCGTCATCGTCAGCGGTCCGGCCGTGCTCGTCTTCGAGGGCGTGCTCTTTATCGAGTGAATGCGACGGGCGCGTGCCGCTTTAGCGGAGAGTGAAGCCGTGGCTCAGCAGAAAGTCTCGGAAACTCGGTCGCTCGGCCACCGACAGCTGCCTGGCCGCGTTCTCGGACCAGGTATATTCCGCCACTCGGCCATACTTCTCGACGAGGCGCTGCTTGTGCGCCGCGATCGGCTGGCGCCGATGACGCCGTTGGTCGTAGGCGGCAAGCTCGTCCTCGAGTCGCGCATCGTCATAGGTGTCGTGATGGACGACGATAGCTGGCGGCAGCCGCATCGAGACCTCACCCTCGCGCGCGGGCCACCCGAAGCAGAAGCCAGCGACAGGATAGACGCCCGGCGGCAGCGCCAGCACTCTCGTGACGTCGGCGATGCGATCGCGGATGAGACTGATCGGGCAACATCCGACGCCGATCGCCTCGGCTGCGGTCATCAGAAACCCAAGGGCCAGCCCGGCGTCGACCGAGGCATTCAGGAATGTATCCAAGTTGTCGTTGTCGTGCGCGTGGCCGCGCCAGGCGGCGATACGCTGGCCGCGCCGCATGTCGGCGCAGAACACCGCGACGTGCGGGGCCGTGCGCATCCATTCGTCGGCCGGCGCCGGACCCATGACGACGCGCCGCGCCTCGGGATCGTCGACGAGCACGATCGAGACCTGCTGCAGATCCGATTTCGACGGCGCCGATTGCGCGCAGGCAAGCAGGGCCTCGAGCAGGTCGTCGGGGAGTCTTTCCGGGCGGAAGGCGCGGTGCGAACGGCGGCGCAGCATCGCCGCCAGCGGCGCATCGAGTTCGCTGTCGCCAAGCGAACTCGGCTCCAACCCAAACCGATCCTGGTACAGCTGTCGCGCAGTGGCCATCTCTCAACTCCGCAAACACGAGCACTCAGATCAAGCAGAGTCACCCTATCACAGCAGCCAGACAATCATTCTCCTCTCGGCGATTACAACCAATCTGCTGCCAACTGATTGCGACCGCACCTCAGGTCATCGTTCCCACGCGCCACTTCAGCTATTGGCACGCTTGCGACGAACAAGGAGGGGCAAAGCCAGTCGGCTTTGCCCCTGTAATTCAGACCTCAACCTGTTCGGCTATCGCGAGGGCATCGTCCACCTCTATGCCGAGATATCTGACGGTGCTCTCGATCTTGGTATGCCCGAGAAGCAACTGCACGGCACGCAGGTTGCCAGTTCGACGGTAGATGAGCGTCGCCTTGGTACGCCGCAGAGAGTGCGTGCCGAAAAAGTGCGGGTCGAGGCCGATCGTTGCAACCCAGCTCGAGACCAGCCGAGCATATTGCCGGGTAGTCATGCAGCGGCCGTGATCGCTACGGCCGCTGAAGAGAAAATCGCCGGGTTTCTTTCGCGCGGCTTTGATGTAGTCGTCGACGGCTTGCCGTGTCTGCTCGGTCAACTCAAACCTTCCCGGCCGGCCGGTCTTTTTCTGCCGCACCGTCGCGCGATCGACCGCATATCCACTCGGCGCCACGTCCTCGACCCGGAGTGCGACCACATCGCAGCCCCTTAGTTTGCTGTCGATCGCAAGATTGAACATCACCAGATCGCGCGACCGCCCATCCATCTGCAGTCTGGTACGGATCGACCAAACATGTTTCGGCCGCAACGGCGGCTTCTGGCCTATGAGCTTGCCCTTGTTCCAGGGCTCGCGTCGCGGCGTCCGGGAGCTCGTCTGCGCTTGGATCTCAATGGTCACCCTCCTTGGTTGGTGAGGCTTGACCAGGATGCCGGACCGACTCGTCCTAACGAGCTGCCAACGTCGGCTTTCGATGCGCTCCCGTCGTGCAGCGGCCGAAAGACTGGGCTCGCAGGGCGCTATTGACCCTAAACCGACATTGCTAGCTGGCCTCGATGCTGGTGTCACGACGCACCAGCGCAGATCACCCAGCCCGATCCGGCCCCCGAACGCTGTCCTGAAAACCTTTGTCCCGCGAGTCCGACGCGTCGTTTAGCAACTAGCTAGGCTGTTGCAGCAAGCTCCATTGTCAATTCTGCTTTGAGGCATTCGACATCACGATAGATCGAGGCGACCGCGAGCACGCGCCCGTTGCGCTTGTAGCGCAGCAGACAGTCCTTGGCCGGAACGTCGCCGTCGATCGTGAGCTCGTCCCATCTTTCAGCGTGTCCGACATAATTGATCGGAACGTCATAGTGCTGGCTCCAGAAGAACGGCACGGCGATGAACTTCTCGCGGCGCCCGAGCATGTTGAGTGCGGCGCTTTGGCCCTGCCGCTCGGCGACGACCCAGTGCTCGACGCGGATGGTCTCCCCACTATGCGGATCGGGCCACCGCGCGATATCGCCCGCTGCAAAAATTTCCGGCGCGCTCGTTTGGAGATAGGTATCCACGATCACCCCGCGGTCGAGCGCTAGGCCAGCCTTTTCGGCAAGCTCGGTCCGCGGACGCACGCCAACGCCCGCAACCACGAGATCCGCATCGAGTGTGCCGCCGCTTTTCAGCGTGACCCGCTTGCCGTCGATGGCGCTCGCCGTATCCTCGAGGTGGAAGACCACGCCGTGCTCCTCATGCAGAGCGCGCACGAAATCGCCCATCTGCGTGCCCAGGATACGCTCCATCGGCCGCTTTTCCGGCGCTACGACATGGACCTCGATCGCGCGGGCGCGCAGCGACGCCGCGACTTCGAGCCCGATGAAGCTGGCGCCCAGCACGACAGCGCGGCGGGCCGTCTTGGCGCGCTCGGTGATGGCGCGGCAGTCGGCGAGCGAGCGCAGCGTGTGTACATGCGGCAGGTCCGCGCCGGGGATCGACAGGCGGATCGGCTCGGCGCCGGTTGCAAGTAGCAGCCGGTCATAGGCAATCTTGCTCCCATCGGCCAGCACGACATCGCGTGATTGCACGTCGATGCCCGCGACGTTCGCCTTGAGACGCAGATCGATACCGTTCTCGGAATAGAAATCGTCCGGACGCAGCGGGACCCATTCTTCGGTCGCGGTACCGGCGAGGTAGTCCTTGGACAGATTCGGCCGGTCGACGGGCGGCGCATCGTCGTTGCTCAGCATGACGATGCTTCCTTGGTATTGTTCGCGACGTAATTTCTCTGCCGCGGCAAAACCGGCCGCCCCGCCACCGACAATCACGATTTTCCTGGGCGATCCGGTTGCGGCGCCGGTTCCACCCTTTTTTTTCGGCGCTGGGATCTGCTTTTTTTTCCGCACGAAGATTTTTCCGTCGCGCTGCTCGACCGACCAGCAGGCGACCGCGCTCAAGGCCGGAGCGTGCAAAGCTTCCCCCGTCCGCAAGCTGAAACACGCGTGGTGCCAGGGACAACGCACCGTGTCCTCGACCATGATCCCTTCTGCGAGCGGTCCGCTGTAATGGGAACAAACCGCACCGATTGCGAAGTACTCATCGCCGCGGCGCGCGAGGAGCACGCTTTCCTCGCCGACATGCCCTGCGAGCATGCGTCCGTCGGCAATGTCGTCGGCCGAGACGCCCGCCACCAGGTCGGGACCGGCCGGGTTCGATTGCGCTGCGCCCATCGAGATCTCCCGTAGTCCTCTGCCGCCGGACCCGCCCCTGGGCGGGTCGCCTCGCGCAGAATTGACGAAGATATAGACGCGGGATGTGCAAATATGTTCCCGTCCCTCCCGAGGAAAACCGGCCGAACCGGATCGCTCATGAAGCCTGAGCCGACGGTGAAGCTGCATTCGCGGATCAGGCGTCAGGTGAGCTCGTAAGACTTGGCGAGCGCGTCCTTGACGGCCGAACGAACATTGTTGCCGCCCTCCTGGATATTCCGCTGCATCGCTTGGCGTGCACCCATGCTATCGCCATCCTCAATCCGCTCGAGGATCTTCAGGTGCTGATGGCAGGTGCTCTCCGAGCGATCGCGCCTATCGAAATCAATCATGCGGAAGACAAAGATCCGCTCGTTGATGCTGCGCAGATGATTTAAGAGCATCGCGTTGCCGGCGGCCTCCGCGAGAGTTTCGTGGAACCGAGCGTCGAGCTCGGCGAGCTCCTCGCCTTTGCGCGCGGGTTCGCGGGGGATTGCCGACCAAACCTCTCGCAAAGCGCCTAGGAGCCGGTTCGAAGGATCGTGCTCAGCGAGGTATGTGACGACATGCAGTTCGAGCGCCAGGCGAAGATCGTAGAGTTCTTCGACCTCGCGCAGATTGACTTGGCGTACCGCATAGCCGCGGTTCGGCATTTTTTTTACGAACCCGTTCGTCGCCAGGACTCGGAGCGCCTCGCGGACCGGGCTTCGGCTGACCCCAAACTCCTTGCACAGCGCTTCTTCGGTGAAGCGATGCTCGGGCGCATATTCCCAGGCGATGATGCGTCTTTTGAGAGTCTGAACGATCAACCCGCTGCGATTGGAGAACGTCCTTTGATTCATTGGCGAGGCCATGCTCCATCTCGTCATTCGACCGTTATCAAGGTGCCGGTTTCGCCCGCGAGAGCCCGGCCGAGGTTGGGCGGGTTCGTGATCAGAGCACAATTGCCGCCGCCCTCCAGAAACTCGATAATAGCGCTGATCTTCGGACCCATGCTGCCTTTGTCGAATTGGTCCGCCGCGTAGTAGTGCTTTGCTTCCGCGAGCGTCATCCGATCGAGCCAACGCTGGCTGGGCTTGTTGTAGTCAATCGCGACCTTCTCGACGCCGGTCGAAATAACCAGAATGTCAGCTTTCATATCGCGGCCGAGAAGGCTGGAGGCCAGATCCTTGTCGATGACCGCTTCGACACCTTTGAGCTGTCCCGTTTCATCCTCGATAACTGGAATGCCGCCGCCGCCGCAGGCGATGACGAGATAGCCGGCGCGCGCGAGGAACCGAATCACGTCAAGCTCGACGATCGCCTTTGGTCGCGGCGATGGAACAACACGCCGCCAGCCACGCCCCGCGTCCTCCTTGACCGTCCAGCCCTGCTGCTTGGCAAGACGGTGCGCGGTTGCCTCGTCCATATGCGATCCGATCGGCTTGCTCGGATCGGCGAAGGCCGGGTCGTCGCGATCTACGAGCATCTGCGTCACCAATGCGGCGGGTTCACACATGAGGTTGCGCCTGCGGAACTCGTTGCGCAGCGCGCGAACGAACATGTAGCCGATTGCCCCTTGTAGATCGGCGCCGGCGTAATCCATCGGCACGGGCGCCACTTCGTGTATGGAGAGTTCCGAACGGCGCAGGATGAACCCGACCTGCGGCCCGTTTCCGTGCGTCAGCACCACGTTCCAACCTACCTCGATCATGTCGACAATGTAGCGTGCGGTGACCGCGACAGCCTCGTACTGGTCCGGGATCGATTCGTGCGATTTGTCACGGATCAGTGAATTTCCGCCGACAGCAACGACGGCAAGCTTGCTCTGGGATGCCATCTATAACGCCCCTTCAGCTCTGCTCAGATCACGGCTCCAGTGTGCTAGCGAGCGCCACGACAGCTTCGGCAAAACAGGCCATAGGGGCGCGAGTCACGCCGGCACCGATTTGCCCGATTCCGGCCTCGCGATGCGCAATTCCGGTGTTGATCACCGGCAAGATCCCGCTGTCGACCACTTTCCGGACGTCGATGCCGGCGGGCGTTCCGCCGAAATTGAGCGCTGGCAGGGTGAAGGCGTTGTTTGCGCCCGATGTGATGTGCGCCATCGCCATCGTGTTGGCCACGGCGTCCTGGGCCGTGCCGCCGACAAACTTTATGATCGCAGGGGCAGCCGCCATCGCGAAGCCGCCAAGTCCCGCCGTCTCGGTGATGGCGCTGTCGCCGAGGTCGGGCGCCGCATCGGCAATGCTGTAGCCAGGAAAATAGAGACCGTCGACGAGCGGGGCCGGCGCCGTAAACCACCGCTTGCCAGTACCGCTGACGCGAATGCCGAACTCGACACCGTTACGGCACATCGCGGTAACAATGCTGCTTCCCGCGACACCGTGCGCCGCATCGAGCATTGCCTTGCACGCCGCCATCGAGATGTTGAGAAAGAAATGATCGTTTCCGGCGATAAACTCAATTGCACTCGCGACATGCTCGGCTGGCGCTCCCGAGCGCAGCATCGCTGGGACGAGCCGTTTGAGCAGCAGCCCCGAAGCCGCTGTGTTACGGTTGTGGACCTCATCGCCCATGTGCAGCGCCTGAGCGATCAGCGGCTTGATCTCGATCCCGCCGAGCGCGGCGAGCGCGAGCTTCAGCGTCGGCGCGAGGACCGTCGCCATCCATCTCAGCCGCTCCCGCACCTCGACGTTGTTGGCGCCGAAGCGGAGGACCTTGCCCAGCCCCTCGTTGAGGTTGCTGAAAGCTCGGTTGCCGTGCGTTGCGTCGCGCACCTGCCAGACGGGCATCGACGGGCTGATGATCCCTGCCATCGGACCCACTGAGGCGTGATCATGGCAGGGCTCGAATGCGATCGCGCCGTCTTCGGCCAACCGGTTGGCGCGGTCGATATCTGCCGCCCAACCCTCATAGAGGATGGCACCGATGATCGCGCCGCGCATCGGTCCGCACATGTCCCGCCAGGCGATGGGCGGGCCGGCATGACAAATCATGCGCTCGTGCATCCCCGGCAGCGCGTCACGTGCCTGGGCGATCCCTTCGAGAACCGGCTCGGCGGAGGCGTAGTTGCCGAAAGCGAACCGATTGGCGGCGTCCACGATCGGGTTGCCGAC
>JBGPOZ010000049.1:0-22495 GCA_041488295.1 Allostellaceae bacterium
ATCCCGGTCAATCACCATGCGCTGGCGGCGGGTCTCGAGGACAGCGCCGATGAGGCGCTCACATATCTGCGCTCGGCCTCGCCCGAGGGCTGGGAAGCGCGCGAGGCGCCGCTCTGGGAAAGCTTCGTTAAGCACGCGCCGGAGATGCTGCAATTCCTCGAGCGCACGACGCCGCTGCGTTTCGCCCTCGTCGACGAGCCCGATCCCCAGGCCGAGCGTCCCGGCGGCAAGCGGCGCGGGCGCATGCTCTCGCCGCTGCCGCTGAGCCGACGCCTCGTCGGCGCCTATGCCCGCCGCATCCGCCGCTCGACCCTGCCGCAGCTCTTCACCTATCAGGAGATGGTCGGCGAGAATCCCTATGCGACGCCGGTGCGCGCCGCGCTCCGCCATTGGCCGCGCCTCCTCCGTCGCCTCTTGACGCAAGAGCGGGGCAAGGGCAACGCGCTCATCGTCGGGCTGCTGCGCGGCTGTCTCGACCATGGCTGCAGGGTCGATCTCGAAACGCGCGTCGTCGACCTTATTGTCGACGGTGCGACCGGCCGCGTCGAGGGCGTCGAGATCGAGCACCAAGGCGGCGGCGCAAACGGGCGCGAGCGCATCCTCGCGCGGCGCGGCGTCGTGCTCGCGACAGGCGGCTTCGAATGGGACGACGAGCTCTTTCGCCGGCACTTTCCCGGCCCCGCCGGCCCGCCCGGCAGCCCGCCCACCAACACCGGCGACGGCCAGAAGATGGCGGCGCGCGTGGGTGCGGCGCTCGAGCGCATGGACCAGGCCAACATCTACCCGGTACTGCCGACCTTCTATGAAGGCCGTCGCCACGTCATGCCGGCGACCTTCCAGGCGCATCCCAACGCCATCGTCGTCGACCGGACCGGAAACCGCTTCGTCAGCGAATACGATTACAACATCGGCGAGGCGCTCGACCGGCGCGATCCCGCGACCGGTGCGCCCGTGCGACTGCCGTGCTGGGTCATCGGCGATGCGCGGTTCCTGCGCCATCCGTTCCTCTTCCGCTGGTATGCGCGGCGCGAGAAAGGCTGGCTGCGGCGCGCGCCGACCATCGCGGCGCTCGCCGCCGCGATCGGCCTTCCCGAAGCATCGCTCGAGGAGACGGTGGAGCGCTTCAACGGCTTTGCCCGCGCCGGGCGCGATACCGATTTCCGGCGCGGCGAGAGCGTCTGGGAGCGTTACAAGGCGCACACCCCGCAGGATGGCGGCGCCAACCCGACGCTCGGCACGATCGAGCGCCCGCCCTTCATCGCGGCGCCGCTCAACCGCACCGCCCTCGGCACCAAGGGCGGCGCCCGCACCAATGCGCGCGGCGAGGTGCTGCGCCCCGACGGCAGCATCATCCCCGGCCTCCATTGCGCCGGCAACGCCATGGCCAACCCGATCGGCACCCGCGCCGTCGGCGCCGGCACGACGATCGGTCCATGCCTCACCTGGGGGTATATCTGCGGGGTCAGTCTGCTGCGCGGGAACCGGTGAGGTTGCTGGTTCGCCGTCGATCCGCCGCTAAGTAGATTCCGAGTCTTCCGTCATCAGCCAGTGACCCTTATCGTCGCGTCGCCGATCAAGCCTCAGCGCCGGAACGCTTCGCCGTTGCAGCCACAGCCAACCCATCGATGGAGAAAATCATGAGCGACGTGTCCAAGACCCGATCGGCAGAGCTTTCTCGCCGCTCGATACTGCGGAACATTGCATTCACCGCCGGCGGCGCCGCGATGCTCGGCACGGCCGTGAGCGGAAGCCGCGTCGCTGTCGCTCAGACCAAGATGACGCAGAAGGCGGTCGGCTACCAGGACACGCCGAAGGGTGCGCAACGCTGCGACAATTGCACGAAATTCGACGCACCCTCTTCGTGCAAGATCGTCCAGGGCAACATTGAACCGGCCGGCTGGTGCAAGGTCTATGTGAAGAAACCGGCATAAGCGCAGATGCGCGCACCGATTCGACGCGCGATTCAGTATTTCTCGTATTCGGCCAAGGACACGAAGACTTAACCCGAGAGCGCTATACCGGTACCTGTGAACGACGGTTGACCTTCATGTCCGACGCCCGAATCGGTATCGCTCTCGGCAGCGGCGGCGCCCGCGGCTGGGCGCATATCGGCGTGCTGCGGGCATTGGCGCGGCACGGCATCAATCCCGGCATCGTCTGCGGCACCTCGGTCGGTGCGCTGATCGGCGGCATCTACCTCGGCGGCCGGCTCGACCAATTCGAGGAGTGGGCCAGGAAACTCAACAAGTTGCGGCTGTCGCGGCTGTTCGACGTCCAGCTCGGCTATGGCGGCTTGATCGCCGGGCGCCGCGTCATGCAGCTCTTCGAGGGGGAGCTCCGCGATCGCCGGATCGAGGATCTTCCGGCGCGCTTTGCCTGCGTTGCGACCGAGTACGGCACCGGTCACGAAGTGTGGCTTCAGAAGGGAAACCTGCTCGAGGCGGTGCGAGCCTCCTACGCGCTTCCCGGTCTCTTTCCGCCGGTCAAGATCAATGGGCAGTGGTTGCTCGACGGCGCCCTCGTCAACCCCGTTCCGGTCTCCTTGTGCCGGGCGCTCGCCGCCCGCCTCGTCATCGCCGTCAACCTCAATACCGACCCGTTCGGACAGGATTCGATCGAAGGGGAGGACGAGAGCGCCCTCGCCCCGCAGGCCATCATAACGAGAATGAGCGGCCTGCCGGGCGCTTCGCTCGTGCGGCAGCTCTTTGCCCGGCGGAACGACGCGCCCAGCATGTTCGGCGTGATGGCGAGCTCGCTCAACATCGTCCAGGACCGCTTGACCCGCTCACGCCTCGCCGGTGAGCCGCCGGATGTCACGGTCACGCCGAAGGTCGGCGGCATCGGGATCATGCAGTTCGACCGGGCGGAGGACAGCATCGCCGCCGGCGAGCAGGCGGTCGAACAGGCAGCTCCGGCGCTGAGGCAGGCGCTGCGCCGCCTCAACGGGAATTCGAAGACGTCCGAGCAGCGATCTTAGCCGCGCGCATCGCTTCATGCGGGGATCAAGGACCTCCGCGCGATGCGCTCGGATCTGCGCTCGGTCGATGCCGCCGTCGCGCGGCGATGATTTCCGCGAGGATCGAGACGGCGATCTCCTCCGGCGTCACGGCGCCGAGATCGAGCCCGGCCGGCGCCTTCACTTTCGCAAGCCGCGCCGCATCGACGCCATCTGCGGCGAGCGCCGCGATGATGGCCGCCGCCTTCTTGCGGCTGCCGACGAAGGCGATGTAGTCGGTCTCGCTGGCGAGCGCGGCGCGCAAGGCGGCCTCGTCGCCGCGCCCTTGCGTCGAGACGACGACGAAGCGCATGCCGTCCTCGCTCACCGGCAAGGCATAACCCTCGATGCGGCGGTCGGCCTCGGCGAAGGCGATCTGCTCGGCCGCCGGCGCGCAAGCGGTGACGGCGAAGCCGGTCCGCCGCGCCAGATCGGCGACCGCCACCGCGACCGGGCTCGATCCGCAGACGACGATCTGCGGGCGCGGCAGGATCGGCTCGACGAAGACGTCCATGGTGCCGTGGCTCGGACACAAATTCTTGGCGAAGCGCACGCCGGCGCGCTCCTCGCCGGCGCGCAGCCCCTGTTCCTGGAGGCTCTCGGGCGGCTGGACGGAAACGAGGCGCGGCCGTCCGTCGGCGAGGGCGTCCCGCGCCGCCTTGAGCACGGCGGCGCGCGCGCAGCCGCCGCCGATCCAGCCCTCCGACACGGTCCCGTCCGACCGGATCACGGCCTTGGCGCCGGCCTTGACCGCGGTGGCGGCGACCGTCCGCACCACCGTCACCAGCGCAAAGGGCTCGCCCTTCGCCGCCATCTGCGAAATCGACTCGATGACATCGGGTCGCGTCATGGCCGTCAGATCCTCGCAAGATAGGGTTCGAGCGCGGCGAGGCTCTCGAGATTATGCGCCGGCGCGAAGAGATCGACATAGGGCAGAGCCGCCTGCATGCCCCGCGCCTCCGGGGCGTAGCCCTGCCAGCCGATCAGCGGGTTGAGCCAGATGATCCGGCGGCAGCGGCGGCGCAGCCGCCGCATCTCATCGGCCAGCCGTTCCGGCGCGCCGGTATCGTACCCGTCGGAGACGATCATCATGGCGGTGCGCGCGGTGATGACGCGCTTGGCGTGCCAGCGATTGAACGTCGCGAGGCACTCACCGATGCGCGTGCCGCCGCCGATCCCCTGCGCCATCAACGACATCCGGTCGACCGCGCGCGCGACATCGCGGTCGCGCAGCGACGCCGACACATGGGCAAGGCGGGTGTGGAAGACGAAGGCCTCGGCTTCGCGGAAGGCATCGACGACGCCGTGCAGGAAGCGGACGAAGAACGCGGTGTACGGCTCCATCGATCCCGAGCCGTCGAGCAGCACGACGAGCCGCAGCGGCTTCTCCTTGCGGCGGCGCCAGGCGAGGTCGATGGGCGTGCCGCCATGCGAGACGCTGCGGTGAATGGTGCGCCGCAGATCGAGGCGGCGGCCGCGCCGGCGCGCCTGCTCGCGCCGCGCCAGCCGCGCCCGCATGCGATGGGCGAGGCGCTCGGCGAGCGCGTGAGTCTCAGCAATCTCGTGCGGATCGACGATGTAGCGCATGTCGGCGACCGCCAGCCGTTCGGCGGTGGAGGCTTCGGCGGCGTGCTCGCGCCGGTCGGCGCTTGCGTCGCCGGCTTCGCTGTCACCCGATTCGAACCGATCCCCGGGCCCCGGCCGGCCAGCTGCCGCCGCCGTCTCGGCGAGGCGTTGCAGCGAGGGCCGATTCGGGCTGGGCGTGCTTGCCGCCTGCTGCACGCGCCGCACGCCCCGACCCTGCCAGTAGGCCGCAAAGATCTCCTCGAAGCGCTGCCAATCGGCGTGCGTGGCGCAGAACAGCGCTCGCAGCGCCGGCATCAGGAGCGCGGGCCGCGCGGCCGCCGGCGAAGCGAGGATCGCAAGAGCATCGCGCGTCTCGGCGAGGCCGGCGGCAAAACCGTTGTCGCGGAGGGTCCGCGCGAAGCCGGCCAGACGCCGGCGCATGCCGGCGCCGATCGTCTCCGCGGTGTGGCGGTCGGGGGCGGGCGGCATCAGGCGACCTTGCCGAGCAAGCGATCCGTCACCTCGCGCGTCACGCGCGAGCGGTCCTCATGGGTCTTCAAAAGGCAGATCAAGGTCTCATGCACCGTTTCCGGCTCTTGCCGGAGGTCGTGAATCTCGAGGCCCGCCAAGGTTGCCGCCCAGTCGAGGGTCTCGGCGACGCCAGGCACCTTGCGCAAATCCTCCTTCCGCACCGCGGCCACCATGCGCGCCACTTGCTGGGCGAGGGCGGCGTCGATGTGCGGCAGGCGCGTTGCAAGGATGCGCGCCTCGCGCTCGACATCGGGGAAATCGACATAATGATAGAGGCAGCGCCGCCGCAGCGCGTCCGACAGCTCGCGCGTCCCGTTCGAGGTGAGGACGACGCGCGGGATCGAGCGCGCGGTCACGGTGCCGAGCTCGGGGATGGAGACCTGGAAGTCCGACAGCAGCTCGAGGAGGAACGCCTCGAACTCCTCATCGGCGCGATCGACCTCGTCGACAAGGAGCACCGGCGGAACCTCGCGGCGGATCGCCGCCAGCAGCGGACGCTCGAGCAAATATTTCTCGGAGAAAATGTGCTCCTCGATGGCATCGGCGTTCTCGCCGGCGCCTTCATGCGCTTTGATGGCGAGGAGCTGGCGCTGATAGTTCCATTCATAGAGGGCGGCGTTCTGATCGAGCCCTTCGTAGCATTGCAGGCGAATGAGCTCGGTTTCGTGCACCGCGGCCAGCGCCTTCGCGACCTCGGTCTTGCCGACGCCGGCTTCGCCTTCGAGCAGCAGCGGCCGCTTCAGAAAATCCATGAGCCACAGCGCCGTCGCCAAGTCGCGGTCGGCGACGTAGCCGACGGCGGCGAGGCGCTCGGCGATGCGGTCACGATCAGGGATCATCCATGGAGGCCGAGCTTTTCGGCGACCGTCCAGGTGCGCCAATGGTCGTGCGGCATGGCGATGTGGGTCGAGCCCAGGAACTTGAAGGCGTCGTTGACGGCGTTGGCAAAGCACGGCACGCCGCCGACATTCGGGCTCTCCCCGACGCCCTTGGCGCCGATCGGGTGGTGTGGCGACGGCGTCACCGTCCAGTCGGTCTCCCATTTCGGCGTCTCGACCGCCGTCGGCATGAAGTAGTCCATGAGCGTCGGCCCCATGACGTTGCCGGCCTCGTCGTAGCGGATCTCCTGGCCCATGGCGATGCCGAACGCCTCGGTGAGGCCGCCATGCACCTGACCCTCGATGATCATCGGGTTGATGCGGGTGCCGCAATCATCGAGCGCGTAGAAGCGCCGCACCTTGGTGACGCCGGTATCGACGTCGACATCGACGACGCAGATATAGGCGCCGAACGGATAGGTCATGTTCGGCGGATCGTAGTAGTTGACCGCCTCGAGGCCGGGCTCGAGGCCCTTCGGCACACGGTGGTAGGCCGCCCAGGCGAGCTCCTTCATCGTCTTGAACCGCTCCGGGTTGCCTTTGACGCGGAAGCGGTCGACGTCCCATTCGAGATCGTACTCGGAGACCTCGAGCAGATCGGCGGCGATCATCTGCGCCTTGGCCTTGATCTTGCGCGCGGCCATGGCGGTCGCGGCGCCGGCGGTCGGCGTCGAGCGCGAGCCGTAGGTGCCGAGGCCGTAAGGCGCGGTGTCGGTATTGCCCTCCTCGATGGTGATGTCGTCGGCCGGCAGGCCCAGCTCGCTGGCGAGGATCTGTGCATAGGTCGTCTCGTGGCCCTGGCCTTGCGACTTGGTGCCCATGCGGGCGATCACGCTACCCGTCGGGTGAATGCGGATCTCCGCCGAGTCGAACATGGCGATGCCGAGGATGTCGCAATTGCGCGAGGGCCCCGCGCCGACGATCTCGGTGAAGAAGATGACGCCGATGCCCATCAGCTCGCGCGTCTCGCCGCGCTTGAAGGCCGCTTGTTTCGCCTTCTGCTCCGCGCGCAGCTTCGGGTAGCCGACCGTCTCCATCGCCTTCTTCATGGCGGTGTGGTAGTCGCCGGAATCGTATTCCCAGCCGAGTGCCGATTGGTAGGGGAACTGCTCGCGGCGGACGAAGTTCTTGATGCGCAGTTCCGCCGGGTCCATGCCGAGCTTTTGCGCCAGGATGTCCATGCCGCGCTCGATGCAGTAGGCCGCCTCGGTGACGCGGAACGAGCAGCGATAGGCGACGCCGCCCGGTGCCTTGTTGGTGTAGACGCCGTCGACCGCGACATGGGCGACCGGGAAGTCGTAGGAGCCGGTGACGATGTTGAAGAATCCGGCCGGCCATTTCGAGGGATCGGCGCAGGCATCGAAGGCGCCGTGATCGGCCAGCACATTGACGCGCAGGCCTGTGACCCGGCCGTCCTTGGTTGCCGCGATTTCCGTCGTCATGTGGTAGTCGCGCGCGAAGGACGTCGTCGACAGATTTTCGATCCGGTCCTCGACCCACTTCACCGGCCGGCCGGTCACGATCGAGGCGACGACGGAGCAGATATAGCCGGGATAGGCCCCGACCTTGTTGCCGAAGCCGCCGCCGATGTCCGGCGCGATGACGTGGATCTTGTGCTCGGGAATCTTCGAGATGAGCGAGGCCACCGTGCGGATCACATGCGGCGCCTGGAAGGTGCCCCACAAGGTCAGCTCGCCCTTGATCTTGTCGAAGGAGGCGACGCACTGGCAGGTCTCGAGCGGACAGGGATGGACGCGCTGATAGGAAATCAGCTCCTTGATCGTCACTTCCGCCTTCTTGAAGGCCTGATCCGTCGCCTCCTTGTCGCCGATCTCCCAGGTGAAGATGTGGTTGTGATGCTTGCGCTTGCCGTGGGCCCCGTCGGTCTTGTCCTTGATGTCCTCGCGCAGCACCGGCGCGCCGGGCGCCATCGCCTTGAAGGGATCGACGATGACCGGCAGCTCCTCGTACTCGACCTCGACCAGCTCGACCGCGTCGGCCGCGACGTAACGGTCCTCGGCGATGATGAAGGCCACCTCCTGGTTCTGGAACAGCACCTTTTCCTCGGCCAGCACGGCCTGCACGTCGCCGGCCAAGGTCGGCATGTAATGGAGGCTCAGGGGTTTCAGCTCGGCCGCCGTCAGCACCGCCACGACACCCGGCAGCGCCTTCGCCTTCGAGGAATCGATCTTCTTGATGCGCGCATGACCATAGGGCGAGCGCACGAAATCGCCGTACAGCATGCCCGGCAGCTTCAGATCGTCGACATAGTTGCCCTTGCCCTGGACGAAGCGGATGTCCTCGACGCGCTTGCGCTTGCAGCCGATGCCCTCGAGCTTCTCGGTGCGCGCCTCTTTCGAGAGTGTCACGTCGTTCATTCCGCGGCCTCCTTCACGGGCGCGCCGGACAGTTTCGCGGCGGCGTACTGAATGGCTCTGACGATGTTCTGATAGCCGGTGCAGCGGCACAGATTGCCGGAGATGCCGAAGCGGATCTCGTCCTCGCTGGGATTGGGATTCTCTTTCAGGAGACGATAGCTGCGCACGATCATGCCGGGCGTGCAGAAGCCGCATTGCAGCCCGTGCATCTCGCGGAAGCCCTCCTGCAGCGCATGCAAGGTGCCGTCGGCCGCCGCCACGCCCTCGATCGTCAGAATCTCGCTGCCCTCGGCCTGCACCGCGAAGAGGGTGCAGGATTTGACCGATTTGCCGTCGAGATCGACGGTGCAGGCGCCGCAATGGCTGGTGTCGCAGCCGATATGCGGGCCGGTCAGGTTGAGCTGCTCGCGCAGGAAGTGGATGAGGAGGGTGCGCGGCTCGACCAGCGCCTCGACCGCTTTGCCGTTGACCTTCATCATGACGTGGGCCATCGCCATCTTGCCTCTCCCCCTGATCTAGGCCGCGCGCACCTTGGCACGGGCCAGCGCCCGCGCCACCATCACGCCCGCCATCTTCTTGCGGTATTGTGCCGGGCCGCGGTTGTCGGATGCCGGCGAAGCGATCGCCTCGGCCGCCGCCGCCGCCTTCTTCACTGCGGCAGTGTCGAGCGCCGTGCCGATCACGGCTTTTGCGGCGTCCTCCGCGAGGAGCGGCGTTTCCCCAAGGTTGGTAAGGGCGATGGAGCAGGTGGCAATGCGCCCGCCGCTCTGCGTCAGGATGACCGCCGCCGCCGCCGTCGCGTAATCGCCGATCTTGCGTTTCAGTTTCTCATAGGCGGCGCCGTGACCTGCCGCCGGCACGGGGATGCGGATGGCGGTGACCATCTCGCCCGGCGCGAGGGCGGTGAGATAGGCCCCCTCATAGAAGTCGCGCGCCGCGATCCGCCGCTCGCCGTCCTTGCCGACGACATGGTAACTGGCGCCGAGGCACAGCATCACCGCCGGCATGTCGTTGCCGGGATCGCCATTGGCGACGTTGCCGCCGAGAGTCCCGACATAGCGCACCTGCGGATCGGCGATGAGGAGCGCCGTCTCGCCGATGATCGGCAGCCTCGCTGCCAATGTCGCGTCGGCGATGAGCTCATGCTGGGTCGTCATGGCGCCGATCACGATCTCGCCGCCATCGACGCGAATGCCCTTCAGCTCGCCGATCCCGCCGAGATCGACGAGATGGGCGGGCGCGGCGAGGCGCATCTTCATCATGGGAATGAGGCTGTGGCCGCCCGCCAGAGGCCGCGCGTCCTCGCCGAGATCGGCCAGCATGATGACGGCTTCCTTGACGGATTTCGGCCGGTGATAGGCAAACGCCCCTGGTATCACGGCATCCTCCCGGCCACCGCGTCGCCCGGTCGCATTGCGTCGCGAACCGATGCGCGAGGCGGCTCTTTATGCAGCGCCTAACTTCGCCCGCAGCCTATTCGCGGGTCTCGCCCAGCCGCAACGACCGCTTCACGATTCGTCGCTCGGATGCACGAGCGACGCGCGCTCTGCACGAAATGCGTCAAGCTTGCTGACCGAGACTCGGAGGCGCTTCAGCGATGCTGCACGGCGAGCGAAGGCTCCGCCGGTGCCTCGCCATGGCCGCGACCGCGCTCGCCGATCGTCAAGGCGAGTCGGGATTTGAGCCAGGGCAACCGGCCGCGGCTGACCGGCACGGTATAGGGTTCGAGGGCGGCCAGCTCGATCAAGCCGGTCTCGCCCATCCGCTTCAGGCCGGTGATGCGGTCGATGGCGACGATATGGCTGCGGTGGACGCGGATGAAGCGACCGGCGTCGAGCCGCCGCTCGACGACGCCGATGGCAAGCGGGCAGAAGAATTTGGCCTTGCCGTCGAAGACATAGGTGTAATGGGCATTGGCGTGAACAGCGACGACGTCGTCGACCAGCACGAAATGGACGCCGCCCTCGCTCTCCACCGGCAATTGCCGAGCCATCCGGCGTGGCGGCCCGCCGGCGCCGCCCAGCGGAGCGAATGTGCCCTGGCCCGTGGCGGAGGCGAGATCGGCCGCGGCAATGGAAGCCGGCGCGGGTCCGCCCGCGCGTTGATCCGCTGGCGGCGGCGCTGGTTGGATTTCGGCGGCCTCGCGCATGCGATCCGGCACCAAGGTCAAGAGGAAGATGCCGGACACGATGAAGGCGACGATAGCGACGACGATCGCCAGCAGATCGGTCGAGAGGACCGGCGCTCCGGGCTGCGGGTCCGGGAGCGGCATCAACGTCAAGCCGGCCATGGCGGTGTAGTGCATGCCGGCGATGGCCACGCCGAGGGCGGCCGCCGACGCCAGGAGAGGCGGCCGCCGGCCGCCCCCGCCGGCGAGCCAGAGCGCGAGACCGGAGGCGGCGATGCCGACCGCGACGCTGGCGACCACCATCGCGGGTTCATGCAAGACATGCGCGCTCGCATGCAGCGCGCTCATGCCGATGTAATGCATCGTCGCGATGCCGCCGCCCATGAAGACCGCGGCTGCCGAGAGGCGCGTCGCCGTCAACCGTCCGGCGCTCACCGCGAAGACCGCCGCGCCGACGACGATGACGCAGACCAGGAAGGAGAGCAGCGTCGGAAAGACCAGATAGTCGATCGCAAAGGGGAGGCGCAGGGCGAGCATGGCGACGAAATGCATCGACCAGATCGCGACCGCGAGCGAGATGGCGGCTCCCGCCAGCAGCAGGCGCCGCCGCATTCCGACGGACTCGCGCACCTGCACAGCGAGGCTCAGCCCGACATAGGCGCCCTGGATCGCCACGACCAGCGAGAGCACGACGAGCCAGGGCTCGTGCGCCACACCCATCGCTCCATTCCTCCTTGACGGAATAGCGGCTTATGTTACATCGCAACCGGCCCGGCGGCCAGAAGTCATGAGGCGGTGGAGATCGGCCGGCGAAGGCTTCCACGAGCCGTGCGGAGCCGTGACGACGATAGCGTCTCACGCCTGGGCCACGGATGGCGGCGGCGTTGTCTCTTGAAGCCGGCGAAGGAACGTGGAGACTGGCGACGGGGAGGTCGTTCGATGCAGCTCGACGGCAAGATCGCCATTGTCACCGGCGGGGCGAAAGGAATCGGCTATGCGATCGCCGCGGCGCTCGCGGCGCGCGGCGCTGCGATCGTCGTCGCGGATGTGGCGGGCGCGGAAGCCGCGGCATCGCGCCTGAGGGCAGAGGGCGCGCGCGCCGAGGGTTTCGCGGGCGACGTGTCCCTTGAGCGCGATACCCTCGCGATGGCGGAGCTCGCGCGCGAGGCGTTCGGCGGCATCGACATCCTCGTCAACAATGCCGGCATCTATTCGAGCCTGAAGCCGAAGCCCTTCGAGGAGATCGATCCCGCGGAATGGCGCAGGGTCATGGAGGTGAACACGCTTGGGGTCTTCCTTTGCGCCCGCGCCGTGCTGCCGGGAATGAAGGCGCGCGGCGGCGGCCGCATCATCAACATCTCCTCGGGCGTCGCCTTCAAGGGCAACCCGTACATGGCGCATTACGTCGCCAGCAAGGGCGCCGTCATCTCGTTGACGCGGGCGCTCGCGACCGAGCTCGCGCGCCACCAGGTGCTCGTCAACAGCGTCGCCCCGGGATTCACGCTGAGCGATGGCGTCATCGCCAATCCGGATCTGATCGCCGGCGTAAAGGAGCCCTCGCTCCGGGGCCGCGTCCTTGCCCGCGACATGACACCCGCCGATTTGGTCGGCGCCGTCGCCTTCTTCGCCGGTCCCGACGCAAGCTTCATCACCGGACAGACGCTGGTCGTCGATGGCGGCGCCTACTATCACTGAGAGGATCCTCGCTCCGTGCCACAAGGCATTCCGGTCATCGACCTATCGGGCGCGCTCGACGGCGGCGCCGCGGCACGTCGCAGGCTGGCGGCGCGGCTCGACCGTATCTGCCGCGACATCGGCTTCTTCACCATCGTCGGGCACGGCGCGCCCGCCGCGGTGCTCGATGGTCTGCGCGCGAAGGCAATGGAGTTCTTCGCGCTGCCGCTCGACGAGAAGCGGCGCGCCATTCATCCCGCCGCCGACACACCGCGCGGCTTTCGCGCGCTCGGCATCGAGGCGCTGTCCCAGGGCAACGACAGCAAGACGCCGCCCGATCTCAAGGAGTACTACCATTTCGGACGAGAAACCTGGCCCGAAGAGCCTTATTTCACCAGCGCCGAGGGGCAGCGCTCCTTCATTCCCAATCTCTGGCCGGAACGGCCGCCGGGCTTCGCGGAAGCGGCGCGGCGCTACTACGCCGAGATGGAGCGCATCGTTCTGCTCCTGATGCGGCTTGCGGCGTTGGGGCTCGGCGTCGACGAGCATTTCTTCGATGACAAGATCGATCGGCACATCACGGCGATGCGCCTCAATTTCTATCCCGCGCAGACCGCGGCGCCCGTTTCGGGCCAGCTGCGCGCCGGGGCGCACACCGATTACGGGACGTTCACGATCCTCAACGGCGACAATGCGCCTGGCGGCCTGCAGGTGCTGACGCGCGCCGGCGATTGGGTCGACGTCGAAACCGAGCCGGGCAGCTTTGTCGTCAACATCGGCGATCTCCTGATGCGTTGGACCAATGACCGCTGGATTTCGAACACGCATCGCGTCGTCAATCCGCCGGCCTCGGTCGCCTCGCGCGCGGAGCGGCTTTCCATCGCCTTTTTCCACCACCCGAATTACGACGCGCTGGTCGAGTGCATCGCGCCGCCCGGCGCAGCGAAATACCCGAGCGTCAAATCGGGCGCCTATCGCGACGACAAATACCGGCAGACGCGCGTCGCATCGAAGAATGACGCCTCGCTTGCTTAGAGCGGATTTTCGGCGAGTGGCTCAAATCTGAGTCACAGCGCATTGATGGGATCTCCGCTGCAATCCGCCGGGCCGTCATCTCCGGAATTGATCCAGATCAAGGCGAGAACGACGACAGAGGCGGATTCATTGGAAGGTGGCGCAGCTTCGCGTTGGAGAGTGCGAGGCGCCATCGGCCGATCGCTCCTACCGGGTCAAGACAATGGAGGCGGAGGAGGGATCGAGCCCCGTTGATACGGCGAAGCCCGAGGCGGAGTGACCGCTGCGTGCGAAGGAGTTTGGCAAGCTCTCGCGAGTGATGATGACAATTGCCGGGAGGGTCTCTCCACCCTCCGCCGAGGCACAGCAGATAAGGAGCGTCAGCATGCGATTTGACGATCCAAACTTCTGGCGCGCCGGCGCCATAGCCACGACCTTGGTCATGTCGGTGGTCCTGATCTTTCTCACGATCGATAGTCTGGCGGCGATCACTGCGGGTGGCAGCCACGTGCCCCCGTATACGGTCATCAATCAGGCCGTGAGCTACGTATATGACAACAAGCTCAACCGCGACATGCCGGTCATCGGCAAGGATGAGCCGCTGTTCGGCAAGCCGGCCAGTGCGGATGAAGCGACGCGCCTCATCGACAAGGGCAAGCTGGTGATTCAGAGCCGGGCCTGCATCGATTGCCATACCTTCATGGGCAATGGCGCCTATTACGCGCCCGATCTGACCAAAGCCTGGCTCGATCCCGCCTGGGTTTCCTGGATGGCAATCACCGATGCCGACAGCAAGGAGGAAGCGATGGTCCGCTTCCTCATGGAGCCGGAGAAGTTCGCGACCTGGGAGCGCAAGATGCCGAACCTCGGCATCAGCCGCGACGAGGCGGAAGCGACGGTTGCCTATCTGAAGTGGCTCGCTTCGATCGACACCAATGGATTTCCGATTCACTTCGGCCGCATCACGGTCGGCGAATAGGAGGCTGCGATGTCTCGCTCCCAGCGGCTTGCCATTAAATATCTCATGGCGGCGATCGCTTTTTTCGGCGTGATGACCGTGGCCGGCCTGCTCTCGGCGACCTACTACGTCAAGCCCGATCTGCTGTTCGGCCTGCTGCATTTCAATATCGCCAAGATCCTCCATATCGACACCCTGATCATCTGGCTGCTGATGGGGTTCATGGGTGCGGTCTACTGGTTCCTGCCCGAGGAATTCGGCCGCGAGCCCGAAGGCATCTGGCTTGCCGAGCTGCTGTTCTGGGTGTTTTGCGCGGCCGTTCTCGTCGTTGCGGCGATTTTCGTGTTCGTACAATGGGGACCGGGAACCGAGCAAACCCTCTGGCTAGTCCAGCAAGGCCGCAAATATGTCGAGGCGCCGCGCTGGGCGGCGATCGGCGTTGCCACCGTCATGCTGGTGTTCGCCTGGAACGTCGTCGGCACGGCGCTCAAGGCCAAGCGCATCACCGGCATCATGGCCGTGCTCAGCATCAACATGGTGCCGCTCGTGTTGCTCTATCTCGTGGCATTTCCCGCGATCTCGAACATGGCGGTCGATCTCTATTGGTGGTGGTGGCTCGTGCATCTGTGGGTCGAGGCCACCTGGGAGATCCTCATCGGCTGCATCATGGCGCTCGCGGTGATGCAGTTGCTCGGCACCTCGCGCAAGATCGTCGAGGGCTGGCTCTATATCGAAGTCGCGCTCGTGCTCGGCACCGGCATACTCGGTCTCGGCCATCACTATTTCTGGATAGGCACTCCGGATTATTGGCTCGGCATCGGCGGTTTCTTCTCCGCGCTCGAGCCGTTGCCGCTGCTTGGCATGGTCGTGCACGCCGTCTACGACGCCGGTACGCATCGCATGAAAACCAGCAACAAGCCGGCCTTCTACTGGACCTTGGCCGAAGCCTTTGGCAATTTCCTCGGCGGCGGCGCCTTCGGCTTCATGATCACCTTGCCGCAGCTCAATCTCTTCGCCCACGGCACGCAATGGACGGTTAGTCACGGGCATTTCGCCTTCTGGGGCGCCTATGCCTGCGGCGTCATCTCGATCTGCTATATCGCCCTGCAGAAGCTCCGCGCATTGGCTGCGGTCGAGGGTCGCTTGTGGATCTGGTCGTTCGCGGCGCTCAATTTCGGCATGCTCGGCATGGTTGGCTCGCTGCTGGTTTCCGGCATGGCGCAGGCATTTTTCGAACGTGCCATCGGCGGCTCCACGCTCGAGGCATTCACCGCCGCACAGGAGAACCCCTGGTTTGTGCTCGGGATGGATGCCCGACTTGGCTTCGGTGTGCTCTTCGCCGCCGGATATGTGACGTTGGTCTGGGATCTGGTGACGCTCGGCCGCCGCGCCGCCCTGCGTGCCGTCGCCGCCGCAGCGGAGTGAACCCAAGTGAGCCCAGCCATGACCCCCGACGCCTTCCTCGCCACCAGCGGCCTGCTCGGCCTGTTCGTCTTGGCGGCCGGTGCCTATGGCGTGCTCTTCGGTGCCGGCCGCTTGCAGGAAAGCCGACGATTGATCAAGGCCGCGAATGTTGCCTACGTGGCGCTCTGCATGATCGTCGCGGCCATCGTCATCGCCACGCCGCTCGGCGGCGGGTGGAAGCTTCTGATCGGAGCGAGCGCACTGGTCTACTACGCGATCCCGCCGGTCACCTGGCGCTACCTGCACCGGACCCATCGCGATCACGGAGCGCAAGCATGATCCCGAACCTGATGAATACGCTGCTCGGCCTGTGGCTTACCTATGTCGCCATCTTTCCCACGGCGATCGGCGCGCATTATCACCGCTGGCTTATCTGTGCCGCGGTTCTCACCGTCGTCATTGCTCTCTGGGCACGGCGCAGCGATGACGCGCCGTGGCAGAGCACGATGACCATCATCGCAGCAGTCACGTTGGTGGTGATTCTTGGCGCCGACCGGTTCTTCATACCGTCGGCAGTGCTCCTGTTCTGGGGCGTGCTGTGGGTCGGCCTCGTATCGGCGACCCTGTCGCTCTGGGCCGCGATCTATCACCCAAATGCCGATCCCGCAGATCCTCGCTAAATTCGTCCACTGCACTTGGCGGCGGACATCAAGCAATGTGCAGCGCCTCGTGCAAATGCCGGGCTGACTCTATTGTTCAATCGATTTGCGCCGGCCACCAGCGGCCGCAGCCACATGACCGCCGTCACATCCTGACGATCTTCCCCGGATTCATGATGTTGTCGGGGTCGATCGCCTTCTTCAGCATCCGCATGACCGAGAGCGCCTCGCCGTGCTCGGCCTCTAGGAACTCGATCTTGCCGTAGCCGACGCCGTGCTCGCCGGTGCAGGTGCCGTCCATGGCGAGCGCCCGCGTCACGAGACGCTCGTTCAAACGTTCGGCCTCGGCGACATCCTTGGGGTCGTCGGGGTCGAGCATCAAGGTCAGGTGGAAATTGCCGTCGCCGACATGGCCCACGAGCGGCGCCAGCATGAAGCTTTCGGCGATGTCCTTCTTGGTCGCGACGATGCATTCGGCGAGGCGCGAGATCGGCACGCACACATCGGTCGCCCACATCTGCTTGCCGGGCGCCAGGGTCTTGTTGGCGTAGGCGGCATCGTGCCGCGCCTGCCACAGCTTCTTGCGGTCTTCGGGGAGCGTCGTCCAGGCGAAGTCGTTGCCGCCGAATTCCTTGGCGATCCCCTGCACCATCTCGGCCTGCTCGGCGACGCTCGCCTCCGTGCCGTGGAATTCGAGCCAGAGCGTGTGCGCGATCGGGAGGTCGAGCTTCGAATGCTGCACGATCGCCTTCATCTGCACGTCGTCGGCAAGCTCGATGCGCGCCACCGGAATGCCGCTCTGGATCGTCATGATGACGGTGTTGACGGCGTCCTCGATGGTGGCGAAGGAGCACATCGCCGAGGAGATTGCGGCGGGAATGCCATAGAGGCGCAAGGTCACCTCGGTGATGATGCCGAGCGTCCCTTCCGAGCCGATGAAGAGGCGCGTCAGATCGTAGCCCGCCGCCGATTTCCGCGCGCGGCGCCCGGTGGTGATGACGCGCCCGTCGGGCAGGACGACTTTGAGCGCCAGCACGTTCTCGCGCATCGTGCCGTAGCGGACGGCGTTGGTGCCCGAGGCGCGCGTTGCAGCCATGCCGCCGAGCGAGGCGTCGGCGCCGGGATCGATCGGAAAGAAGAGGCCGGTGTCGCGCAGATGCTCGTTCAGCTGTTTGCGCCTGACGCCGGGCTCGACCGTGACGTCGAGGTCCTCGGCCGAAACGCGCAGCACCCGGTTCATCTGGCTGACATCGACCGAGATGCCGCCGCTCAGCGCCTGGACCTGGCCCTCGAGCGAGGTGCCGGTACCGTAGGCAATGACCGGCACCTTGTGCTTGGCGCAGATCTTGACCGCGTCCGCCACGTCTTCCGTCGAGCGCGCGAAGACGACGGCGTCGGGCAGATGCGGCGCGTGGTAGCTCTCGTCCTTGCCGTGCTGCAGACGGATCGCCGGCGAAGTCGACAGCGCGTCGCCGAACCGGGCCTTCAGCTCGGCGATGATCGCGGGGTCGATGGCTTCGTTGCGCAAAGCGGGGGCGGCCATGGGCGGACTTTCCGTAAAAGAAGTGTCTTTCCTGCAAGGTACTCTGGCCTCATCGGCGGTTCAAATCATTCGGCCGGCCGCCCGATTTGTCTGGTGATGAAAACCTAACAGATGGTAGGCAGTCCTGAAGGTCTGCCCAGGGTGGTGGACAGCCGTCATTCGCCTACACCAGCCCTGTGATGTCTGTGTTGCCCAAAGCGGAAGTCGACGGGCGCCGGATCAGCGGATACCTGGTGCCGGTCGCCGCTGCTGCATCAGCGCCCGCAGGGTAGAACTCGAGCTAGACGAGTCATGGATAGTCAGCCATCGGATGACGCAGCGGGTAGCGTTGGACCAGGAGATGCACCGAGGCGAGTTTACGAAATGCCGGATGCGCGACGAGATCGTTGAATCCCGACTCATCTTCATGGCGCAGCGCATTCGTATCCCAAAGTTCCGGCGAGACAAGAAGGACTCCCTTATGGTCCATGACCATTGACTTTTCCTTGGCGCCTGTTACCGCAACGCGCCATTTGCTGCGGGCTGCCGTGATGCGCAACACACTGCCATCCATCCGCATGGAGATGTCGACCGGCTGCGGACGGCCGTCGATGACGACCATGATTCCCTGATCGCAGCGACCCATCTCGATCGCGACGTCGGCGCAATGCCAGGTCGAGTGCTCGATCAACTCTCCAGCATCATTCAACTGTGCGTATTCGATCCGGTAGTCGGCACCCCGGAGAGATTGTCCCGCCTGCACCAGCATGGTGCCGGCGAGAACCGCTAGGAACGATGCTGCAAGGACCGATTGAATGCGTCCTGAGGATTGGATCATGCTGACGATAGGAACGAACTTCAGTAGCGCGGGCTCAATTTCTTGTGAACAAAAAAATCGGTGTGGCAAGTTCTCGATATTCAACTTACCAGGGCATGGTTTCCCACGAAAGCCTCTTAGATGCTTGTCCCTGTAACCGCGGTGGCGGTCTTTTGCATCGGCGTTGTGATCGTCTTGGCGGTCGACGGCCGGAACGTCGTCATCGAATACCGCTGGGCGGAGGGGCATTACGATCGACTGCCAGCATTGGCGGCCGAACTGGTTCAGCGTCAGGTGGCCGTGATTGCGGCGGGGGGCGGCACGCCTTCGGGATTGGCGGCGAAGGCGGCGACATCAACCATTCCGGTCGTTTTCGCGTCAGCAACCGACCCGGTCAAGGCTGGGTTTGTCGCCAGCCTGAACCGACCCGGCGGCAACGTGACGGGCGTGGCCAATCAGGACGCGGCGGCGGGTCGGAAGCGGGCTATCCGTCTGCCGTAGAAATGTCTCTGACTGAGGGTACCAAGCGCCAGATTTTGACCACTAGATTGCCGTGATGGGGTAACGGTCGCGGCCTAAGCCAGCCTCAGCACGGCCGCGCCCAGCGCGATGACGGAGACGGCCGCTATTCGCCCGCCGCTGACCTCTTCCTTCAGAACGAGCGCGGCGATCGCGGTCGCCCACAGGATCGAGGTCTCGCGGAGGGCGGCGACGAGCGCCACGGGCGCGACCGTCATGGCCCAGAGGGCGAGCCCATAAGAAGCGAGCATGCCAATCGCCCCGGCGAGGCCATGAAGCAGGTGCTTTCCCGCATAGCGCGCGAAAGCCGCTCCCTTGGCGACGACACCCCACAGAAGGAGCGGGAGCGCCCAAAGAAGGGAGAGCCACATCGTGTAGGCGATCGGTGCTCCGGACCGACGCACGCCTAGGCCGTCGATCAGCGTATAGGCGGCAATGACGACGGCATTCAACAACGCAAGGCCGACGCCGTTCATGCGGCCGCCTTGCCGCGCCGAGAGGGTCAGGCTGACGATGCCGAACGAGATGAGGCAGATGCCGGCCCACGCGGTCATCGACAGGTTCTCGCCGAACAAGACCGCGCTCGCCATCGCGACCAGGAGCGGCGCCGTGCCGCGCATCAGCGGGTAGGTCTGGCTCAAATCGGCCGCGCGATAGGCGCAGACCACGAGGGCGAAGTAAACGATCTGGAGGACGACGGACGTCGCGATGAAGGGCCAACTCGCCGCCGCCGGTTGCGAGATAAAAGGCAGGGTCGCCGCCGCCACCAACCCTGCCAAGACCGTTATGAGGATGGTCGTCAGGAGCTTGTCGTCCGCCCCCTTCACGATCGCGTTCCATGTCGCGTGCAACGTGGAGCCGAAGAGGACGATGGCAAAGACGGTGATGGACATGCCTCGACCCCAGGCGACACTCGGGATGGCGATCGCGTCGGGGAGCTGTGCCCTTAAGCGACGACCCTGCCGGCGCCTCCGATCATTCCGCGGGGTTGGCCGACGCTATCTCCGAGGTGCAATTGGGGCAACGCGTCGCGCGCAGCGGGATCGTCGAGACGCAATAGGGGCATTCCTTGGTCGTCGGCGAGGGCGGCGCAGGCTTGCGCGCCAGCCGGTTCAGTTGCTGGACCAGCAGGAAGATGGCGAAGGCCACGATGACGAAATCGATCACCGTGTTGATGAAGAGGCCGTAATTGAGCGTCGCCGCGCCGGCCGCCTTCGCCGCCGCGATCGAATCGTAATGCGTGGCCGAGAGGTTGAGGAAAAGGTTCGAGAAATCGACGCTGCCGAGGAGAAGCCCCAGCGGCGGCATCAGAATGTCGCTGACGAACGAGCTCACGATCTTGCCGAAGGCGGCCCCGATGATGACGCCGATCGCCAGATCGACGACGTTGCCGCGCATCGCGAAATCCCGGAATTCCTTCAGCATGTTTCTCTCCCCCCAGCTGCCCGATCGCGAAGCATAGCATGAACCGCGGCAAACCGCTTCGGCACCTAAGCGTGTCAAAGGAAAGGAAAATATCGCGCCGAGCGTTCGCCGCAAACCTTTCGCGCCGAATGCATGACCGCGCCGCACCATCCTTGCTTTTTCGCTCCTGGGCGCCGCGGGAGATTGTGCGGCGGCGCGACGCGGCTTAAGTAATTTCCTTGCCGCCTTCGACGAACGGCCTCACCGGACGGGGTAACCATGGCGCTTGCCGCAGTCAGCCTCGACGACAAATACACCGCGCAATCGGGCCGCGTCTTCCTCACCGGGACGCAGGCGCTCGTCCGCCTGCCGATGATGCAGCGCCAGCGCGACGCGGCGGCGGGGTTGAACACCGCCGCCTTCATCTCGGGATATCGCGGCTCGCCCTTGGGCGGGCTTGACCAGTCGCTGTGGAGCGCCAAGCGCTTCTTGGCGCAGAACCACATCCGCTTCCAGCCCGGCGTCAACGAGGATTTGGGGGCGACGGCCGTGTGGGGATCGCAGCAGGTGGGCCTCTTCCCCGGCGCGACATACGACGGCGTCTTCGCCATGTGGTACGGCAAGGGACCGGGGGTCGACCGCTCGGGCGACGTCTTCAAGCACGGCAACGCCGCCGGCAGCGCCCCCAATGGCGGGGTTCTCCTCCTCGCCGGCGACGACCACGCCTGCAAATCCTCGACCCTGCCGCACCAATCCGAATATTCCTTCATGGACGCCTCGATCCCGGTGCTGAACCCGGCTGGCGTCCAGGACATCCTCGATTACGGCCTCTATGGTTGGGCGATGAGCCGCTATTCCGGCTGTTGGATCGCGCTGAAGACGATCGCCGAGACGATCGACAGCTCGGCCTCGGTGGTGATCGATCCCGCCCGCGTCGCCCTCCAGTTTCCGAGCGATTTCGAGATGCCGGCGGGCGGGCTCAACATCCGTTGGCCCGACAAGCCGATGGATCAGGAATTCCGCCTCCACAAATGGAAGCTCTACGCGGCCTTGGCCTTCGCCCGCGCGAACAAGCTCGACAAGATCGTGCTCGACAGCCCGAAGGCGCGCATCGGCATCGTCACCACCGGCAAATCCTATCTCGACGTGCGCCAGGCTTTCGACGATCTCGGCATCGACGAGGCGCATGCCGCCGAGATCGGCATCCGCCTCTACAAGGTCGGCATGTCGTGGCCCCTCGAGCGCGAGGGCATCCGTCATTTCGCCGAAGGGCTCGAGGAGATCCTCGTCATCGAGGAGAAGCGCGCCGTCATCGAGAACCAGTTCAAGGAGCAGCTCTACAATTGGCGCGAGGATGTGCGCCCGCGCATCGTCGGCAAGTTCGACGAGAATCGCGTCTGGATCATGCCGTCGACCGGCGAGCTGACGCCGGCGATGATCGCCCGCCTCATCGCCCAGCGCATCGGCAAGTTCTATTCAAGCCCACGCATCGAGGACCGCCTCAAATTCCTCGAGGCGAAGGAGCGCCAGCTCGCCACATATGAGCTCAAGATCGAGCGAACGCCGCATTTCTGCTCCGGCTGTCCGCACAACACCTCGACCAAGGTTCCGGAGGGAAGCCGCGCCGTCGCTGGCATCGGCTGCCATTACATGGCGGTGTGGATGGACCGCCGCACCGAGACCTTCACCCAGATGGGCGGCGAGGGCGCGACGTGGATCGGCCAGGCGCCCTTCACCGAAACCCAGCACATCTTCGCCAATCTCGGCGACGGGACCTATTTCCACTCCGGCATCCTGGCGATCCGGGCCGCCGTCGCATCGGGCGTCAACATCACCTACAAGCTCCTCTACAACGACGCCGTCGCCATGACCGGCGGCCAGCCGGTCGACGGCCAGCTTTCGGTCGCCGATGTCTCGCGCCAGCTCGATGCCGAGGGCGTGAAGCGCATCGTCGTCGTCAGCGACGAGCCCGATAAATATCCAGCCGGTACGCATTTCGCATCAGGCGTCACCTTCCACCATCGCGACGATCTCGACACGGTGCAGCG
>JBGPOZ010000050.1:0-22211 GCA_041488295.1 Allostellaceae bacterium
ATGTGAGAGCGGGTTCGAGACCCTCGGAAGGCGTGAAGCTCAGCTCCGCCCCGTCGGACATCGCCCGCGCCTCTCCGCCGAACCGCCCGACCAGGATCCGGATCTCCGCCATGCGCTCGGCGAAGGCGCTGCGGCCCAGTGTGCAGAAGCCCCATTTCTCCGCCGCCGCATCGCCCGCCATCGCATTCTCCCTTCCGCTATCCCAGAGCATTCCGCCATCGCCGCATGGCGACGAGCGCCCAGATCGCCTCGACGACGCCGAACGGCCAAGCCCCTTGAAGAAAGCCATAGGCCGATCCGAGTGCGCAAGCGAGGGCGAAGGCGAGGATGAACCACCGGCTGCGCTCCTCCAACGCATAGCACACCAGCATCGCCGTCACCGCGAAGAGGCCGAAGAGCGACAGCGGGTCCATGATTCCGACCTCCGGCCCATCCGTGATCCGCCGCCATCTCCATCGGGCGGCGGGTTTGATTTATGGCGACGATCGAACCTAAACTGGCGGGAGAGGACAACAAAAACCTTTGGGAGGCACTCCATGAAGCACATCGCCGTCGCGCTCGCAGCCTTTCTCGCCTTCGCCGCCCTCCCCGCCTCCGCCCAGCAGCCATCGGTCAAGATCGGGCTTCTGCTCGACATGTCGAGCCTCTATGCCGACATCACCGGGATCGGCAGCGAGACCGCGGCGAAGATGGCGGTCGAGGATTTCGGCGGCAAGGTGCTGGGCAAGCCCGTCGAGGTGCTGGTCGCCGACCACCAGAACAAGGCGGACATCGCCTCGGCCAAGGCGCGCGAATGGTTCGACACCGACCATGTCGACGCCATTCTCGACGTCGCCGCCTCGGCGACCGCGCTGGCCGCGATGAGCGTCGCCAAGGAGAAGAACAAGATCATCGTCATGAACGGCCCCGCCGCCTCCAGCATTACGGGCGAGGCGTGCTTTCCGAGCTCGGTTCATTGGGTCTACAACACCTACGCCCTTGCGCACACGACGGGACAGGCGGTCGTCAAGAACGGCGGCGACAGCTGGTTCTTCATCGCCGCCGATTATGCCTTCGGCGCGCAGCTCGAGAAGGACACGGTCGACGTCGTGAAGGCGAGCGGCGGGAGGCTGCTCGGCGACGTCAAGGTGCCGCTCAACACCGCCGATTTCTCCTCATACCTCCTGCAGGCGCAGACCTCGAAGGCGAAGATCATCGGCCTTGCCAATGCCGGCGGCGACTTCATCAATTCGGTGAAGCAGGCCGCCGAGTTCGGCATCGTCCAAGGCGGCCAGAGCCTCGCAGGCCTCCTCGTCTTCATCAACGACGTGCACAGCCTTGGTCTCAAGACGACGCAAGGGATGATGCTGACCGCGGCCTTCTACTGGGACATGAACGACGAGACGCGCGCCTGGTCGAAGCGGTTCTACGACCGGATGAAGAAGATGCCGAACATGGCGCAGGCCGGCGTCTACTCTTCGACCACGCATTACCTGAAGGCGGTCGAGGCGGCCGGCACGACGGCGACCGAGCCGGTGATGGCGGCAATGCGGAAGACGCCGGTCAACGATTTCTTCGCTAGGAACGGCCGCATCCGCGAAGACGGGCTCATGCTCCACGACATGTACCTCTTCCAGGTGAAGAAGCCCGAGGAGTCGAAGAGCGAGTGGGACACCTACAAGCTTATCGCCACCGTGCCCGGCAGCGAGGCGTTCCAGCCGCTGTCGGAATCGAAGTGCCCGCTCGTCAAGAAGTAGCGCGGCTCACGGGCAGGGCGGTTGCTTCGCCGCCAGCGCGCCTTCACCTTCTCCTCGAGGCGGTGCAGGGGGCCGTCGACAAGGCCGAGGCATTCGAGCTGGCGCACCGTGTTCTCGAGGTATTCGCGGCAATGGCCGCGCCCGCCGATCCCTTGCAGGATGAGGCGGGCCGTCTCGTCGGTCGAGAGCCGCCCGGCATAGCTCCGATTGGCGCGGCGGACGGTGAAGGCTTGCGCCGGAACCGTGCCGCCGTCCCCGAGACGGACCCGCACCTCGCGCATGTCGTAGATGCCGCCGCCGCCCATCTCGCGCTCCCAAAGGTGCGTCAACGCCTCTTCGAGATCGGCGACGGCGACGCGGAACGCCATGCCTCGGCACGAGCCGCCGCGATCGAGGCCGAGAACGAGGCCGGGACGTTCGGGGGTGCCGCGATAGTGGCGGGAATAGACGCAGAAGCTGCGGTGCCAGCCGTGAACGAGCGCCGGCTCCGCGGCGCAATGGCGGAAACCGGGATTCCACATCAGCGAGCCATAGCCAAAGACCCAGAGGTCGCATTTCCGGGCAAGACAGGCCTGCACTTCAGGGGCTGCCAGGGGATGGATCGCGTCCCGCGCGTCGCCATTGAGTTTGCCATCTTGCGACCGCGATCGCTGACCGAACGCACTTTCCAATGTTCTCGCCTTATCCTCGCTCACGCACAAATTCCTTAACCACGATTGACGAGCGCGACGCCGATCACCGCGCAAATCATCCCGGCCAGCGCCGTTGCCCCCATTGTTTCGCCGAACAGCAAATAAGCCATGAACGCGGTGACCGGCGGCACAAGATAGAAGAGGCTGGCGGTGCGCGATGCGGCGCCGCGGTGCAGCAGCACGAGGAAAAGCATCGTCGCGCCGACCGAGAGGACGAGGCAGAGCCAGAGGAGCGCGAGGACGAAGGCCGGCTGCCATTCGATCCGCATCGTCTCGGTGAGGAGGGCGAGCAGCAGCATCGGCAGCGCCGCCGTCGCGTTCTGGACGAGCGTCGCGCTCATCAGATCGACGCCGCTGGAGAAGCGTTTCTGGTAGAGCGTCCCTATGGTCATGCCGAAGAGAGCGGCCGCGATGGCGGCAAGGCCGGCGAGCTGGCCCGGATCGAAGGCCAGCCTGGTCCAGACGACAAGGATCGTGCCGAGGATGCCGAGGACGATGCCGAGCCATTGCCGGACCGTCACCCGCTCGCCGAGGGTGAGGCCGACCAACGCCGCGGTCAGAGCCGGCTGCAGCCCGACGACGAGCGCCGAGAGCCCGGCCGAGATGCCATGAGCGATCGCGAAGTAGACGCCGCCGAGATAAGTTCCCTGGATGAGGAGCCCGACCACCGCGCAATGCCCGGCCTGGCGCCAGCTGAGCCGCCAGCGCATGCCGGCGACGGCGGCCATGATAAGGGCGACGAGCGCAAAGCGCAGCGCAAGAAAAGTCAGCGGCTCGGCATAAGGGAGGCCGTATTTGGCACCGATGAAGCCGGTCGACCACAACACGACGAAGAGCCCGGGCATCAGCGCGAGCCAGGCGGTCGCGGTCGTTGGCACGGCGTCCCGACTTTTGAGGATGACGCTCATTCGTGATGAGAGGCGGTTTTTCTTGCGGCAAATCTAGTCAGCGCGACGACGCTCGCAAAGCGCGCATCGCACATCCCGGCAATGCGTTTGCCCGCACCCGGTTGCCGAGGCTTCGACCTTCGCGCTCGCGCAAACCCGATCAAACGCGGCACGAATCCTCGCTAATTTCGAAGCGATCCTGATTGCGCGACGGCGTCGACGGGGCTAGTGAGATACTTGCTATGGTCTCGCCCCTCGCACAGCAGCTGATGCTCGGATCAGCCAAAGCCGCAGCGCAGGTTTCGCTCAATGCAGCGGCCTGGGCGCCGCTCGCCGATCGTGGGTTCGTGACGGTGACGCCGTCGGGGGCGAAATCGAGCCCGGCGGTGATCGTGACGATCACGGCTGCGGGGAGAGAAGCGCAATTGGCCGCGCAGGACCACTCGAAGCCGTGATTGCCGTGCCGGCGCGTCGGCACTACGCCTTCATGCAATCGGATCCCTATTCTCGCGGAAATGGCGTCCAAACTTCCAATACAAATTGACTTGTGTTAAATCGCGGATATGGAGCAGCGCTGGACCTCGGCGTATTACCGCACAAAGGCGAGGCGCGCTGTCGAGGAGGCGAGGAGCACGGCGTCAGCCGCTCGACGCGACGAATTGCTCGAGATTGCCCGGAACTGGGAATTGCTGGCCGCGGGTTTGGAGAAGCAGCTAGAGGGTTCCCTGCCGCTCAAGCGACGGCGCCGGCGCGGCGTTTCTTGAAAGACCCCGCATCTGCGCCCTGTGCTCGATCGGAAATTCTTCGGAGGAGAAGACGATTTCCCGGCAGTTGACGGCGCCGAGAAGTTGGTCGAGCCGGGTCCCGTCGCTCGAGAGCGGCAGCAATGTCGCGCGATAAAGGAGTGCTCGGCCGGCGCATCGAGCCTGCCCCACCTTGACGACCAACGTTTGCTTGTCGATCGCCTCGGAAGAAAAACCAGCGGCGATCCTCAGCAACGAATCCTCGGGACAATCGCAAACGCGGCGGCCGGCGAACGGTCCGTGAGCCGGGCCGACATCGCGGAAGAACGGACCCTGTTGATTTCCAAGATCGAGAACGAAGCAGTAGCGCCAGTCGTCGCCGACCGAATTGGCATCGATCTGGTCACCCCGGCCGAACGGCCGATTACCGCAATGAGCGCCCCAGCGCTTACCCACGCGAAACGTCAGGCGACGCTCTTCTTCGATCGACTTCGTCAACGTGGTCATCGGCTTCGCTCACAGCGCGGTTTTGCCCGAGAGAAGAGTTTGGATGGCATTTGTCTAGAGTTCGTTACTTTTTCTGATTGCATCTGTCCGTCCGCGCTCACCTACTTCGGGTAGACACTTGCGTCGCGGCAACGCCGGGCGAGGCTCTTCCCGACGCCTGTCGGGTCGACCGGCCGGGGGCGCCGACATATAAGACGGCGCCATGCACCGTCCCGGCCGTCCTGGCCTCGTTGCCATCCTGCTGCTGCTCCTGCTGCTTGCCGCGGCCTATGGTGGATTTTGGTATTGGGCAGCGGAGTGGACGCGCGCTGCGCTTCAGGGTTGGGCGCAGGCGCGCCGCAGCGAGGGTTTCACGATCGGTTGGGACCGCTATGCCATCGCCGGCTTCCCTCTGGAGCTTCGCGTCAGCATCGAGAAGCCGGTTTTCGGCAAGGTTGGCGCCGCTCCGGGGTATGAGGTGCGGGCGCCGGCGCTGGTGGCATGGACCCGGCCCTGGGCGCTCGAGCGATGGCGCTTTAGCGCCAGCGCGGGCGCTCGCCTCGCCATCGAGCCGGGCCCATTGCGGCCACCCGTAAGGGTGCAGGCTGCAAGCATCGACGGCGCCGTCGCGCCGCGCGAGGACGGTGTCGCGGGCGGCCTCGGTCGCGCGCTCACCCTAACCGCCGACGAAATCGCGATCGATACCGGGGCGCTGATCGGCGTGAAGCATGCGGACTTGCAGGCGGTGCTGCCGCAACATGGGGTGGCGAGCCATCTCGACATTTGGATTTCTGCGACGGTCGGTGCCTCCGGGATCACCCTTCCGGCTTCCGTCCCGCCGCTCGGTGCCACGATCGATCGGCTGGCGGCGCAACTTGCCGTCAAGGGCACGATCCCGCCTGGGCCGCGGCGTCAGGCGCTGGAGGCATGGCGAAACGACGGCGGAACGGTAGAGATCGAGGATTTCATGCTGGCGTGGGGCAAGCTCGGCCTCGAGGCGAAGGGAACGCTCGCGCTCGACGAGGCCCTGCAACCGCAGGCCGCGCTCGGCGCAAGAATCCGCGGCTATAGCGACATCATCGACGCGCTGGTCGGGGCCGGCACCTTGCGGCCGGGCGACGGGGCCGTCGCCAAGATCGGGCTCGGCCTTCTGGCTAAGGCCGGCGCCGACGGGACGCCGCAGATCGAGACGCCGCTGACGGTGCAGAACGGGCAGCTCTTCATCGGCCCGGCGCGCGTTGCGAAGCTTCCAGTCTTCACCTGGGAGTGACCCTGGCCGCCTAACGCTCAATCGGTCTTGCGCGTTGCCTCGGGAAAGGATTGCGGCGCTTCCGCGCGCTCGAACATGCCGTAATCGCGCGCAACGGCGGCGACGCGAATGCGATAATCGGCGAAGACCGCAGCCCGTCCCTTCGATTGCGCCGCGCGGTGCTGCATCTGCCGGCGCCAGCGAATGACCGCCGCCTCATCGCGCCAGAACGAGAGCGAGAGGAGCTTGCCCGGATCGGCGAGGCTCTGGAAACGCTCGACCGAGATGAACCCGTCGATCGTCTCGAGATGCGGCTTGAGGCTCGCCGCGATGTCGAGATAGTCCTGCGTTCGACCCGGTTTCGGCCGCACCTCGAAGATGACGACGTACATGACCGCTCCCTCGCCGCTCCACGGCGCGGGATGATACCCGATCCCGATCGCCGGGACGCGGCCGATGATCAGCGAATGAGCGAGAAGATCAGTGCCAGGATCGAGATGAGGAGCGAGGCGATACCGAGGTGGAGCGGCATGTCCTTGCTGTCGAAAATGCCGCGTGGCGGGGCTGGACGCGTTGCCACGACATGCTCAACCGGCCTCTTGGTCTTGTCCGGGCGCGGCGAGGTTTCGCTGCCGCGAAATTCGGTGAAGACGACGCGGCTCTTGAAGACCCCTTCCGCGGCGTTGAACACCTCTTCGGTCACCTTGACCCCGAGTCGGCGGGCGAGCACGAGCTTCGCCTGGCTCGCCGCCTCGGCGCCTGACTCGAAAACGCCTTCGAGAATCCACCGCGCGCCGTCCCAGCCGGCCACCTCGAAACCGGTGCGGCGATGCGCGGGTGGATGTATCTGCTTCGCCTGCACGACCTGTCCTTGCCGGCGACACGTCGCGCCGCCCTGCCATACGCCAATCGGGAACGATGGCAATTCTAGGTAAAAAAACAATGAATTCCGCGGCATTGCCGAGCGCCGGCCGATATTCGCCCCCCCTCAGCGACGGCCCGCGGGCTCATCGCGGCGTCGCCGCCCCGTCGTTCAGGCCTGCCGCGCCTCGATGATCGAACGGCGGATCGCCCGCGTGCGGGTGAAGAGGTCCTCGAGCTTGTCGCCTTCGCCCCAGCGGATCGCGCGCTGAAGGGCGCTCAGATCCTCGCTGAAGCGCTGCAGCATCTCGAGCACGGCCTCGCGGTTGTTGAGGAAGACGTCGCGCCACATCACCGGGTCGGAGGCGGCGATCCGGGTGAAGTCGCGGAAGCCGCCGGCGGAGAATTTGATGACCTCGGATTTGAGGCTTTCCTCGAGGTCCGTCGCGGTGCCGACGATCGTGTAGGCGATGAGATGCGGCAGGTGCGAGGTGACGGCGAGCACCTTGTCGTGATGCTCGGGATCCATCGTGACGACGCGCATCCCGGCCGTCTCCCACAGCGAGACGATGCGGGCGAGCGCCGTAGCGTCGGCGTCGGGCAGCGGCGTCAGGATGCACCAGCGGTCTTGGAAGAGCTCGGCGAAGCCTGATTCGGGGCCGGAATGCTCGGTGCCGGCGACCGGATGGCCGGGAATGAGATGGACCCCCGGCGGAAGCAGCGGCCGAAGATCGCGGATGACCGCCTGCTTCACCGAGCCGACATCGCTCAAGATGGTGCCGGGAGCAAGGAAGGGCGCGATCGCTGCGCCGATCTCGGCATAGGCGGAGAGCGGCGTCGCAATGACGACGAGATCGGCGCCGCGCACCGCCTCGCCGGCGTCGCCCGAGGCACGGTCGACGATGCCGAGCTCGAGCGCCTTCGCGCGTGCGGCTGCGCTGCGATCGCACGCGACGATCTCGCGAGCGAGACCGTGACGTCGCAACGCGCGGGCCAGAGACGAGCCGATGAGGCCGATGCCGATGATGACGGCGCTGGCGAAAGGCTGAGGCGTCATGTCGCGAGAAACTCGGCGATGGCGGCGACGACGAGCCGCATCTCTTCCTCGGTACCGATCGTGATGCGCAGCCATTCGGGCAGGTGGTAGACGCCCATCTTGCGCGTCAGGATGCCGCGCCGCTGCAGGAACGCGAAGGCGCCGTCGGCGTCGCGCGGCGCATCGGGGAAGCGGACGATGACGAAATTGCCGACGCTGGGATTGACGGTGAGGCCGAGCTTGCGCAGCTCGGCCGAGAACCACGGCAGCCAGATGTCGTTGTGCTCCCGCGCGCGGTCGACCGAAGCGACGTCGGAGAGCGCCGCCACACCCGCCGCCTGCGCCGCGGCGTTGACGTTGAAGGCGCCGCGCACGCGGTTCAGCACGTCGGCGATTGCGGGCGGGCAATAGGCCCAACCGAGGCGCATGCCGGCCAACGCATAGATCTTCGAAAAGGTTCGCAGCATGACGACGTTGGGCGACGACCCGACGAGCTGGATGCCCGGCTCGTAATCGTTGCGCGCGACGAACTCCGCGTAAGCGGCGTCGATGACGAGGAGCACGCGTTTCGGCAGCCCGCCATGAAGGCGCTTCACCTCCTCGGCGCTGATATAGGTGCCGGTCGGATTGTTCGGGTTGGCGAGGAAGAGGATGCGCGTGCGCGGCGTGACGCAGGCCAGCAGCGCGTCGACATCGGTCGTGAGGTTCGTCTCCGGTGCCGCGACGGGCGTCGCGCCGGTGATCCGGGCGACGATCTCGTACATGAGGAAACCGTGCCGGCTGAAGAGGACTTCATCGCCCGACCCGGCATAGGCGTGCGCCAAGAGCGAGATCAGCTCGTCCGAGCCGGTGCCGCAGACGATGCGCGCGGGATCGAGCCCGTGATGCTTGCCCAACGCCTCGCGCAGCGCGATCGAGCCGCCATCGGGGTATCGGTGGATCTCCGTCGCCGCGGCTTGATACGCGGCCATCGCCTTGGGGCTCGGCCCGAGCGCGCTCTCGTTCGAGGCGAGGCGGATGACGCGCACGACGCCAGGCACCTTCGATTCGCCGCCGACATAGGCATCGACGTCGAGGATGCCCGGGCGCGGCAGCGGAGCCATCTCGGCGGTCATGAGCGATTGTTCCGCGGCGCGGCGCCATTGCCGAGCGCGAGCGGCGCCGCATAGCAGCCGAGCATGACGACCCGCACGACCGCCGAGCCGACCTGCGCTCCGAAGCGCGCGAGCCGGCTGTCATCGGCGGCGACGAAATCATTGATCTCGAGGAGATTGAGCTTCGTGCCGGGACCGGATTCGATCGAGGCGAAGAAAGTGCAGGCGAGGTTCGCGATGCCGAGCTCGGCGAAGATCCGAGCGCGGCTGATGTCGCCATGCGTCTCGACGACGACGAGCGAGCGGTCATCGCCGGTCGGCTCGAGCGCGCCGCTGCCGACCACGAGCGCATCGCCGCCCTCGCTTCTGGCGTTGCCGCGCCCGGCGAAGGGCAGACGGGCCAGGATGCGAGGCGTCGATTCGTCGCTCGAGACGATCGAGCGCCACCACGGGTCGCGATCGTCTTCCTCGGGTATGGGCAGGATGCCGACCGTCGCCAGCCCGTCGCTGACGGCGCGGATCACCTGGCCGATCGATTGATAGGCCATCATCGCCGAGTGCCCGCCGAAATGGTCGCGCGCCAGATCCCAATAGCCACTGCCGGCACCGGCGACATAGACGGCGACGGCGAAATCGGTTTGCAGGCCGACCGTCGCCGCCATCATCTCGCGCCACAACCGGACCATCGCCGCCGGCGGGAACCTGCCGCTGTGGCGGGCGACGAGACGGCGCAGGATCGTTGCCTCCCGCCCGGGCCGGAACGCCGGAAGGCTGCCGCGCCGCTTCTGCGCGGCGATCGTCTCGACGACCTCCGTGCGGGCCATCAAAAGATCGTGCAACCGATCGTCGATCTCGTCGATGCGGCGGCGCAAAACGTCGAGATCCGGGTTGCTCATGGCCATGCGCGGGTCGGGGCGAAAGTGAAGGCGATACTGATAGTTCGGCGTGCCGGTGAAAGCAAAGAAAACATTGACACCGCGGCGGGGCGATCCCTAGCTATGCGGGGTTGCGCCTGACGCATGGCGGGACATTGTCGCGATCCTCGAAGCCGGGCAAGGCGCCCAACCGAAAGAGCCCAGAAGTGTCCGTTCAGCAACCGACGCGTCCCGTCGCCGCCGAAGCCGATTGGCCGGGCCACCGCCTTCATGTGGGGGAGCCGCTGCGCCTCGATAGCGGCGTCGATCTCGCGCCCTTCACGATCGCCTACCAGACTTATGGCCGCCTCAACGCCGAGCGCAGCAACGCCGTCCTTGTCTGTCACGCGCTGACCGGCGATCAGTACCTCGCCGAGCCGCATCCGATCACCGGCAAGGACGGCTGGTGGGCGAGCCTCGCCGGCGCCGGCAAGGTGCTCGACACCGAGCGCTATTTCATCATCTGTGCCAACGTCCTCGGCGGCTGCATGGGGACCAGCGGACCGAAGGAAATCAATCCCACGACGGGCGAGCCCTGGGGCCTTTCCTTTCCCGTCATCACCATCGGCGACATCGTCCGCGCGCAACGGCTCGTCATCGACCATCTCGGCATCGAAAAATTGTTCTGCGTCATCGGTGGTTCGATGGGCGGGATGCAGGTGCTGCAATGGGCGGCGAGCTATCCCGAGCGCGTCTTCGCCGCCGTGCCGATCGCTTGCGCCGCGCGCCATTCAGCGCAGAACATCGCGTTCCACGAGGTCGGCCGCCAGGCGATCATGGCCGATCCCGAATGGTGCGGCGGAGCCTATCTTTCCAAGGGGCGACGGCCGGCGCGGGGCCTTGCCGTGGCGCGCATGGCGGCGCACATCACCTATCTCTCCGAGCGGGCGCTGCACCGCAAGTTCGGCCGCAACCTACAGAACCGACAGGCGGTGACCTACGGTTTCGACGCCGATTTCCAGGTCGAGAGCTATTTGCGCCACCAGGGCATCGCCTTCGTCGATCGGTTCGACGCCAATTCCTATCTCTACATTACCAGGGCCTGCGACTATTTCGACCTCGCCGCCGAGCATGGCGACGTTCTCGCCAACGCCTTCCGCGGCACCAAGACGCGGTTCTGCTCGATCTCCTTCACCAGCGACTGGCTCTATCCGACGGCGGAGAACCGCGCCATCGTCCACGCCCTCAACGCCGCCGCCGCCAATGTCAGCTTCGTCGAGATCGAGACCGACAAGGGCCATGACGCCTTCCTGCTCGAGGAACCGGAATTCTTCGCGACCCTGCGCGGCTTCCTCGGCGGCTGCGCCGAGCATCGTGGGCTCTCCTTCGCATGAAAGCGGGCGCATGAAAGCGGGAAGCGTCCGCCGTCCGGCTGCCCTCGGCGCGGTCGATGGTCAGCAAACTGCCGGCCGCCACCCGCACCCGTACGGCCCGCCGCCCGGCGACATCCGCGGCGATCTTCGGCTCATCGCCGAGATGGTGGCGGCGGGAACGCGGGTGCTCGACATCGGCTGCGGCGACGGCGCGCTCCTGGCGCATCTGGCGCGCACGAAATCGGTCGACGGGCGCGGCATGGAGCTGAGCCAGTCGGGCGTCAATGCTTGCGTCAGCCACGGCTTGCCGGTCATTCAGGGCGACGCCGATCACGACCTCGAGGATTATCCCAGCGGCGCCTTCGATTTCGTCATCCTGAGCCAGACCTTGCAGGCGACGCGCAATCCGCGCCTCGTCGTCGCCAATCTCGTGCGCATCGGCCGCCGCGCCATAGTCTCCTTCCCCAATTTCGGCCACTGGCGCATTCGCCTTCATCTCATGTTCCACGGCCGCATGCCGATGACGCCGCTGTTGAGCCAGAACTGGTACGAGACGCCCAACATCCATCTCTGCACGATCAAGGATTTCGTCGTGCTTTGCCGCGAGCTCGGCATCGCGGTCGAGCGCAGCCTCACCCTGGACCGTGCCGGCCAGCCCTTCGCGCTCGATCCGGTCGGCGGCCTCGCCAACCTGCTGGCCGAGCAGGCGCTCTTTCTGTTGCGCAAAGATTGATCGCTGAGCGGCCTTTCAAATTCCCATGGATCGCGGCACAATGGCGTGCCCGCTTTCTGGTGTCAGGGAGATCATGACTCAATACGACAGGCGCCTCAGCGATAAGCTCCTTGTCGCCTTCGATCAAGCTTGCGATCAAAACCTCGTCGCCGTCGCGGAGCTGTTGCTGCGTGCGCTGGAGACGACGCTCACCCGCGAAGGGGGTGCGAAAAACGTCGACAAGCGCCAGGATCTGGGACCGGTCATTGCCGCCTATGCGCGGCTCAAGGAATTGAAGGACGGCAACGCGCGGCAAGCCTGACCGCGCTTGAAGATCGCGGCGTGCCGCTGCGCGCCTTAGACCTTCACGACGAAATCGAAATAATCATTCACCGAGCGCGCGAGGCTGAGCGCCAGCTTCTGGCGATAGGCGGGCGTGTTCAACGCATGCTCCTCGTCGCGGTTCGACAAGGCGCCGAGCTCGACCAGCGCCGAGGGGATGTCGGGTGCCTTGAGGACGGCAAAACCAGCTGAGCGATGGCTGTTGGCGAGGAGGCGCACCTCGTGCCCGAGCTCGTCGACGAGGCGGCGGGCGAGGCCGATCGACAGATTGTTGGTCTGGCGTCGCGCCAAATCGATGAGGATCGTGCTGACCTCGGGCGCGTGCCGCGACAGATCGATGCCGGCGATGAGGTCGACTTTGTTCTCGCGTGCCGCCAGCGCCGCGGCTTCCTGATCGGACGCCTTTTCCGAGAGGGTGAAGACCGAGGCGCCGCGCATCTCGGGATTGGGCAGGGCGTCGGCATGGATCGACAGGAACAGCTCGCCCTCGGCGGCACGGGCGCGCGCGACACGATCTTGCAGCACGATGAACTCGTCATCCGTGCGGGTCAGAACGACGGTGTAACGCTTGCTCGCCTCGAGGCATTGCGCCAGCAGTTTCGTCGTCTCGAACGCGATATCCTTCTCATAGATGCCGCTGAGGCCGATCGCGCCGGGGTCGATACCGCCATGACCGGCATCGAGCACGACGATGTGCTTGCGCACGATCGGCTTCGGCTTTGCCTGGGCTGCCGCGGCCCGCGGCAACCAGAACGCCGCGCCGGCCGAGGATGCCGCCGCAGCAGCAGCGAGGCTGCGCATGAGAGCGCGTCGTCCAATCGTCGCTTCGGCCATAAGACGAACCTGCCTTCCCAACACGCCGGCAAACTCGGTCCGACGCGGACCGCTACTATAAGTGTGAAATTAGAAATCCGCTATATCTAATTGCGTTTCAACGGAGATTCATTTTCGTCCACAGCCCTCCGCAAGCAAGCTCGGCGAAGAGTCGCGAAACCGCAGAGTAGCGCTGCGATGGTTAATATTGCTTGAAGGAGGAATTGCCCGATGCCCGTGGTCGTGCCTTGCGGATCGACGCCGCGTCGGATGAAGATGCCGGAGATGCGGCGGCAGCGTCACCTCGGGCGCAAAAGGGCAGACGGAGCGTCATGAATGAAGGCGCGGCACGCGGCAATGTGCTTGCCGGCATCCTGTCCATGCTGGCTGGCGGCGTCTGCTTTGCAGTCATGGATGCGTTGGTGAAGTGGGAGTCGCCGCGTTTTTCCGTGATGCAGATCATCTTCTTCCGTTCGATTTTTGCCTTCCTGCCGATCGTCATGCAGTTGGCGCGCGAGGGCTGGAGATCGGCGCTGCGGACGCGGCGCCTCGGCGATCACGCCGGGCGCTCGCTGTTCGGCTTCGTCTCGCTGTTCTGCTTCCTCTACGCTTTCGGGCGCATGCCCCTGGCCGACGTCGTTGCGATCGGCTTCTCGGCGCCGATCTTCATCACCGCACTGTCGCCCTCGCTCCTCGGCGAGCACGTCGGCCCGCGGCGATGGGGCGCCGTGCTCGTCGGCTTCATCGGCGTCCTCATCATGGTTCGGCCGGGGAGCGGGATCTTCGCCGGACAGGCGCTCGTCGCCCTCGCCGGAACGCTGCTCTACGGGCTCGCGATGATCTTCACCCGCCGTCTCGGTCGCACCGAGAGCACCGGCGCCATCGCCTTCTACTACACCCTCGCCTGCAGCGCGATCGGTGCCGCGTCGCTGCCCTTCGTCTGGGTGACGCCGGGGGTCGTCGACGGGCTGCTCCTCGCCGCGCTCGGCATCATCGGCGGATGCGGCCAGCTTCTCGTGACCGCCGCCTTCCGCAGCGGGCCGGCCGCCGTCATCGCGCCGTTCGACTACGCCTCGATGCTGTACGTCTCGCTGATCGGCTATGCGGTCTGGGGCGACGTGCCGGACCAACTTCTCTTGCTCGGCGCCGCCATCGTCATCGCCAGCGGATTTTACATTCTCCATCGCGAGACGCGCCGCCGCACGCCCCTCGTCGAAGACGTCATCCTATGAGGCGCTCGGCGTGAACAGCTTGTAGTAGATCGCCGTCGCGGCGAACCGGCCATGCTCATCGCTCGTATAGTCGGGAATGACGCCGCTCTGCACGTAGCCGAGCGCGCGATAGAGAGGCTCCGCCGCATCGCCGACACGGGTGTCGAGAAAAATGAGGCGAATGCCGCGCTTGGCGGCGAGCGCCTCGGCGGCCGCGATCAGTTGCCGCGCCACGCCGGCTCGCCGATGGCGGCGATGCACCATCAGCTTCTGCATCTCGGCGCGGTGGCGGCCGTTCTGTCGCGTCGAATAAGCGAGCTGGATCGCGCCGACGACCGCGCCGCCGGCGGCGCGCGCGATGAGCAGCGCGTGCGAACCAGTGACGAGCGCACACGCGACGTCGTGCCAAAAATCGACACCGAGTGTGCGGTCGAATGGCACGGTGAAGCCGACCGAAGCGCCGCCCTCCACCGCGTCGGCGAGCAGATCGATGAGCTCTCGCCGCACCGCCGGGTCGTCGATTGCCGCGACTTGCTCGATCCGGATCATGCCGCTCCCTTCACGAAGACGTTGCGGGCGCGAGGACGGGACAAGCGATCAGCATCGGATCGTTCACGCGTTGACATCGACGACGACCCGGCCGCGCGTCTCGCCCTTGAGGATGCGGCGGGCGAGGCCCGGCAAGGCACCCAGCGGCACGATCTCGGTCATGCCATCGAGGCTCGCCATCGGCATGTCACGTGCGAGGCGGCTCCACGCCTCGAGCCGTTGCGGCATCGGGCACATCACCGAATCGATGCCGAGCAGATTGACGCCGCGGAGCAGGAACGGGATGACGCTCGCCGGGAGATCGTTGCCACCGGCAAGGCCGCAGGCGGCGACGCTGCCGTGATATTTGAGCTGCGTCAGGATGCTCGCAAGGGTCGTGCTGCCGACGGCATCGACCGCGCCCGCCCACCGCTCGGCCTGGAGCGGGCGCTCCGCCGGCTTCGCAAGCTCGGCGCGGTCGATGATGGCGGTGGCGCCGAGCTGTCGGAGATAGTCATGCGTCGAAGGGCGGCCGGTCGACGCCGTCACCTGGTGGCCGAGCGTCGCCAGAATGGCGATCGCGACACTGCCGACGCCCCCCGCGGCGCCGGTCACGAGCACCTCGCCGGCGCCGGGCGCGAGACCATGGCGCTCGAGCGCGATGACGGCGAGCATCGCGGTGAAGCCGGCGGTACCGAGCGCCATCGCGCGTTTGGTCGTGAGGCCGGCGGGGAGCTTCACCAGCATCCCGGCCTCGACCCTCGCCTTTTGCGCATAGCCGCCCCAGCGCGCCTCGCCGACGCGCCAACCGGTGAGAACGACCTTGTCGCCGGGCTTGAAGTCGAGCGAATCCGAGCGCTCGACGGTTCCGGCGAAATCGACGCCCGGCACATGCGGGTATTTGCGGACGAGGCGGCCAAGCCCTTCGAGGATCATGCCGTCCTTGTAATTGAGGGTCGAATATTCGACGGCGACGGAGACATCGCCCGGTGGCAGCGCCGCCTCCGTGATGCGCTCGAACCGGGCCTCGACCTTGCCGTTCGCGTCGTGAAGGACAAGGGCCTTGAGATCGCTCATCGTACGCTCCTCAGCCCATTGCCTCATGAAGGAGCGCGAGATAATCCGCGCGGCTCGCGGGGCGCGGGTTTGTCGCGTTGCAATGATCCTTCGTCGCCGCCTCGGCCATCGCCGGCATCACCTGTGCCGGGACATCCATCGCGCGCAAACTCACCGGCAGCCCAAGCCGCACGTTGAGCCGCGCCACGGCGTCGGCGACATCGGCGCCCTTCGGCAGGTCCATCGCCTCGGCGAGGCGTTGCCATTTGTCGCCGATCGCCGGCCGATTGAAGCGCAGGACCGGCGGCAGGAAGAGGGCGTTCAGCGTGCCGTGATGGAGCTTCAGCTCTTCGAGGCTGCCGAGCGGGTGCGAGAGCGCGTGGACGGCGCCGAGGCCCTTCTGGAACGCCATCGCCCCTTCCATCGCCGCCATCATCATGTTCCAGCGCGCCTCGCGGTCGGAGCCGTCGGCGACGGCGCGCTCCAGATGCCGGCTGGCGCGGCGCAGCCCGTCGAGCGCGATCGCCTCGGCCGGCGGGTTTACGGCCGGGGCGCAGAAGGTTTCGATGCAATGCGCGATCGCGTCCACGCCGGTCCCGGCGGTGATCGCCGGCGGCAGGCCCAGGGTCAGCTCGGGATCGCAGAGGGCGAGGCTCGGCGTCAGATAAGGGCTGCCGATGCCGAGCTTGCGGCCGTCGGCCATGATGATGACGGCGCCGCGCCCGACTTCGCTTCCGGTGCCGGCCGTCGTCGGGATCGCGACGAGCGGCGGCATTTGCGGCTTGATCTTTGCGGCACCGCCTTCGATGAAGGCGTATTGGACGAGCGGCGCGGGATGGGTCGCAAGGAGGCGGACGCCCTTGGCGAGATCCATCGACGAGCCGCCGCCCAAGGCGACGATGCCGTCGCACCCGGCATCGCGGTACAGCTTCAGTGCCGCGAGGACGGCGCGTTCGGTCGGGTTGGCCGGCGTCTCGGCATAGAGCGCGTGCCCTTTCGGCAGCTTGTCCTCGACCTTGCCGAGAAGAGGGGTGGAGCGAATGCCGGGATCGCTGACGAGGAGCGGACGCTTCATGCCGAGCGCCTCGATCTCGGCCGGCAAGAGGGCGAGCGCCCCGAAATCGAATTGGATCCGCGTCAGATAATTGATGAGCGCCATGAATGGCCCTCCCCACTGCGAAAAAATTTGAACCACGAAGGCACGAAGATCACGAAGTGAATTTAAGCGCTTCACGCCTTCGTTCTTCGCGGTGAACTTTCTTGCTAGCGCAGCGGCTCGAGGATGCTGACGAAATTCGCGACCGCGGCGCCGCCCATGTTGAAGATGCCGGCGAGCTTTGCGTCCTTGATCTGCATCCCGCCTGCCGTGCCGGTGAGCTGCATTGCCGCCAGGACATGCATCGAGACGCCGGTGGCACCGATCGGATGACCCTTCGCCTTGAGGCCGCCCGAGGGATTGACCGGCAGCTTGCCGTCCTTCTCGGTCCAACCTTCGAGAATGGCGCGCGCCCCCTCGCCTTTGCCGGTGAGGCCCATCGCCTCGTATTCGATGAGCTCGGCCGTCGTGAAGCAATCATGCGTCTCGACGAGGCTGAGATCGCCGAGCCCGACCCTCGCATTGGCAAAGGCGCGCTTCCAGGCGAGTGCCGGTCCCTCGAACGCCAGGATGTCGCGCTTGCTCATCGGCAGGAAATCATTGACCTGCTCGGCGGCCCTGAAAACGACGGCCTTGTCGAGGCCGAGCGCCGTGTCGACATCGGCCAGCACCACCGCCGCGGCGCCGTCCGAGACAAGCGAGCAATCGGTGCGCTTTAAGGGCCCGGCGACGAACGGGTTTTTGTCGGAGACGGTGCGGCAGAATTCGTAGCCCAGGTCCTTCTGGATGTGCGCCAGCGGATTGGCGGCGCCATTCCTGTGGTTCTTGGCGGCGATGCGCGCGAGCGCGTCGGATTGATCGCCGTAGCGCTGGAAATAGGCCTGGGTGATGCGGCCGAAGACGCCGGCGAACCCGCCTTCGATCTCGCCCTCCTCCTTCAGATAGCTGGCGCGGATGAGGATGTCGCCGACCTGGGCGCTCGAGACCTCCGTCATCTTCTCGACGCCGACGACGAGAACGGTGCGGGCACGCCGCGCCGCGATCGCGTTCAGCCCCTGATGGATCGCCGCCGAACCGGTGGCGCAGGCATTCTCGACGCGCGTCGCCGGCTTGAAGCGGAAGCCGGGATCGGCCTGGAAGACGAGCGATGAGGGGAATTCCTGGCGCACGAAGCCGCCGTTGAAATTGCCGAGATAGACGGCGTCGATGTCGGCGGGGGCGAGGCCGGCATCGGCGAGCGCGTCGGTCGCGACGCGGACGATCAGCGATTCGAGATCCTCGCCCTCATGCTTGCCGAAACGCGTATGGGCCCAGCCGACGATGCAGGCGGTCATGTCATTCCTCCGACGGCGCCGAGAGGGCGCCTTTCCTTCATATAGCAATCCGGAGGCCAAGCGTCACGGGGCGACGCACGCGGTGGCGCCGGCGACGCGCCGCCGCTATCCTGCCGGGCATGGCCGATACGCTGACCCTCCGCCGCCCCGACGATTGGCACCTCCATCTGCGTGACGGCGCGATGCTCGCCGCCGTGTTGCCCTTGACGGCACGGCAATTCGCCAGGGCGATCATCATGCCGAACCTGGTGCCGCCGGTGACGAGCGCCGAAGCCGCGCAAGCCTATCGCCGGCGCATCCTCGCGGCGCTACCGGCGGGCACCGATTTCACGCCGCTGATGACCTGTTACCTGACGGACACGACCGATCCCGCGGCGCTGGCGCAGGGCCACCGCGACGGGATCTTCACCGCCGCCAAGCTCTACCCGGCGAAGGCGACGACCAACTCCGCCCATGGCGTCACCGACCTGACGAAGATCGAGCGCGTTCTGGAGCGCATGGCGGCGATCGGCATGCCGCTTCTGATCCATGGCGAGGTGACGGATGCGATGGTCGATATCTTCGACCGAGAGGCGGTTTTCATCGACCGCGTGCTGGCGCCGCTCCACCGCCGCCTGCCCGAGCTGAAGATCGTGCTCGAGCATGCGACGACCGAGGAGGCGGTGGAGTTCGTCGCGGCTTCCGGGCCGAATATCGCGGCGACCATCACGGCGCATCACCTCGTCATCAACCGCAACGCCATCTTGGTCGGCGGCATCCGGCCGCACCTCTATTGTCTCCCCATCGCCAAGCGGGAGACGCACCGCCTCGCCCTTCGCCGGGCCGCGACCTCGGGTGACCCGCAATTCTTCCTCGGCACCGATTCGGCGCCGCACCCGGCAGCGGAGAAGGAGAGCGCCTGCGGCTGCGCCGGCATCTTCACGGCGCTGGCGGCGCTGGAGATCTACGCCCAGGTGTTCGACGAAGAGGGCGCACTCGACCGCCTCGAAGCCTTCGCGTCGCTCAACGGCTCGCGCTTCTACGGATTGCCGCCGAACGAAACGCGGATCACGCTGCGCCGGAAGACGTGGCACGTGCCGACACGCATTGCGGCGGGCGACGTTGCTGTGGTGCCGTTCCTTGCCGGCGAAGAAGCCCTATGGGTCATCGACAGCTGATTGCGCTGACAGGACTAACGTGAGCGGTGACGCTCAGGTCGCCGGGGCGAGATCGAAGCGCCGCTCGATCCGCTCGATCCTTTCGGACAGCCGATCCGTTTTGGCGCCAAGGTGGGCATCGGCTTCGGCGAGCCCCGCGATCTCTCGGCGGACGGCGGCAAGACCAAGTTCGAGGGCCGTCAGACGGCCCTTGATTTCGCGCATGTCCTCCCGCAGCCCATCCACGGAACCGCGGATGTGCGGGAGGTGCTCGAGGACGATATCGGCGTGTACTTCAGCCATCGCCAATAGGGTAGAGCGAGCAGGTTACCAAGTCGAGTCATGGGTTAGTTAGAGTCACCCGCGCGCCGCTAATCCTAATGCGTCACCGCGAGCGCCGCGAAGACGTCGGGCGCCGGCGGCAGGCGCAGGATGTGGTGGCGGTGCCAGAGCGCGTAGAAGAGCAAGGTCCAGGCGGCAAAGCCGCGCCGCTTGCCCTCGGTATTGGCGAACAGCTTTTCGACCTGATCGGGCAGGCAGATTTCGCGGATGCCGGGCTGCGCCGCGACGAGAATGCCGAGCTTGGCGCCGCGCCGCGCCAGCCAGTCGATCACCGGCACGGCGAAGCCGCGCTTGCGGGCGAAGGCATCGGCCGCCGGCAGGCGCTCGGCGAGCCAGCGCCGCAGCAGCCACTTGCCGAGCCCCTTGCGCACCTTGAGATCGTCCGGCAGCAGGAAGGCGAACTCGGCGACGCGGCGATCGAGAAAGGGCGTCCGCCCCTCGACGCCATGCGCCATGAGGCAGCGGTCGAGCTTGGCGAGAAGGTCGTTCGGCAGCCAATCGGCGCAATCGGTCGCCTGCGCCACCTGAAGGCGCGTGCGGCCGGGCAGCGCCGTGCGCACCTCGGCGGCGGCGATGCCGTCGCGCCAACCGGCGAGATCGCCTCTGAGGATGCCGAGCCCGTCGAGATTGCCGCGCCCTCGCGCCAGCTTGCCGCCGGCCCACCACGGCCGCATCAGCGCGCGGTAGCGGCCATAGCCGGCGAAGAGCTCGTCGCCGCCCTCGCCCGAGAGAATGACCTTGAGCCCGCTTTCGCGCGCGGTGCGGGCGAGCTTGTAGGTCGGCAGGATCGCGTAATCGGCGGTGGGGTCGTCGATGGCGCCGGCGATTTCCGGCAGGAGGCGCCAGAAATCGACCTCGTTGAACTCGATCATGACATGCTCGGCGCCCACCGCCTCGGCGACGGCCCGCGCCTGCGCCCGCTCGTCATGGACGCCGGTGTTGGAGAAGCCGGCGGTGAAGGCGCGCACCGGTCGGTCGTTGAGGCGCGCCATGATCGCCAGCACCGCGGCGGAATCGATGCCGCCCGAGAGGAACATGCCGTAGGGCACGTCCGAGCGCTGATGGATGAGGACACTGTCGGTGAGGATTTCGTCGAGACGCGCCACCCCCTCGGCCTCGCCGATCGCGAGCGGCGCGCCGGCCGGCAGCGCCTCGCGATGATGGCGCTCGACGATGCGGCCGCGCGTCACGACGATGGTCTCGCCGGGAAGGAGGCGCTGGATGCCGGCGAAGATCGTCTCGCGGCCGGTCGTGAACTGGATCTGCAGCAGCTCGTTGCGGACGTGGCGGACGAGCTGCGGCGCCGCGAGGCCGCCGGCGATGAGCGCGCTCGGCTCGGAGGCGAAGGCGAAGCCGGCGGCGGTCTCGATGTAATAGAGCGGCTTTATGCCGAAGGGATCGCGCGCGAGGACGAGGCGCCCGGCGACCGGATCGTGCAGCGCGATCGCGTACATGCCGCGCAGATGCTCGGTGAAGGCGAGGCCGTGCCGGCGATAGAGATGAAGCGGCAGCTCGCAATCCGACGCGGTCGAGAAGACCGTCGCGGGGAAGTCATGGCGCAGCTCGACGTAATTGTAGATCTCGCCATTGGCGAGGAGGGCGGCGCCGCCTGGCTCGTAAAGCGGCTGGTCGCCGGTCGCGATGTCGATGATGGCAAGGCGCGTCTGGACGATGCCGACATCGCCGGCGCGGTAGTGGCCGTCGCCGTCGGGACCGCGATGCCGCAAGGCGGTGCCCATTGCCTGGAGCACGGCGGCGGCGGGCATCGTGCCGTCGACCGTCATCATGCCGGCGATGCCGCACATCAGCGCCCCACCGCGGCGAAGAATTCGCGATAGCGCGCGACCACCCGCGCCTCGGTGAAGGATGCCTCGTACGCGGCCCGGCCGCCCGAGGCGAGGCGCTGGCGCAACTCGGGATCGCCGGCAAGCCGCGTCATCGCCGCCGCCAGCTCCGTCGCATCGTCGACCGGCACGAGCAATCCGCTCTCGCCCGCGACGATGAGCTCGCGCGGCCCGGCGCTCGAGGCAGCGATGACCGGAACGCCCGCCGCCCAGCCTTCGATGACGACATTGCCGAGCGGCTCCGAGCGCGACGGGCAGACGAGGAAATCGGCGGCGGCGAGGAGCGCCGGCACATCCTCGCGCCAGCCGAGAAAGCGAATCCGCTCGGCGATTCCGAGCTGCGCCGCCTGCCGCTCCAAGGTTTCGCGCAGATCGCCGGTGCCGGCGATCCAGAGATAGACGGCGGGAGCGCGCGCCAGCGCGGCGATCAGCACGTCGAACGCCTTGTTCGGATGGAGCCGGCCGAGCGCCAAGGCGAGCGGCGCGTCATCCGGCGTTCCAAGGCTCGAGCGTGCGACCGGCGGCGCCGTCGCCGCATCGACGAAATTCGGCAGGTAATGCGCGCGGGCGGCTGGCCAGCCCTGCTGGATGAAATGCGCGACGAGATTGCTGGTGTTGCCGATGAGGTGGTCGCAGTTCCGGTAATGCTTCAAATCGTAAGAGCCTCCGAGGCGCGCAACATGCACGAATTCGCCGCGCGGGCAAAGCCGGCTTGCCCGGCTCATCCAGGTCAAGACAATGTCCGGGCGATACTCGGCGATGGCGCGGTGGAAGCCGGCACCGGTC
>JBGPOZ010000051.1:0-22015 GCA_041488295.1 Allostellaceae bacterium
CGGCGATCGGCGCTTCGGCATGGAACATCGTCGGCGGATATGCCGGGCAGATCTCGGTCGGCCATGCGATGTTCTTCGGCATCGGCGCCTATGTGCCGCTGCTCGTCTTCACCCATTGGCAGCTGGCGCCGGTGCTCGGTATTCCCTGCGGCATCCTCGTCAGCCTCGGCGTCGCGACGATCATCGGGATGCCGACCTTCCGCCTGCAGGGGCACTACTTCTCCATGGCGACGATCGCCGTCGCCGAGCTTATCCGCATCGTCGTCGGCAATTGGGATTTCGTCGGGGCGGCGATCGGTCTCATGGGTCCGGCGGTGCCGCGCACGATCCTCGATCTCACCTTCAAGAGCGCCGTCCCATATTATTACATCTTCCTTGCCATCCTCGCGGCGATCCTCGCCCTCACCTGGCATCTTCAGCGCGGCCGCATGGGCTATTACTGGCGCGCCATCCGCGCCGGCGAGCGCGCAGCGCGCAGCCTCGGCGTCGATGTGCGTCGCTACAAGCTCTACGCCCTTCTCTTGAGCGCCGCATTCACCTCGCTCGCCGGATCGCTCTACGCTCTCATGGTCGGTTTCGTCGATCCGGACAGCGCTTTCGGCATTCTCGTCTCGGTCGAGATGATCATCACCGCGGCGTTGGGCGGGGTAGGGACGTTGCTCGGACCGCTCCTCGGCGCCGCGATCCTGGTGCCGCTCAAGACGACGACGAACAGTCTCTTCGGCGGCGGCGGCTCGGGGCTCACCTACATCCTCTATGGCGGCATCATCCTCGTCCTGGCGCGCTTCGAGCCGGGCGGGCTCATCGAGCTGGGCCGGCGGCTCACCGCGCGACGGAACCGGAAGAAGGCGCTACTCGGTGTTGCTTGAGGCGCAAAAGGTCTCGCGCAGCTTCGGCAGCTTCTGCGCGCTGTCCGATGCGGATTTGGCCGTCGAGGACGGCGAGATCATCGGTCTCATCGGTCCGAACGGCGCCGGCAAATCGACCTTCTTCAACTGCCTCTGCGGCGATCTCGAGCCCACGAGCGGACGCGTCCTTTTCGCCGGCGGCGACGTCACCCGCTTGTCGCCCGAGGAGCATGCGCGGCGCGGCATCGGTCGCACCTTCCAGGTCCCGGCGACGTTCGCCGAGATGACGATCCTCGACAACGTTATGGTCGGGGCCTTCCTGCGTCATCCGCGCCGCAGCGACGCGCGTTCGGCGGCAGAGCGTGTCGTCGAGTTCGTCGGCCTCGCGCCGCTTGCCGATCAACCGGCGCGAAGCCTCGGCACGCCGGGCCGCAAGCGCCTCGAAATCGCACGCGTGCTGGCGAGCGAGCCGCGCCTCATCCTGCTCGACGAGGCGCTCGCCGGGCTCAACCCGGCCGAGATCCAGGCAGCGATCGAGCTGGTGCGCCGCATCCATGCGCGCGGTATCACCCTCGTCATCGTCGAGCACATCATGGAGGTGATCCTCAACTTGACGCGGCGCGTCCTCGTCTTCAACGAGGGCCGCACCATCGCGAGCGGCACGCCGCGCGAGGTGGTCGACCATCCCGCCGTCATCGGAGCATATCTCGGTCAGCGCCGCGCGCGGCGTCGGCAGCCGTGAACGAACGTGCCGCCGCGCCGCTCCTTGAAGTGGCGCATCTCGAAGTGCGCTACGGCGATCTCATCGGCGTCGCCGACGTCTCTCTCGCAGTCGGCGAGGGGCAGGTGGTGGCACTCTTGGGCTCGAACGGCGCCGGCAAGACGACGACCTTGAACGCCATCGCCGGCCTCGTGCAACCCAGCGGCGGTGCCGTTCGCTGGCGCGGCGCCGCGATCGAGAATCTCCCGGCTTACGCAATCGTCGGCAAGGGGCTGGCGCTGTCGCCGGAAGGTTGGCGCCTGTTCGTCGGCCAGACGGTCGAGCAGAACCTCCGCCTCGGCGCGACGACGCTCGCCGACAGGGGTCGGTTGGCGTTTCTTCTCGATCGCGTCTTCGCACTCTTCCCACGGCTTGCCGAACGGCGGCGGCAATCGGCGGGGACGCTCTCGGGCGGCGAGCGGCAGATGCTGGCGCTCGGCCGCGCGCTGATGAGCGATCCTCACCTCCTCATGCTCGACGAGCCGAGCCTTGGTCTCGCCCCGGCGATCGTCGAAACGCTTTACGACACGCTCTGGCGACTTCATGGCGAAGGGTTGACCTTGCTCCTGGCCGAGCAATCCGTGGCACTTGCGCTCGAGATCGCCGACCATGCTTATGTGCTTCAGACCGGCCGCACCGTGCTCGACGGCCCCGCCCGCGCGCTCGAGGACGACCCGCAGGTGCGGCGAATCTATCTTGGAATCACGGATGCGCCCGCGTCCGAATGAGAGGTGAGAGAAAGGAGACCCCATGCAGTTCATGGTGATTGAGCGGTTCAAGAATCGCGATGCCAAGGCGGTCTACCGCCGCTTTGGCGAGCAAGGCCGCGGCGCACCCGACGGTCTCAAATATGTCGGCAGCTGGATCGAAGCCAATTTCGACCGTTGCTTCCAGATCATGGAATGCGACGACGCCCGGCTCCTCCAGCAATGGGTCGCGTTCTGGGGCGATCTCATCGAATTCGAGATCGTCCCGGTCGTGGCTTCCGCCGAGACGCGCGAGGTCGTCGAGAAGATGCTGTGACAGCGAAAATGGAGATTGAAACACGAAGGACACGAAGGAAGGTTGACCGGCACTGGGTGCCCAAAAAAAGTCTTCGCGCCCTTCGTGCCTTCGTGGTGAATCCTCCTGCTGCCCACCATTGGAAGTGAATCGATCCAAGGAACTTCGATGACCAAAATTACCAAAATGCGCTGCCGCGCCGTGCGTGTCCCGCTCGACGTGCCGACCGCGTTCTCGCAGCGCTCGGTCACCGAGCGCCACTACGCTCTCATCGAGATCGAAGGCGATGACGGCGCCACGGGCATCGGCTTCTGCTATGCCGGCAATGCCGGCGGCACGCTGGTGACGGCGGCGGTGCGCGAGCTTTTCGCGCCTAAGCTCATCGGCCAGGATGCGCATCGCGTCGAGGGCATTTGGCAGGAGATGTGGCAAGAGGCGCTGCTCCAGGGCCGCGCCGGCGCCGTCGCTCGCGCCATCAGCATCATCGATACCGCGCTCTGGGACCGCAATGCGCGCGCCGTCGGGTTGCCGCTCTACAAATATCTCGGCGCCGTCGTGACCGACCGCGTCCCGGCCTATGCGAGCGGCGGCTATTACCTTCCCGGCAAGACGCCCGAGATGCTCGGCGAAGAGGTGGCGGGCCACGTCAAAGCGGGGTTCAAGGCAGTCAAGATCAAGGTTGGGCGACACGCCGATCTCGGCGCCGAGCGGGCGCGCATCGCGGCGGCGCGCGCGGCGATCGGCCCCGACATCGTCCTCATGCTCGACGCCAACAATGCGTGGTCGGATCTGCCGACGGCGCTGCGTTTCATGCGCGTCTACGAGGATTACGATCCCTATTGGATCGAGGAGCCGTTCGGCCCCGACGACATCGACAACCACGCGCGCCTCGCGCGCGCCACTCCAGTGCTGGTGGCCACCGGCGAGATCGAGGTCGGGCGCTGGCGCTTCAAGGAACTGCTCGAGAAGGAGGCCGCCGCGATCCTCCAGACCGACGCCTGCGTCTGCGGCGGCATCACTGAGTTCCGCCGCATCGCCGCGACGGCGGCGAGCTACGGCGTGACGCTCTGCCCGCATTGGTTCCACGACCTCCACGCCATCTCGTGGCGGCGACGCCGAACGCACGCTATGTCGAGTTCTTCCCCGACGACCAGGTCCTCAATTTCCGCCGCCTCGTCGACAAGCAGCTTGCGACGAAGGACGGCGACGTCATCCTGCCGCAGGAGCCCGGTCTCGGCTTCGGTTTCGACGCGGCGGCGGTGAAGAAGTACGCGATCGAGGACTGGGCTTAGAGGCGAAGCCCAAGAAACGTTTGAACCACGAAGACACGAAGGTCACGAAGGCACCGCGCATATGACGTCTTTGTGCCTGCGTGTCTTCGTGGTTCAATCTTTTTTGGCCGCCTCGCGGCCGACGCTTGGAGAAGGTCATGATCGAACATCGCAGGCTCGGCAAGAGCGATCTCGAGGTCTCGGCGATCGGGCTCGGCTGCATGTCGCTCTCGCACGTTTACGGGCAGGCCGACGACGCCGCCTCGATCGCCCTCATCCATCACGCCATCGATCGCGGCATCGATTTTTTCGATTCCTCCGACCTTTACGGCTGGGGCCACAATGAGGAGCTGCTCGGCAAGGCGCTCAAGGGCCGGCGCGACAAAATCGTGCTCGCGACCAAGTTCGGGCAGGTGAAGACGGCGGAGGGGCAGGGCGTCGACGGCCGGCCCGAATATGTCCGTCAAGCTTGCGATGCCAGCCTGAAGCGCCTCGGCGTCGATGTCATCGATCTCTATTACCAGCATCGCGTCGATCCCAAGGTTGCGATCGAGGAGACGGTGGGTGCCATGGCGAGCCTCGTCGAAGCGGGCAAAGTGCGCCACCTCGGCCTCTCCGAGGCGCGGCCGGAGACAGTGCGCCGCGCCCACAAGACGCATCCCATTGCGGCGGTGCAGCTCGAATTCTCGCTGCTTTACCGGGTCGAAGCCGAGGAGACCTTGCGGCCGACTCGCGAGCTCGGCATCTCGTTCGTGGCGTACTCGCCCCTTGGCCGCGGCTTTCTCACCGGCGCCATTCAGGGGCCAGGCGACATCAAGGGCGATCGCCGCGGCCAGCACCCACGCTTCATGGCGGAGAACTTCACGCATAATCGCGAGCTCGTCCGGCGCATCGAGGCGATCGCCCGCGAGAAGGGCTGCACGCCGGCGCAACTCACGGTCGCCTGGCTCTTGGCGCAGGGACCCGACGTGGTGCCGATCCCCGGCACCAAGCACCGCGCGCGCCTCGACGACAATCTCGGTGCGCTCGCGGTCAAGCTCACCAAAGAGGAGGTGGCGCGGATCTCTGTCGCGATCCCGACCGGCGCCGCCGCGGGCCTGCGCTATCCCGAGAGCGCGATGAAGGGCACCTATCGTTGAGAGGTGCGTTAAAGGCGGACGAAGTCAAAGAAATTGAACCACAAAGACACAAAGGACAGCAAGGTACCGAACTAGCAGCGTCGTCTTGGCGTTCTTTGTGGCTTTGTGGTCATCCTTACCCTTTCACTTCGCGGCGCGCTACGCGGTTGCTGCGTCGGCTACTGCGATGCGGTCGCGGCGCGTGCGCTTGCCGATGAAGAGCACCAGCACGGCCGCGAGGAGGCAGGTCGTGCCCGAGACCAGGAAGGCATCGAAATAATCGCCGAGGTATGTGCGGACGGCGCCGGCGCCGAACGAGGCGACGGCGGCACCGACCTGGTGAGCGGCGACGATCCAGCCGAACATCATTCCGGCCTTCTCCCGGCCGAAGACGTTCGCGGTAAGGCGCAGCGTCGGCGGCACCGTCGCGATCCAGTCGAGCCCGTAGAACACGGCAAAGGCCGTGAGCGCGATCCCCGAGCCGTTATCGAGCGCCGCCGGCAGGAAGAGCAAGGAGATGCCGCGCAGCCCGTAATACCAGGCGAGGAGATAGTTGTTGTTCCAGCGGTCGGAAAGCCAGCCCGAGGCGGTCGTGCCGATGAAATCGAAGATGCCCATCAGGGCGAGGAGGCTCGCCGCCATCACCTCTGGGATGCCGTGGTCGATGCAAGCTGGGATGAGATGCGTGCCGATGAGCCCGTTGGTGCTGAGGCCGCAGATGAAGAAGCTCGTCGCCAGCATCCAGAAATCGCGCGAGCCCAAACCTTCGCCCAACGTCTCGAGCGCGGCGAGGACGGGATTGCGACGCGGGGGGACGGGCGGCGTCGGGCCGATTTGGCCGTAAGGCACGAGGCCGAGATCCTCGGGACGATCGCGCATGAAGATCCAGATGAGCGGCAACGTCAGGGCGCCGGCGGAAGCAATCGTCAACACCGCCGCGCGCCAGCCCCAATGCTCGATGATCAGGGCGAGGACCGGCAGGAAGACGAGTTGCCCCGTTGCCGTGCTGGCGGTGAGCACGCCCATGACGACACCGCGCCGCTCGGCGAACCAGCGATTGACGATGGTGGCGCTCAAGGCGAGCGCCACCATGCCCGAACCCATGCCGACAAGGAGGCCCCAGAGGAGGATGAGTTGCCAATTGGCGGTCATCAAAGTCGTGAGGCTCACCGCCACGGCGAGCAGGCCCATGCCGCCCAGCATCGTGCGCCGGGCGCCGAGGCGGTCGACCAACGCCGCCGAGAACGGCCCCATGAAGCCGTAAAGGAGGAGGTTGATCGAGACGGCGAGCGAAATGCTGGCGCGCGTCCAGCCGAACTCCTCTTCGAGCGGTACCATGAGGACGCCCGGCGTCGCGCGGATGCCGGCCGCGGCGAGCAAGGTCACGAAGGTGATCGCCGCGACGATCCAACCGTAATGAAGCTTGCCGCCGAAAAGGGTCTTCGTGCCTGATGTCATCGAATGGGCTCTCCGCGACGCGATGCCGCAACCGGTTGACCGAGAGTCGAATTCGGCGGAAGATAGAGACTGGTCTGTCTCATTGTCAACGGACGGTATCGGCGGATTTCAGAATGGCAGCTATGCAGAATGCCGCGAATCGCACGGCGGCGGGCGAGGCGCGCAAATCAGCGCGCGCGCGCATTCTCGAAACCGCGACCGACCTCTTCTACCACGAGGGCATCCGTGCCGTCGGGATCGACCGCATCATTGCCGGTTCGGGCGTCGCCAAGATGAGCCTCTACCGTAACTTCGCTTCGAAGGACGATCTTGTCGTCGCTTTTCTCGAAGAGGCGGATCGGTTTTACTGGCAGCGTTGGGACCGCGCCATGGCCAAGCATCCAGGCGAGCCGCGCCGGCAGATCGCCGATTTCTTCACGATGCTTGCGCGCCGCATCTCGAGGCCGCATTACCGCGGTTGCCCCTTCATCAATACCGCGAGTGAATTCCCCGATCCTTTGCACCCGGCGCGCGCCGTCTGTCTCGCCCACAAGCGCAAGCTCCGCGCGCGCCTGCTCGAATCCGCCGAGCGCCTCGGTGCCCGCGCGCCGCAAGAGCTCGCCAGCCAGCTTCATCTCCTCATCGAGGGGGCGTATTCCTCCGCGCAGACGCTCGGCGCTGAGCATCCCGCTGCCGTGCTGCCAGCGGCGGCAGACGCGTTGGTGGCAGCGCACCTGCCGGCCGAGCAGCGTCTCACCGCAGACTGAGCGCCACCATCAACATGTCAACGGTCTCGCCATCGGCCGCCAAAGGGAGGATGAGAGCCTCGAAATGGATGAGGCGGCGATCGACGATCTCGCGTTGCCCGAGATCGCATCGTGGTGCGCGAGAAGCGACGACTCCGGCGAAATTCGCGCTGACGCGTCTGCGGTATGCCGGATCGGGATAATCTTCGACCAGTTTTCCGGTCATGTCATAGCCAAGAAGCATGACGCAATTCGTCCCGTGGACCCGGTATCGAAAGCGAAGCGGGTCCTGAAGCACGTCGATCAGGTTGAGGTTGCCGAGGATATATTTGAAGTCGAGTATGTCGAAACTTTTACGCGCCGGCAAAGAGTCGCCATTCCGGCGATTCTGCCAGTCCAGATACACGCGTTGCAGGGTTGAGCTTTGGATATTGAGATCGGGCATGGGCATCTTCACTTTAGCGCAGCGCGCTCATTGAAGCGTTAAAAATCCACCGATCTATGGTTGTGAGCATGTCATGACCTTGTGGATCACGGTTGAATCCGGCGTCACGGACAGCTAAGACGACAGGATCGAGAGCGAGCCAAAACGAGGCATCAACAGCAATGCCCGATGTCGCGGCAGCGCCGAGCGCCGTCACGGGAAGCACCTTTGGACGGCATCGGATCAATGGAGCGGAGCGCGCGAGTGCGGCGGTGTGGAGTGCTGCGCGCCGCGAGCCGCCGCCGCCGAGGCCGCTGGCGCCCGAGGATTTCGCGATCGCCGAGGCGTTCTGCGATCTGATGCTGGAGAAGCTGGCGCGCACCGGCGTCAAGGTCACGATCGAGAGCGATTTCGAGGAGTTCGTTCGACTGCGTCTTGACGCCTCGCCGGAGACGCCGATGAACACGACCTATGATCCGGCGCGGGTCGCGCTCTCGCTGCGCAACGCCTTTTGGTTTCGGGTGCGGGATGCCGAGGGCGCGCTCGTCGCCATGATCGCCCATCGCGCCTTTGACACCGTCGATCTCTTCCATGACATCGCCTCGGTGCGGCTCTGGCACGATCGTCCGGCGCCGGCGGCGCCCTATGTCTTCCGTGCCCTCGATCTCGAAGCCGCTCGCGGAATCCGCGGCCGGGTCGCTCATTCGGGCGGGTTGTGGATTCATCCCGATTGGCGCAAGCGCAACCTTTCCGGCCATCTCGACCACCTCGGCCGCGCGTTGATGGTGCGGAATTTCTGGTTCGACCACATGACGGCGTTCATCGTCGACAAGCTGGCGGCGACCGGCATCGGCATCCGCCAATACGGCTTTCCCGGCATCTCCGGTTGGATCGAGTTCAACTTCTTCACCTTCCGCCCCGTCCGTCTCGCCTATTGCTATATGACGCGCACTCAATCGGTGGAGCGGATGGCGCGCTGGCTGGATCAGCCCGAGGCGGACAGCATCGCCGAACTCAGCGACTGAGCGGCGCGGCAGGTGGCCCAGCACGGCTCGCCTTGTCAAATCGGCCGCCGGCATGTCACGGTTTGCGCGCCGCTGTGGAGCGCGGCGTCTTGCCAGGAGCCCTCACATGCTGGAGAACCCGGTGCGCGCGAAACTCAAGCGCGGCGAGACGGCGTTCGGGACGATGGCCTTCGAGTTCTTCACGCCGGGCCTGCCGCAGATCCTGGCGGCGGCCGGCGCCGATTTCTGCCTCTTCGATACCGAGCATAGCGGCGCCGGGATTGACACCATCAAGATGCAGATCGCGGCGGCGCGCGGCGTCGGGCTTGTGCCGATGGTTCGCGTTCCGGGCGCGCACTATCATTTGATCGCGCCGGTGCTCGATGCCGGCGCCATGGGCATCATGGTGCCGATGGTCGAGAGCGCGGAGCAGGCGAGGAACATCGCTGCCTGGTGCCGCTACCGGCCCGATGGCGTGCGCGGGCTCGCCTTCAATATCGCACATGATGGCTATTCCGGCGGCGACATCGTCGAGAAAATGCGCGCTGCCAATGAGCGCACGCTCGTCATCGCCCTTATCGAGACCTTGGCCGGGATCGAGAACGTCGATGCGATCATGAGCGTGCAGGGGATCGATGTCGGTTGGCTCGGTCACTTCGATCTTTCGAACGCGATGGGAATAACGGCGCAGTTCGAGCATCCCGAGCTCGAGCGCGCCGCCGACCGCTTCCTCGCCGCCTGTGCAAAGCACGGCAAGGCCGCCGGGTTCCTCGCCGGCTCGTTGCCGCAGGCCGAAGCGTGGCTGAAGCGCGGCATCAGATGCCTTTGCTACGGCACCGACGTGGCGCTCCTGCAGACAAACCTCGCCACGGCGCTGAAGACACTGCGCGCGCCGGGAGAGGCGCCGCTTGCGGGCTGAATGGGCAAGAACCCTTACGTTCTCCAGTTCGGCCCCGTCTTTGCCGGCCTTCCCGACCTCTTGCGGGGCGCGCTCCTCACGATCGAGCTTTCCCTCGGGGCGATGCTGTTCGGGCTCGTCGTCGCGATCGCCTGTGCCTTCGCCAAGAGTTCGGGACAGCGCCCGCTGCGCTGGCTTGTCAATCTCTATGTCGAGGCGATCCGCAACACGCCCTTTCTGGTACAGCTTTTCATCATCTACTTTGCGTTGCCGCCGCTCGGCCTGCGCCTCGATGCCAACACCGCGGCACTCCTCGCCATGGTCATCAATCTCGGCGCCTACGCGACCGAGATCGTCCGCGCCGGCATCGAGGTGATCCCGCGCGGTCAAATCGAGGCGGGGCGGGCGCTCGGCCTTACGCGATTTCAAGTCTTTCGTTTCATCGTCATCTTTCCGGCGGTCAAGGCAGTGTATCCGGCGCTCGCCAGCCAGTTCATCCTCATCATGCTCGGCTCCTCGCTCGTCGCCGCGATTTCCGCCGAGGAGCTGACCGGCATCGCCAAATCCCTGCAGGCGCGCAGCTTCCGCTCGTTCGAGACGTATTTCGTCGTGACGCTTCTCTACCTCGTCATGACGCTCGGATTTCGCGGTTTCTTTACCGCAATCCACTGGTACGTCTTCCGCCGCGGCCGACCGGCGTGAGGGCCGCATCATGATCCGCGACTACAGCCTCAATGAATTCCTCTTTCTGCTGCGGCAGACGCAATGGACGATCCTTCTCTCGCTCGTTGCGGCAAGCGGTGGCGGGCTTTTCGGCTTCTTCGTCGCGGTGTTGCGAACCGCGCCCTTCGCGCCCATGCGCTGGCTCGCCTCCGGTTACATCCAGCTCTTCCAGGGCACGCCGCTCCTCATGCAGCTCTTCCTGGTCTATTTCGGACTCGGCCTCTGGGGGTTGGCGCTCGACCCGTGGACCGCGGTCGCGATCGGCTTCACCCTTTATTCGAGCGCCTTTCTCGGCGAGACCTGGCGCGGCTGCATCGAGGCGGTGCCGCGCACGCAGTGGGAGGCGTCGCGTGCACTCGGCCTTTCCTATCCGGCGACGTTGTTCCTCATCATCCTGCCCCAGGCGGTGCGGATCGCCGTGCCGCCCACCGTCGGGTTCCTCGTTCAGCTCGTCAAGAGCACCTCGATCGCCTCGATCATCGGCTTCGTAGAGCTGACGCGCGCGGGAACGATCATCACCAACGCCACTTTCCGGCCGATGGCCGTTTACTGCACGGTGGGGGCGATCTATTTCAGTCTGTGCTGGCCGTTGTCGCTGGCGAGCCGCGCGCTCGAGCGCCGGCTCGGGGTCGTGCCGCCGCCCGGCGCGAGCGTCACGGCGTGAAACCGGGGCAACCAAGACTCGTTGCACCGTTTGCGGCTCGGCAATCTTTGATGTGTCGTCCTTGACAATGAGACGATGAAATAAAACTGTAACAAATCTTGTCTCCCCCTCACGGAGGATCCCGCCACGTCCGGTACCGTCATCCTGCTCGATCTCCTCGCGGATATCGCGCTCCTCCTCTGGGGCCTGCGCATGGTGCGAACCGGCGTCGCCCGTGCCTTCGGCGCCAATCTCCGACACATCGTCGCGCGCGGTACCGCCAATCGCTTCGTCGCCCTCGCCGCCGGACTCGGCGTCACCGCCTTGCTGCAGAGCTCGACGGCAACGGCGCTGATCACCAGCTCTTTCGCCGCCCGCTCCCTGATGCCGCTCTCCGCGGCGCTCGCCATCATGCTCGGCGCCGATATCGGGACGACCGTCGTGGCGCAGCTCCTCTCTTTCAAGGTCGGCTGGCTCTCATCGCTCTTGCTGCTCGGTGGCGTCGTCTCGTTCCTTGCGAGCAAGGTCACCGTGTGGCGCGATGGCGGGCGAATCGCGATCGGCCTCGGCCTCATGCTGCTCGCCCTGCGCCTCATCCTCGCGACCTCGGCGCCGATGCGCGACGCGCTCGCCATGCACGAGCTCCTCGGCGCAATCGCCGGCGATACCGTGCTCGGCATTCTCTTTGCGGCGCTCATCACCTGGCTCGCGCATTCGAGCCTCGCCGTGGTCCTCCTCGTCATGTCGCTGGTCGGGGCTGATGTAGTTCACCCGACCGGCGCCTTCGTGCTCGTACTCGGCGCCAATCTCGGTGGCGCCATCCCGGCGGTTCTCAGCTCGCTCTCGCAAGGGCCCGACGCGCGGCGCGTCACGCTCGGCAACGCGATTTTCAAGCTGGTCGGCGTTGTCGTCGCGGCGCCGCTCGTCGCGTTGCTCGCGCCGTGGATGGCGGTGCTCGACAGCGATCCGGCGCGGCAGATCGTCGACTTCCACACCCTCTTCAACCTTGCCCTCGCGGCCATCTTCATTTTCCTGACGGAGCCGGTGGCACGCCTCGTCACCCGGCTCGTCCCCTCGCGTGCCGCGGCCGCGGAGGATCCGAGCCAGCCGCGGTATCTCGACCGCTCGAGCATGGATACGCCGACGGTGGCGCTCACCTGCGCCGCGCGCGAGACGCTCCATATGGGCGACATCGTCGAGACGATGCTGCGCCAGAGCATGGCGGCGCTTCTCGACGACGACCGCAAGCTCGTCGCCGAGATCGAGCGCATGGACAACGCCGTCGATCGCCTGCACGAGGCGATCAAGCTCTACGTCACCGAGCTGACGCGCGAAAGCCTCAGTGCCGAAGAGGGGCGTCGCGCCACCGAGATCATTACCTTCACCACCAACCTCGAGCATATCGGCGACATCATCGACAAGAATCTGATGGAGCTCGCCGGCAAGAAGATCAAGAACAAGCGCCGATTCTCCGAGGATGGCGCCAAGGAACTGACGGCATTGCACCGCCGCGTCCTCGACAATCTGAAGCTTGCCCTCGGCGTTTTCATCTCGGGCGACGTGCGGATCGCGCGCCGGCTCCTCGACGAGAAGGTGGCGATCCGAGACGCCGAGCGTGCCGCTGCCGAGAACCACTTGGCGCGTTTGCGCGAAGGCCGGATCGAGAGCATCGACACGAGCTCGCTGCATCTCGACGTCCTGCGCGATCTGAAGCGCATCCATTCGCATATTTGCGCTGTGGCCTATCCGGTGCTAGAGGCTGCGGGCGAGCTCGCGCCCTCGCGCCTCAAACCGGCGGAGAGCGCGCCGCTGCCGGGCGATGCTGCGCCGCATCCGTCGATATAAGGGGAACGACACGATGACTGCACCGAAGACGCCGCTTCTGCTGACCCCCGGGCCGCTGACGACGGCGGCGGCCACCAGGGAGGCGATGCTGCGCGATTGGGGGTCGCGCGACGGTGCCTTCATCGCGTTGAACCGCCGCATTCGCGAACGTCTCGTCGAGCTCGCCGGCGGCATCGGCAGCCATGTCTGCGTGCCCTTGCAGGGCAGCGGCACTTTTGCCGTCGAGGCGATGCTCGGGACCTTCGTGCCACGTGACGGCAAGCTCCTCATCGTCATCAACGGCGCTTATGGCCACCGCATGGTCCGGATGTGCCGGTACATGGAGAGAGCTTTCGCGACCTACGAGGTTCCGGAAGATACGCCGCCCGATCCGGCGCGGCTCGATGCGCTCCTCGCCGCCGATCCTGCGGTGACCCATGTCGCCGCCGTCCATTGCGAGACGACCTCCGGCATCCTCAATCCCATCGCCGAGATCGCCGCAGTCGTCGCGCGCCGCAAGCGCCGTCTTCTCATCGACAGCATGAGTGGTTTCGGCGCCTTGCCGATCGACGCGCGCGAGGTGATGTTCGACGCGCTCGCGGCTTCGGCGAATAAGTGCTTGGAAGGCGTGCCGGGCATGGCCTTCGTCATCGCGCGTCGGGAGGCGCTCGAAGCCACGGCCGGAAACGCGCCGACCTTGAGCTTCGATCTGCTCGATCAGTTCCAGTCGATGGAGAAGACGGCGCAATGGCGCTTCACGCCGCCGACGCATGTCATCGCCGCGCTGGGTGCCGCGATCGACGCCCACAAAGCGGAGGGCGGCGTCGCCGGACGCGGCGCGCGCTACCGGCGCAATTGCCGCATTCTCGTCGATGGCATGCGCAAGCTCGGCTTCGAGACGCTGCTGCCCGATGCGCTCCAAGCGCCGATCATCGTCACCTTCCACATGCCCGAGGACCCGCGCTTTCAGTTCGAGAAGTTTTACGACGCGCTGCGCGAGAAGGGTTACGTGATCTATCCCGGCAAGCTCACCGTGGCGGACAGCTTCCGCATCGGCTGCATCGGCCATCTGAGTGAAGTCGAGATGAACGGCGCGGTGGCGGCTATCGCCGTGACCTTGGCGGAGATGGGCGTCACGCGCTGCAGTCGAGCGGCACGGCCGGTCGCCGCCGCCTGAGAACTCAGGATGCCGGAGCGAGGCGGCGCATCTTCCACCAGGTGAGGAAGACCATGAACGGCGCGCCGATGCTGGCGCCGACAAGGATTCCCGGCAGCCAGCCGAACCACGCGGCTGGTCCCAGCAGATAGAGGAGATCGTCGAAATCGAAGCCAGCCGCGCCGTCGTGGATGCGCTGCCCTGACGCCATGCGGCGTTCGGCGATTTCCGACAAGATGTTGCTGATGACGATCGAGCCGCCGGCGACGGCGCCGAGGAGGATGGCGGGCCACCCGAAATCGCTGCGCTGACCGATGCCGATCGTCAGGAAGAAAAGCGGCGTCACAATCGTGTCGCAGATGTAGTCGTAGGTGTGGCCCCAGGCGCTGGTCTTGCCGCCGATTCGCGCCAGCTCACCATCGGCGCGGTCGAGGAAGGCGGAGAGGACCCAGAGCATGCCGCCCCACACCTCCGCCTCACGGCCGCCCAGCGCCACCGCAAGGCATGCGGCGAGACCGGTCACCAGCCGAAGCGTCGTCAAGTGATTGGGTGTGACGCGGGTGCCGACGAGGGGACGGACGCAGAGCCGCGCCAGGCGGTGCGTCCAAGATCCGCCCGTATGCGCCGCGGGAGGGGCGATCGTCTCCGCCACCGGAGCGGCGGGGATCGTTTCGTCAGACGCGGAAGACATAGCGTTTGCCTGGCTCTCTTTCGACATCGGGTGGAAATGCCGCCCGCTTTTCGGCGAAATAACGTTGGCGGTGGTCGCCCTCGGAGGCGCGGTTGTAGGTGACGTAGAGGACGCGGCGCTGCCCGGCCGAGAGGTTCGGCGATGAGGCATGCGGCACATAGCTGTCGAAGAAGATGACGTCGCCGGCGCGCGTCGGTAGCGGCTCCAAGGTGAAGCCCGTCATCTCGGCAGGTTCGAGCGGGCGCCACTCGGCGCCGAGGAGCCCGCGGCGGTGCTGTCCTGCAGCGATTTCGAGACAGCCATTCGCGAGAGTCGCATCGTCGATCGCGATGAGCGCGGTGATGAACAGCGAGGCGTATCGGCTCCAACCCGCCTGCTGATCCTGATGCGGCTTGAAGCCATCGCCGCCCGGCATCTTGAAATTGATCTTGTCCTTGAACAGGATCGCGGGCTCTCCGAAGAGCTGTGCCGCCGCCTCGATCAATGGGCCATGCTCGAGCAAAGCGCTGAAGCCGGAATGAAATGGGCAGAAATTTTCGATGCGTTGAACGAGGCGCCGCTCCGGCGCGACGAGGCTTGGCTCGCCATAGACCATGTGACGCCCCGGCGTCTCCGGCGCGGTCGCGAGCTCCTCGGTCCAGCGCGTCAGATCATCGACGGCGTCGCCACCGAGCATGCCCTCGACGAAGACGAAGCCATCCTCCTTGAAAGCGGCGATGTCGGCCGGGAGGAGAGGATTGACCTCGGCGCTTTGCGCGCGCACGGTTCGAACGGCCATAGAGCGATCCCTTCCTTCGGTTGCGCGGGCATGCGACCGCCCAATCGGTGTTGGCACTGCACGTCGACAAACAAAGAGCGCGACGATTCCGCGCCGCGCTCGCGCAATTGTCGTCAATCGGTAAGAAAACGTCCAGTCGATTAACGTCGGCTTCGTGGCCGCGCCACGATCCCGCCGGGGCCGAGATGGAGATGGCTGAGAGTTCGCTCCTCATGCTCCATCCGCCAGCTGAGGAGCTTCTGCGCATAGGCGAGGACGAGCGGCAGGTAGCCTGGGTCGCGAGCGCGGTCGTGGAGCTCGTCGGGGTCCTCTTCGAGATCGAAGAAGAGCGGCGGCAGCGCCGCAAAATGGACGTATTTGTAGCGCTCGCCGCGGATGACGGCGAGCGAGCATTGGTCCGAGACAAGGCCGAGCGCGCGCTCGGGGCTCTGCTCGCGCAGATCGCGAAAATCGTATTCCCAATGCGCTTCGCGCCGCCAATCGGCGGGCGCGGCGTCGCGCAGGAACGGCATGAGCGAGCGTCCATCGAGCTGCGGCGGGGTAGGCAAGCCCAGCCAGTCGAGGATCGTCGGCATGACGTCGACCGCCTCGGTGAAGGCTTCGACCCTCCGCCGCCGCGCCGATCGTTCCGCTCGCGGATCGCGGATGATGAGGGGAATGTGAAACGCAGCCTCGAAATAGCCGTCCTTGCCGATCATGAAGTGATCGCCGAGATGCTCGCCATGGTCGGTCGTGACGATGACGAGCGTCCGCTCCCAATCGCCCCGGTCGTGCAGCGTCGTGAAGAGGCGGCCGAGCTCGTCGTCGACCTGGGTGATCATGCCGTAATAGGTCGCGCGAAGCTGGCGAAGCGCGGCATCGTCGAGCGAACCGAAAATCGGGCTGTCGTGCTCGGGCAGGGGCGATGCATGGCTTTTCGCGAGCTGCCAGGCAAGCCACGGATGCTGTGCCCCCTCGCGCGCGAGATCGGCGGCGCGGCGAAACGGCGGCACCGCCTGCGGATCGTACATCGCGTTGTAGGGCTCGGGCGCGATATAGGGCGGGTGCGGGCGCAGATAGGAGAGGTGGACGAACCAGCCGTCGTTTCGGCGTTGCAGATGGTGCAGCACGGCGTCGGTGATGAAGCGCGTTTCGCTGTCCTCGGCGCGGTAGCGCGTCGGGGCGAAAGTCGGGCCGCGCCGTTCGAGGTCCGTCGCGACGTCGCGCGGCCGCCAAATGTCGTGCGGCCGCTTCGGGATCTCGTAACCTTTCTTCGCAAGATCGGTGAACCACGGCCCCTGCTCGGTCGGCAGCACCGACCCGCGCGAGAAACCTGGCATCACGCCTTCATAAGTGTTGAGCGCCGGGTCCCGCGGCGGAAAGAGGCGGGGATCCATCGACGTGTCGGTGTAGCCGAAGAGGAAGGGATCGTAGCCGGCTTTGCGCACCTCTCGCGCCAGATTCGTGTGGCGATCGTCGAGCGGGATGCCGTTGCGCACCGAGCGATGGTTGTGAGCGTAGAGGCCGGTCAGCAAGGAGGCGCGCGACGGGCCGCACGGCGAGGCCTGCGTATAGTGACGGCGAAAGAGGATGCCATCCTCGATGAGAGCATCGAGATGCGGGGTCTTGAGGCAAGGATGCCCCAGCGCCGAGAGGCAATCGGCGCGCCATTGATCGAGCGTGATGAGGAGAACGTTCCGCGCGGCTTCGAGCATGACGGCCTTATTATGCCGAAACGCGAGATTGGTGAAGAGGCTGCGGCCGCGTCTCGCTGGAAAGGGGGATTTCTGCCGCCTGCTTGTCGGCAGACGCTGCGCGCGACAGCGCTAGATCGCGGCGCGCCGGCGGTGCGTGTCCGGCCGCGGCGGCTCGGCATACGGGCGGGCGCGGTCCGCGCGGATTCGCAGCCGTCCAACGATGCCGATCGGCAAAAGGCGACGGCGCGCGATCGCTTCCTGCAAGGCGCCGTCGAGTGGCGGATCGAGGAGATCGTGCAAGGTCGCTTCGGCGATCTCGGCCGCGTCATTGGCGAGGACGGCGAGCTGAACCGCGAGATCGCCGCTCCGGCAGAGGATTTCGCACAGCTCCGGCGAAATCGGGCGCCGGCGGCGGGCGACGGCAAGGCGGTGCGGGCCCGGGTGCTCGCGCGCGATGGCGATGAGATCCGCATCGGCGAGCGCCGGCGAGCATTCGAGGAAGAGTGCCGCGATGTCGGCCCTGTCGGTCGCGATCTGCATGGCGATGTCGCGCGGAAGATCGGCCGCATCCTTGAGGCACTCGGCAATGAGCCGACGGATCAGAGCCTCGGAGTCGAAACGCAGAACGCGGAAGGCGTCTTCGGCGCCACGCCGGGCTGCCGGGCCGAGATTGCCGGCGCAATAGAGCCTGGCGAGCCGCTCGGCGCCTTTCGCGCGCGCCGTCCAGCTCGTGCCTTCGATCGCGTCGAGAATCTCGCCCTGCGCCCTCTCTGGCGCGGTCGTCGAGGCAACACTCTGCACATCGAAATCCATGGTCGTCATGACTTCAAATTTGGGTCGCCCGAGTTAAATCCGCCTTAAGGAGCAGGCAATCATCAGATCAGAACCGGCCGCGATCCTCTCCGCTGCGCTGCGATAAAACCCTTGCAGCGCAAGGTTATCTTTGAATTCGAGAACTTCTCGTATGGTCTCTCCTCGAAAGACGCGCAATGTGATCTTTTTGTGTCTAGACAAGAAATGGGCAGTGCTACGAAATTCCCCTACTCAGCCATTGGCTGCTTGGTCGAGTTCTTCGGCCGATTTGAGCCAGTGGGCCTCCGCCTCGCCAAGACGGCGCACGAGCTCGGCCTGGCGCTGGAGAAGTTGCGGTATCTCGCCGCCGCCATTGCCGTAGATGGTCGGATCGGCCAGCATCCGTTTCAGCGTGTCGCTTTCGGCGGTGAGCCGCTCGACGAGGCGCTCGGCATCGCTTGCGCGCTTGCGCAACGGACCAAGCTCCCGCCGGCGCTCGGCCGCAGCGCGCCTTTCCCGCTTGCGGTCGCCGCCGGGCTTGATGCTCTCGGGCCGCGCGGGCCCATCGCGGCGCTCGAGGATCTGGCGGCGGTAATCCTCGAGGTCGCCGGCGAAGGGCTGCGCCGTGCCGTCGGCGACGAGCCAGAGGCGGTCGGCGACCAGCTCGACGAGGTGCCAATCATGGCTGATGATGACGACGGCACCCGGAAATTCGTTGATCGCGTCGACCAGCGCTTCGCGCGCTTCGATGTCGAGATGATTGGTCGGCTCGTCGAGGATGAGGAGCGGAGGGCCGGCAAAGGTGATGAGCGCGAAATTGAGCCGCGCCTTCTCGCCGCCCGAGAGATCGCGCACTTTGACAAGAGCCTTGCCCTGGCCGAAACCGAAGCGGCCGAGTCGCGCGCGCACCGCCGACTCGCCCGCTTGCGGCATCAAGACCGCCATGTGCTGGAGCGGCGTCCGCTCGGCCTCGAGATCCTCGATCTGGTGCTGCGCGAAGAAGCCGGACCGCAGCTTCGTGTGCCGCGTCTCGCGTCCCGACATCGGCGAGAGGCGCCCCGCGATCAATTTTGCGAGGGTCGACTTGCCGTTGCCGTTGGCGCCGAGCAGGGCGATGCGGTCGTCGGGATCGAGGCGCAGGTTGAGATGACTGAGCACCGGCGCGCCCGGCGCGTAGCCGGCGCTGACGCCGTCGAAAGTGAGGATCGGCGGCGCCAGCGTCTCGGGCTCCGGAAAGCGAAAGATGATCGACGGGTCGTCGACGATGCTCGCAATCGGCTCCAGCCGCGCCAGCGCCTTCAACCGGCTCTGCGCCTGACGCGCCTTCGATGCCTTGGCGCGGAAGCGGTCGATGAAAGATTGGAGGTGCGCGCGCTGCGCCGATTGCTTCGCCGCGAGCGCCTCGCGATGCTCCTGCCGCTCTCGCCGCGTGCGCACGAAAGTGTCGTAGGAGCCGGCGTAGAAGACCAGTTTCTTGTCGTCGATATGCAGGATATGGCTGACGACGGCGTTCAGGATCTGGCGGTCGTGGCTGACGATGAGAAGCGTCCGTCGCCACGCCTTCAAATAGGATTCAAGCCAGAGGGCCGCTTCGAGATCGAGATGGTTGGTCGGTTCGTCGAGAAGGAGAAGGTCGGGCTCGGCGAAGAGCGCAGCGGCGAGGGCGACACGCATGCGCCAGCCGCCTGAGAAGGTCGAGAGCGGCCGCTCCTGCATCGCCTGGTCGAAGCCGAGTCCGGCGAGGATTTCGGCGGCGCGCGCGGGCGCAGCGTGTGCTTCGATGTCGGCAAGGCGCGTGTGGATCTCGGCGATGCGGTGCGGATCAGTCGCATGCTCGGCCTCGCCAACGAGGGCGGCGCGCTCGCGATCGGCGGCGAGCACGGATTCGAGCGGCGTCGTCTCTCCACCGGGCGCTTCCTGGGCGACGAAGCCGATGCGGAGCCCCTTCTGCAGGGTGATCTCGCCGCCATCGGGTTGCAGATGCCCGAGAATGAGGTCGAGCAAAGTCGACTTGCCCGAGCCGTTGCGCCCGACAAGGCCGACTTTCCATCCGGAATTGATCTGCGCCGCCGCGCCTTGAAGCAATGTGCGGCCGCCGACGCGGTAGATGAGATCTGTGATCGTCAACATGGGGCGCGGGTCATAGCATAGGGCGGGGCAGATGTGGCAGTGTCTCGTCCGGGATGGGGGCGAGCGTCTACATTTGCGATGTGCCGATGGGTCGTATCATGTGGGGTCACCTCGATCTTCTGCACCAGCTTGCGGGGCGCGGCAGACAATGAGTTGCAGGGCCAGGGAATGTCCCCTCACCGTGAGGAGCCGCACGGAGCGGAGCGAAGTGCGGCGTCTCGCCATTCGAGATACTGCCTTGCGGCGGCTCCTCACGGTGAGGGGACGCACCCTGCTTGTCCAATCCTCCGGTATCGCATCCCCGTGATGCTGGATTCCTTGCTCCCGACACCCGACCGCGCTCAGCTCATCCTGCGCCAAATCTTCGGCTATGAGAGCTTCCGAGGGCATCAGGAGGAGATCATCCGCCACGTGGTGGCGGGCGGCGATTGCCTCGTCCTCATGCCGACGGGGGGTGGCAAGTCGCTGTGCTTTCAGATCCCGGCGCTTGTCCGGCCGGGCGTCGGGATTGTCGTCTCGCCGTTGATCGCGCTGATGAAGGATCAGGTCGACGCTCTGCGCCAGGCCGGCGTGCGCGCGGCGGCGCTCAATTCCGCGCTCGGCCCCGGCGAGGCGGTGGCAATCGAGCGGGCGATGCGACAGGGCGAGCTCGACCTCGTCTACGTCGCGCCCGAGCGCCTGGTGACGCCGCGCTGCCTCGAGCTGCTCGGCGAGACCGAGATTGCGCTCTTCGCCATCGACGAGGCGCATTGCGTCTCGCAATGGGGCCACGATTTCCGACCCGAGTACCTTCAGCTCTCGGTGCTGCACGAACGCTTTCCCAAGGTGCCGCGAATCGCCCTCACCGCGACCGCCGACGGCCCGACGCGGCGCGACATCGTCGAGCGTCTGGCGCTGGGCGAGGCGCGCATCTTCGCCGCCGGTTTCGACCGGCCGAACATCCGCTATCGCGTCGTGCCGAAGAAGGACGCAAAGGCGCAGCTCCTCGCCTTCATCGCCGAGGAGCATGCGGGCGACGCCGGCATCGTCTATTGCCAGACCCGGCGCAAGGTCGAGGAAGTCGCCGATTGGCTTGCCCTCAAGGGCCGCTTGGCCTTGCCCTACCATGCCGGGCTCGAGTCCGCGAAGCGGCAACGCCACCAGGACCGCTTCCTCAAGGAGGAAGGCGTCATCATCGTCGCTACCGTCGCCTTCGGCATGGGGATCGACAAGCCCAATGTCCGCTTCGTCGTCCATCTCGACGCGCCGAAGAGCCTCGAGGCCTATTACCAGGAGACCGGCAGAGCCGGTCGCGACGGCCTCCCGGCCGACGCCTGGATGACCTATGGCATGGCCGACGTCATGGCCCTGATGGGCCTTCTCGAAGGCGCCGACATTGACGAGCGCCAGCGCCGCATCGAGCGGCAGAAGCTGAACGCGCTGTTGGGCTATTGCGAGACTGCCGGATGCCGGCGCCAGGTTCTGCTCGGCTATTTCGGCGAGCGCGACCACCCGCCTTGCGGCAACTGCGATATCTGCCTCCAGCCGGTGACGGTGTGGAACGGCCTTGTCGCCGCGCAGAAGGCGCTCTCCGCCGTCTTCCGCACCGGGCAGCGTTTCGGCGTCCAGCACCTCATCGACGTGCTGCTCGGCAAGGTGAGCGACCGCATCCGGCAATTGGGGCATGACCGCATCAAGACCTTCGGCGTCGGCGCGGAGCTCGCCAAGGAGGAATGGCGCTCGGTGTTCCGTCAGCTCGTGGCGCAAGGTCATCTCGCGGTCGATGTCGAGGGCCATGGCGGGCTCTATCTCGGCGAGACCGCGCCCGCGGTGCTGCGCGGCGAGGTCCCTGTCGCCTTCCGCAAGGATCTCGAGGTGGGACGCATCCGCCGCCGCGCGAATCGCGCCGCCGGCGGCCTCCCCACCGCAGCGCTGAATTCGGCGGAGGAGGGGCTGTGGCAGCGCCTCAGGGCGCGCCGGCTCGATCTCGCGCGCGAGCAGGGCGTGCCGCCCTACGTCATCTTCCACGACGCGACCCTGATGGAGATGGTGCGCCGCCGGCCCAGGACCCTCGCCGATTTGTCGCAGATCCCCGGTGTCGGCCGCAGCAAGCTC
>JBGPOZ010000052.1:0-21935 GCA_041488295.1 Allostellaceae bacterium
AAAAGGGCAAAACGGAGATGAGCCTCCACGTCCTGGCCTCTAATCTGAAGAGTGTGATCGCCATCCTGGGACCTCCGCCACTCATGGCGGCCTTGCGGGCGTGATCCGCAGTTCGGCCTCCTCGTCAGGTGCGAGGCCCAATCGAACCTACCGATCCAACGGCACGCACCAGCACGACAACCGACCGCATCAATTGCGCGTTTTCACACGGCCTCGGTGGGAAGCGGACCTGCGAAGCTGCTGTACCGTGTGTCGGGCTGACCCGTCGCCGACTTTGAACCGAGTTGGGCCTCCCTTCTATTGCCTCAAAGCTCTATATTGGCCGTGCGCGGACAGGGCAGAACCAAAGAGCTGGCCATGGTTCTTCGGCTTAGCAGGCGGGAGGTCATCGGCGGCGTCGCCGCGGGCGCGTCGTCGTCGTTCACTCCGGCGCGCATCGCGCGAGCGCAAGAGGAGACCAGCCAAATCCGCTTCGTGCGACAGATCGGCCTCGGCTATCTCCAGATCTATCTGATCGAGGCGCAGAACCTGCTGGACAAGCACGTCAGAGCGCTTGGCCATCCGGGCGTCACGGCCACCTTCCAGCCCGTGGCGAGCCCAGCGACGATGAACGACATGTTGCTCGGCGGACAGGCCGACATCGTGGTCGCAGGATTCCCGCCGTTCCTCGTGCTGTGGGACAAGACCTTTGGCAGAGCCGATGTCAGGAGCATTGCGGCCCTGTGCTGCCAGCCGAACTACATCAACACCAACAATCCGAACGTTGCATCGGTGGGTGACTTCACCGAGAAAGACAGGATCGCACTGCCGGCGATCGGCGTTTCGACCCAAGCGACGTATTTGCAGATGATCGCCGCGACGCTGTACGGCGTTGACGAGTACAAGCATTTCGACCACCTGACGGTCGGCCTGCCCCACGCCGAAGCCGCCGCGGCGCTCATCTCCGGCAAGACAGAGATCACCGCGCACTTCGCCTCGCCGCCGCTGATGTACGAGGAGCTGCGTCATCCCGGCATCCGTCGCATCGGCCACTCGTTCGACGCCACAGGTGGACCGGGAACGACGACGCATCTTTGGACCACGAAGCGGTTCTACGAGGCCAATCCACACCTCATGACGGCGTTGATCGCGGCCCTCGTCGAGGCGACCGCATCCTTGAAAAGCAATCCGGTCGAAGCCGCAAAGATTCATCTTCAGCTCGATCGGTCGAATTCCGACCCGGAGTCCGTGGCCAAGATGGTCGCTGATCCGGACATGATCTGGGGCGTCGTCCCCAGGAACACATTCAAGATGGCCGACTTCCTGCACAAGACCGGGCGCGTCAAGAATCAGCCGGCGAGCTGGAAGGACCTGTTCTTCCCTGGTGTTCAGGGTCTGGAGGGGAGCTGAGCGGGCGATGTCGCCGCACCCGCGGGACGACAGAGAGCGGCAGCCGCGACAGATGGAAGCTACTCCCGACGGCACCCTGGGACAGTGTTGGCTTCCAAGCGTCGGACTTATGGTCGAGGCTCCGTTTGAAGCAGATTTGACCCCACTCGCCGGGGGCTGCTTTGGGTCGACTCCGGTCGTGCAGCGATGAGCCCGTGAAGGACCGCTTTTGGCACGACTCGGACCCTCCATAATGTCCACAAATCGGTCGCGATCGGCTGGTAAGCAGACGTTGAGCAAGCCGCGCGCGCAGCAAGCTCGATCTTTGATTACACGACCCTAGTTCGCCGCCGCCTTCTTCTCGACATAGCGGCGGATCAGCGCCGCGGCCGCGGCGCCGTCCCAATCGGTCCCGCCTTCGGTGCGGCCGAGCTCGGCGCCGTCGCGGTCGAGCAGGATTGTCGTCGGCAGGCCGCGCACGCCGAAGCCGCGGCCGACAATCCCCTTGGGATCGAGATATGTCCGCAGGCTCGTCAAGCCGAGCTTGGCGAAGAACGGCTCGACGACATGGGCGCCGCCGCGATCTTGCGAGACGAGGATGACGGCGAAATCCTTGCTCCCCATCGCCGCTTCGAGACGGTCGAGCGCCGGCATCTCGCGCACGCAAGGCTCGCACCACGTCGCCCACAGATTGACGAGGACGACCCGGCCGCGGAAATCGGCGAGGGTCACCGTCTTGCCGGTGCCATCGTCGAAGGCAAGCTCGGGCGCTGGCCGCGGCGGATCGGCCGCGATAAACTGGCCGAGCCCCGACACCGCGTTGCCCGTCGGCTCGGGAACGTGCGACAACGGAAAGCGCCACAGAGCAAGGCCGCCGAGCGAGGCGCCGGCGCCGCAAAGGATGATTGCCAGAATGAGTAGGCGAGACCGATTCATGACCGCCCCGACCTCCGCCGCGCCGCGGGATTGCCTGGCATGACGAAACATTCCTCGCCCGAGAGCGTGTCCGCGGCCAACGCCCTGTGGGGCGGTCGGTTCGCCGGCGGGCCCGCGGAGATCATGGAGCGCATCAACGCCTCGATCGATTTCGACAAGCGCCTCTTTGCCGAGGACATCGCCGGCAGCCAGGCGCATTGCGCCATGCTGGTGCGGCAGAAGATCATCGGCGCCGAAGATGGCGAGCGGATCGCCGCGGGTCTAGCCCAAATTCTTCACGAGATCGAGAGCGGCGCCTTCGTCTTCAAGCGGGCGCTCGAGGACATTCACATGAATGTCGAGGCGCGCCTCGCCGAGATCATCGGTCCGCCGGCCGGGCGTCTGCACACGGCACGCTCGCGCAACGACCAGATCGCCTTGGATCTCCGCCTCTGGCTGCGCCACGCCGTCGACCGCCTCGAGCGCCGGATGCAGGCGTTGCAGGCGGCGCTGATCGATCAGGCCGAGCGCCACGCCGCGACGGTGATGCCGGGCTTCACCCATCTGCAGATCGCGCAGCCGGTCACCTTCGGCCACCACCTCATGGCCTATGTCGAGATGCTGGGGCGCGATCGCGGGCGGATGGCGGATTGCCGCAGGCGCCTCAACGAATGCCCGCTCGGCGCCGCGGCGCTCGCCGGCACCTCGTTCCCGATCGACCGCGCGATGACGGCGAAGACGCTGGGTTTCGACCGGCCGATGGCGAATTCCCTCGATGCCGTCGCCGATCGCGACTTCGCCCTCGAATTCATGGCCGCGGCTTCGATCTGCGGGACCCACCTCTCGCGCCTCGCCGAGGAGATCGTGCTGTGGTGCAGCGACGGTTTCCGCTTCATCACGCTGTCCGACGCCTTCACGACCGGCAGCTCGATCATGCCGCAAAAGCGCAATCCCGACGCCGCCGAGCTGGTGCGCGCCAAGACGGGGCGCCTTGCCGGCACGCTCGTCGGCCTCCTCACGGTGATGAAGGGCCTGCCGCTCACCTACGGAAAGGACATGCAGGAAGACAAGGAGCCGAGCTTCGAGGCCGCCGACACGCTCGAGCTCTGCCTCGCCGCGACGACCGGCATGGTGATCGACCTCAAAGCCAATCCCGAGGCGATGCGCGCCATGGCCGAGCGCGGCTACGCGACCGCGACCGATCTCGCCGATTGGCTGGTGCGCGTGCTCGGCCTGCCGTTCCGCGAGGCGCATCACGTGACGGGCGCCCTCGTCAAGGCCGCCGAGGGGCGCGGTGTCACGCTCGCCAAATTGCCGCTCGCCGAGATGCAGGCGGTCGAGCCGCGGATCACCGCCGCCGTCTTCGACGTTCTCGACGCCGCGAGCTCGGTCAAGAGCCGGACCAGCTTCGGCGGCACCGCGCCCGACAACGTCCGTCGTGCGGCGCAAGCCGCGCGGGAGCGCTTCTTGTGAGGTCGCCCGCCTCCGCTCGCGCGTGGCGCCGCCGTGTGCTCGTCGCCCTCGTCCTCGCCGCGGCGCTCGCCGGTTGCGCCAAGAAGGCGCCGCCGCGCGCGCCTGAGGGCCAACCCGACACCTATCCCAGGAGCTATCCCAGTGAGTAGCGCCCCCGCCTCCGATCGCGTCGGGATTCTCGCGGGTCCGGGCTTCAGCTACCGCGCAGGCGCGCTCGCCGCGGAAAACGTGCCGCTCTCACGCATCGCCGCCGCCGTCGGGACACCCTTCTACTGCTATTCGAGCGCCGGTCTCGAAGCCCAATACCGGCGCTTTTGCTCGGCCTTCGCCGAGCAGGGCGCGACGATCTACTATGCCCTCAAGGCGAACCACAACCTCGCCATCATCCACAGCTTCGCGCGGCTCGGCGCCGGCGCCGACGTCGTCTCCGAAGGCGAGCTGCGGCGGGCGCTTGCCGCCGGCGTGCCGCCCGAGCGCATCGTCTTCTCCGGCGTCGGCAAGACGCGCGGCGAGCTGCGTTTCGCGCTGGAGCAGGGGATTCACCAGATCAATGTCGAATCGGAGCCCGAGCTCCAGGCGTTGAGCGAAATCGCCGCCGGCATGGGGGTGCGGGCTCCGGTCGCGCTGCGCGTCAATCCCGATGTCGATGCGCGGACCCATGCAAAGATCTCGACGGGCAAGAAAGAGAACAAGTTCGGCATCGATCTCGACCTCATCCACCGCGTCGCCAAGCGCGCCGCCTCCTTGCCGGGCATCGCGCTCGAAGGACTCGCCGTCCATATCGGCTCGCAACTGACCGATCTCGCCCCCTACCGTCTTGCCTTCTCGCGCCTTGCCGAGCTCGTGCGCGAGCTGCGCGCCGAAGGCCATGCGCTGCGCCGGCTCGATCTCGGCGGCGGGCTCGGCATCGCCTATCGCGACGAAACGCCGCCCGCGCTCGCCGACTACGCCGCCATCGTCGAGAGCACGACCGGCAATCTCGGCGTCGCCATCAGCCTCGAGCCGGGCCGCGCCCTGGTCGGCAGCGCCGGCGTGCTGGTGGCCCAAATCGTCTATGTCAAGGATGGGGCGACCCGTCGTTTTCTCATTCTCGACGCGGCGATGAACGATCTCATCCGCCCCGCCCTTTACGAGGCCTGGCACGAGATCGTGCCGGTCGAGGAGCCGCATCCCAAGGCCGCGACCAGCCCCTGCGACGTGGTCGGCCCGATCTGCGAATCGGGCGATACCTTCGCGATCCAACGGCAGCTGCCGCCGATCGGGCCCGGTGCGCTCGTCGCGTTCCTGTCGGCCGGCGCCTATGGTTCGGCAATGAGTTCGGTCTATAATTCGCGATTGCTGGTGCCCGAGGTGCTGGTGCGTGGCGACGACTTCGCCGTCATCCGTCCGCGCCCGACATATGACGACATGCTGTCCCAGGACAAATTGCCGGGATGGCTCGATTGAAGCCAAAGGCGCGAGGTGCGCGATGAGCCACGACGAGCCTCGTCTTCCCGCCCCGGGTCAGGAACCCGGTTCCTTCGGCGTGCGGCTTGCCCTCGCCCGCCTTTCCCTCTTGTGGGAGCGGCTCTGGCCGGCGCTCTGGCCGGCCGTCGGCGCCATCGGGCTCTTTGTCGTCCTCGCCCTCTTCGACCTCTTCGATCAACTGCCGGGCTGGCTGCACGCGGTGCTGCTGGCGCTCTTCGCTGGCGCCATCCTCTATCCCGTGGCGCGCGTCCTCCATCTGCTGCGACCGCCCGGCATCGCCGCGGCGCGGCGCCGGATCGAGCGGGCGAGCGGGCTCGCACATCGCCCGCTGGCCGCGCTGGCGGACCGCCTTGCCAGCGGCAGCGACCCGGCGACGATGGTGTTGTGGCATGCCCACCGCGCGCGCATGGCGGCGGCGACGCGGCGGCTGCGCGTCGGCCTGCCGGCGGCCGGCCTCACCGCGCGCGATCCCTTTGGTCTACGCGGCGCCCTCCTTCTCCTCATGGTGATTGCCGCGCTCGGCGCCGGCACGCAGTGGGATCAGCGTCTGGCACGCGCTCTGCACCCCGATTTCAACAGCGGGCCGGCGGCGGCGGCGGCCAGCATCGACATCTGGGTGGCGCCGCCCGACTACACCGGCCTGCCGCCGCAATTCCTGCTGCGCGATTACAAGGGTACGGCGATCGCCGTGCCGACCGGCAGCATCGTGCTGGCGCAAGTCCATGGCGGGCGCAAGCCGCCGGAGCTCAAGATCGATGGGGCCGCGACCCCGTTTACGCCGATCGACAGCCAGAATTACAAGATTTCGGCCAAGCTGGTCGCCGGACAGAAGCTCGCTGTAGAGCAGGACGGCGCGCCGCTCGCCGCCTGGCCGATCCGCATCATCCCGGACGAGCCGCCCAGCGTCGAGTTTGCGACGCCGCCGCAAGCGACGCAGCGCGCCGCCCTGCGCCTCGAGTATCATGCGACCGACGATTACGGCGTCGTCGGCGTCAAGTCGGTGATCACGCGGCCCGACGGCCCCGCCGATCAGAAGATCGAGTTCGATCTGCCGCTTCCCGGCATCCATGCCAAGGACGCGAAGAATGCGAGCTTCCATGATCTGACGCCGCATGTCTGGGCCGGGTTGCCGGTCGAGATTCGCCTCGTCGCGACCGACGCGATCGGCCAGACCGGCGAAAGCGACCCCGTCAAGATGACCTTGCCGGAGCGCGTCTTCAACAATCCGCTGGCGCGCGCCGTCATCGATCAGCGCAAGCAGCTGACCCTCGACCCGAGCCAGCGGCAGGCGGTCAGCGAGATCCTCTCGGACCTCTCGTCGCGGCCCGGGCTCTTCCACGACAGCGTTGCCATCTTCCTCGGCCTGCGCATGGCGGCGGCGCGGCTCATTCTCGATCGCGAGGCGAAGGCGATCGGCGAGGTGCAGCAGATGCTGTGGGACGCCGCGCTCGAGATCGAGGATGGTCAGGTCTCGCTCGCCCAGCGCGAATTGCGCGATCTGGCAAGGCGCCTCCAGGACGCGCTCGCCAACAATGCGCCGGACGCCGAGATTCAGCGGCTGATGAACGAGCTGCAGCAGGCGATCGACCGCTACCTCCAGGCGCTCGCCGAGAACATGCAGCGCATGGATCCCGACCAACTCAAGAACCTGCCGCCGATGGACCCCCAACGCATGGTCGATCGCAACGAGCTGCAGAAGATGCTCGACCGCGCGCGCGAGCTCGCGCGCACCGGCGCGCGCGATGCGGCGCGCGACTTGCTGGCTCAGCTTCAGGAGATGCTCGAGAATCTGCAAGCCGGGCGGATGAGCCCGACGGAGCAAGGCAATAACGGCCAGCAGCAGCGGCAGTCGATGCGGCAGATGCAGGAGCTGATGCAGCGTCAGCAACAGCTTCTCGACCGCACCTTCCGATCGGCGCGCCCCGGCCAGCAAGGGCAAAAAGGGCAGCGCGGCCAGCAGGGGCAAAGGGGCCAGCAAGGCCAGAGGGGGCAACAGGGCCAGATGGGCCAAGAGGGCGAGTTCGGCGACCAATCGGACGCCGCCGGCCAGCAGGAAGCCCTGCGGCGCATGCTGGGCGAGATGATGCGGCAGATGGGCGAGGGACAAGGCGGCGATATCCCGCAGCCCTTGGGCCGCGCCGAGCGGGCGATGCGCGATGCCGTCGACGCGCTGAAGCGCAATGCGCCGGGACAAGCCGTCGGGCCGCAGACCGAAGCGCTCGATCAATTGCAGCAGGCGGCCCGCGACATGGCCGAGCAGATGGCGAACCAATACGGGATGGGCCACGGCGAGCGCAATCGCGGGCCGAACGGCAATCCCTCGCCGCGCGCCGATCGCGATCCGCTCGGGCGAACGCTGTCGGGGAACGGCACCGACGAGGACGTGAAGATCCCGGGCCAGGCGGATTTGCAGAAATCGCGCGAGATCCTCGACGAGCTGCGCCGCCGCGCCGGCGAGCGCAGCCGCCCGGTGATCGAACGCGACTATATCGACCGGCTGCTCCGGCGCTTCTGAGCGGCGATGACCGCCGCTCCTTTCACCGGCATCCATCCGATGCTCTACGCGATGTTCGGCGCCGATGGGCGCCTGGACCGCGCCGCGATGCGCCTAGAGACCGAATTTTGCTTGGCGCACGGAGCGCACGGCCTCGCCGTGCTCGGCCTCGCCACCGAGATCGGGAAGCTCTCCGTTGCGGAGAAGCACCAAATTCTCGAATGGGTGGGCGAGGACATCGGCGGCCGCCGCCCGCTCGCGGCGACGATCTCCGGGGCGACCCCCGCCGAGCAGATCGAGCTGGCGCGCGTCGCCGCGACGAACGGCGCCGCCTGGCTCATTCTCCAGCCGCCGCCGGAGAAGGGGCTGAGCCAGTCCGATCTCATGCGGTTTTTCGGTGCGGTCATGGAGCGCGTCGCCCTGCCGGTCGCGATCCAGAATGCGCCGGACTATCTGGGCATCGGTCTTGGCAATGCCGAGCTCCTCGACCTTGCGCGCAACCATGCCAATTTCACGTTGTTGAAGGGCGAATCCTCGGCCCTTGCCATGCGCCGCACCATTGCGGAGACCGAAGGCCGCCTTGCCGCCTTCAACGGCCGGGGCGGACTCGAATTGCCCGACAATCTTCGCGCCGGCTGCGCCGGCCTCATCCCCGGCGCCGAGAGCTGCGATATCCAGGTTCGGATCTTCGAGCTGATGCGGAGCGGCAATCCGACCGACGAGGCCGCGGCCGAGGCGCTCTACCGCAGCATCCTGCCGCTGCTCGTCTTCCTCATGCAGTCGCTCGACAATCTCATGTGCTACGGCAAGCGCCTGTTGGCGCGGCGGGCCGGGCTGGGTCCCGTGCATGACCGCGCCCCTCATGGCACGCCGGACGAATTCGGCATGGCGTGTCTCGCCCGGTATGGCGCAACCCTGGGATCGATTTCGCCCTGATCAGCACAACCGATGCGCGATCATTCGCACACGAACGACATTGATTGCACGGATAGCCTGGGTTAAGGTCCCCCCCTCACCCGCCGCTAGGCCGGGGGAGGAAGTGAGTGAGGGGGGGCAAGCCGGCCAGTGGGGATGAACTGGCTGGCAAGATCGTGAACCCGGATAAGATTGGCGCCTCGGTTCTCGCAGATCGGGGCGCTATTTTTAACAACCGGCGCGGTGCAATCTCAGATATCACACCATCGTCTCGGGAATGACGGTATACGCGACGGCGGCGTATCGGAACTAACTTTTTTGTGAAGGCGACAGAACCAAGCAAATCCCAGGCTTTGGTCGCCGCACGAATCTCGGCCACCCCCCTTGGAGCGAGGCTCTGGGATCGATAAAGTCGCTGGATCGGGCAGGTCGGCGAGCGACATCGCGCAAGGTCGAGGGAGGACAATATGGGTGCAAGGCATCGGGAACATATGAGCCGGCGCGCCGTCGCGCGCGGCGCCGCCGCGAGCGGCCTGGTGCTTGCCGCGCCCGCGCTCCTGCGCTGGGGCGCGAGGGCCGCGGAACCGGCCAAGATCGGTGTCCTGTTGCCGCGCTCGGGGTTCCTCGCCCTCATCGGCCAGGCGTGCCAGCGCGGCTGCGATCTCGCGGTGCCGATCCTCGCCGAGATGGGCATGCCGGTGCAGCTCATGAACGCCGACACCGAATCGAGCCCGGACGTCGCGCGCACCCAGGCCGAGAAGCTGATCCGCGACGGCGCGCACATCATCATGGGCGCCTTCGAATCGGGCGCGACGGCGGCGATCGCCCAAGTCGCCGAGCAGAAGGGTGTCCCCTGCGTCATCAATATCGGCTCGGAGCCGAAGATCACCGAGCAGGGCTACAAATTTGTCTTCCGCAACTTCCCGACGAGCCCGATGCTGGTGACCAACGGCCTGAAGCGGATGAAGAACTTCTTCGAGGTGACCGGCACGACGCCGAAGACCGCCGTCTTCATGCATGTCAACGATACCTTCGGCCAATCGATGCTGGCCGGCATCACCGCGCTGGCGCCGCAGATCGGCCTCCCCTTCAAGATCGTCGAGACGATCTCCTACGATCCCAAGGCGCGCGATCTCTCGATCGAGGTGGCGAAGGCGAAGGCGACCGGCGCCGAGCTCAACTTCGTCGTCACCCGTCTCAACGACGCCATCCTGATGGTGCGCGAGATGGTGAAGCAGAAATTCGAGCCCATGGGCATCATCAGCCCGGGCAGCCCCGGCATGTACGAGGGCCAGTTCCTCAAGACGCTCGGCAAATACGCCGATTATTGCGTCTCGAACGTGCCGTGGATGAACCCCAAGCAGGAGATGAGCGGCGTCCTGCAGAAAGCCTTCGAGAAGGCCTATCCCGACCAGGATTACGACCTCAATATCGGCTTCTCCTTCGAGGGCATCCAGATCTGCGCCGACGCCGCCAAGCGCGCCGGCTCCAACGCACCGCAGGCGCTGGTGGAGGCGCTCAAGGCGACCAGGATCGAGAAGCGCGTGATGATCGGCGGCCCGATCCATTTCGACGAGAAGGGCCAGAACCCGGACCAGATCTCCGCCGCGATCCAGAACCGCGACGGCAAGCCGGTCGTGACATTGCCCGATGAGGCGGCGGCGATGAAGCCCGTCTTCCCGATGCCCGGCTGGGCGCAGCGGGGGTGAGCTCGCGCTCTCACCTCGATGATTCCCTCTCCCGCAAGCGCGACCTTTTCAAAATCCCTCCCCCGCTCGCGGGGGAGGGCAGGGTGGGGGTTCTCGCCGCAGCGCTGACGTTGCGAGATCTCGAACGGCTGCGGCTTCCCCCACCTTGTCTTCTCCCCCGCAAGCGGGGGAGGAGACAAAAATCGCCGGTGCGGGCAATTGCGAAGAGGCCCCGCACGCGGGAGAGGGTTCCAAGCTAGTGCTCCTCCTCAACATCGTCATCGCCGGGCTCCTGACCGGCGCCGTCTATGCGCTGATGGCGCTCGGCCTCTCGGTCATCTTCGGCGTTATCCGCGTCGTCAACTTCGCCCATGGCGAGATGATGGTGCTCGGCATGTTCGGCGCCTGGGCGCTGTTCCATTGGCTGCGCATCGACCCCATCCTCGCGATGCCGCTGATCGCCGGCGCCATGTTCCTCGCCGGCTACGCCCTGCAGCGCGGGCTCATCAACCGCTTCGTCACCCGCCCCGAGCACATGCAGTTCCTGCTCATGCTCGCCATCGCCATCATGCTGACGAGCGGCATGCTGATCGGCTTCGGCCCCGACGCCCGCGGCGTCCAGCTCGATTACGCCTTCGACAGCTACGATGTGTTCGGCCTCCTCCTCGACAAGGTGCGAATCCTCGCCGCCGGCGGGGCCGTCCTCGGCGCCGCGCTGCTGTGGGGCTTCTTCCGCTTCACCCGCACCGGCAAGGCAATCCGTGCCTGCGCCGACAATTACCTCGGCGCGCAAATCGTCGGCCTCGACGTGAAGCGCCTCTACGCCGTCACCTTCGGGCTCGGCGCTGCCTGCGTCGGCGCCGCCGGCAGCCTGATGCTGCTGCTCATCGACGTGCATCCTTATCTTGCCACCGACTACACCTTGCTCGCCTTCATCATCGTCATCGTCGGCGGGCTCGGCAGCCTCGGCGGCGCGCTGCTCGGCGGCCTCCTCGTCGGCGTCTCCGAGGCGCTCTCCGGATTCTACATCGACCCCTCGATGAAGAGCATGTTCAGCTATGCCCTTCTCATCCTCGTCCTGCTGCTTCGGCCGCAAGGTCTTCTCGGGCGGCGCCCGTGACCCTGCCCTTCGCATTGCCGGGACGCAGCGTCGCGGCGATCGCCCTCTTCGCCGCCGCGATGGCGGCGGCGCCGCTCGTCGCCAACGACTATCTCGTCTCGGTCCTCATCCTCGTTCTCCTCGCCGCCTATATCGGCCAGGCCTGGAACATCATGATGGGCTTCGCCGGGCTGCTGTCTCTCGGCCATGCGCTCTATGTCGGCCTCGGCGCCTATGTCAGCGCCGCGCTCTTCGTCCATTACGGCATCTCACCCTGGCTCGGCATGCCGGCGGGGATCGTGATCGCTGCGGCGGCGGGGGCGATCATCGGCGCGCTCAGCTTTCGCTTCCGCGTCGGCGGCGTCTATTTTGCCCTGCTCACCATCGCGTTCGCCGAATTCACCCGCATCCTGTTCGACCATTTCGACTGGATCGGCAGCTCGAGCGGCCTTTTCCTGCCGGTCGCCAACCGCACGAGCAACGACCTCGTCACGCTGCGCGGCGCGCCGGTCATGTTCTACTACCTGCTGCTCGCAGCGACCCTCGCCCTCCTCGCGCTCGGCCGCGTCCTCCTCGCTCGCCGCATCGGCTATTACTGGCAGGCGATCCGCGAGGACGAAGCCGCGGCCGAGGCGAGCGGCATCGATGTCTTCCGCTACAAGCTCGCCGCCATCGTCATGTCGGCCGGATTGACCGCAATCGCCGGTGTCTTCCTCGCCTTCTACAACAACAACCTTTACCCCGAGACCACCTTCGCCGTGGAGCGCTCGATCGAGGCGATCCTCCCCGCCATCATCGGCGGCCTCGGCACCTTGTTCGGCCCGATCCTCGGCGCCTTCGTCTTGACCGCGCTCAACCAGACATTGACCGAGGTGACCGCGTCCTGGGGCATCAACGGCATCAAGCAGCTCCTCTACGGCGTCATCCTCGCCATCGTTGTCATCGCGCAGCCGCGCGGGCTGTGGCCGTTCATCGCCGAGCGGCTTCGTCTCGGCCGCGACCGGCAGCCCAAGCCATGAACCCGGCACCGCTTCTCGAAGTGAGCGGCGTCTCGAAGCATTTCAGCGGCCTGCGCGCCGTCGACGATGTCAGCTTCACGGTGCCGCGTGGCGCGATCGTCGCCCTCATCGGGCCGAACGGCGCGGGCAAGACGACGGTCTTCAACCTCATCGCCGGCGTCTTCCGACCGGATGCCGGGCGGATCATTCTCGACGGCGTCGACATCACCGGGCTCCGGCCCGACCGGATCTGCGATGCCGGCATCGGCCGCACCTTTCAGATCGTGCGGCCCTTCGGCGGGCTCTCGGTCGTCGACAACGTGCTCGTCGGCGCCTTGCGCCGCACCGCCGATGTCGGCAAGGCGCGGCGCATCGCCATCGAGATCCTCGAACGCCTCGGCCTTGCCGAGAAGGCAGCGCATCCCGCGCACGCGCTCACCCTGTCGGAGCGCAAGCGCCTCGAGACGGCGCGCGCGCTCGCGACCGGACCGAAGCTCCTGCTGCTCGACGAGGTGATGGCCGGCCTCCGCCCGACCGAGATCGACCGCATGGTCGCGAGCTTCGCCGAATTGAGCCGCGACACCGGGCTCACCATCCTTTTGACCGAGCACGTCATGCGCGCCGTGATGGCGCTCTCGCACCGCATCGTCGTGCTCCATCACGGCCAGAAGATCTGCGAGGGCACGCCCGAGGTGGTGGCGCGCGACAAGCGCGTCCTCGAATCTTATCTCGGCAGCGCGGGCGGAGCGCGGAGCGAAGCGGCGCAATCATGCTGAGCGTCCGCGATCTCGATCTCTTCCACGGCGACGCGCAAGCGCTGGACGGCGTCGCGATCGAGGTCGCCCAAGGCGAGATCGTCGCCATCATCGGCGCCAACGGCGCCGGCAAGACCTCGCTCATCCGCACCATTGCCGGGATGCACCGCCCCGCGCGCGGCTCGATCCGCTTCGAGGGAAGCGAGATCGCCGGCGAGCCTAGCCATAGCATCTGCGAGCGCGGCATCGGGCAGGTCGCCGAGGGGCGGCAGATCTTCCCCAATATGAGCGTCGTCGAGAATCTCGAGATGGGCGCCGTCATCAAGCGCGCGCGGGACGGCATGCGAGCGAGCCTCGATCGCGCCTACACGCTCTTCCCGCGCCTCGCCGAGCGGCGCCGGCAGTCGGCGGGGACGCTGTCGGGCGGCGAGCAGCAGATGCTGGCGATCGCGCGCTGCCTCATGGGGATGCCGCGCCTCATCATGTTCGACGAGCCCTCGCTCGGCCTCGCGCCGCGCATCGTCGAGGATGTCTTCGCCGTGATCCGGCGCCTGCGCGCGGAAAAGGGCCTCACCATCATCCTCGTCGAGCAGAACGTCGCCCTCTCGCTCGCCCTCGCCGATCGCGGCTACGTGCTCGAGAATGGCCGCATCGTCATGACCGGAACAGGCGCCGCGCTCCTCGCCGACGACCGCGTGCGGCAGGCGTATGTGGGGTTGTGAGAAGCTGCCGCGCCCGTGGACCGCGATCCTGCGTCCTTCGAGACGCCGCCTTCCGGCGGCTCCGGATGGGGCAAATTGGGAATGGCATTGAAGGTCCGCCTCATCTTGAGGAGCTGCCTGTCGCGGAGCGGAGGGCGGCGTCTCGAAGGACGCAGCGTGGTCGTTCCGAGACAACCGATTCTCAGCCTCCCCGATCGCACCCATTGCCGCCGCCGGCGCTTTACGGCACCCTTTGGTGATGGCAGAGCGCTTTGCCGGCTATGCCGAGTTCTGGCCGCACTATTTGCGGGCGCACCGCGATCCGCGGACGCGCGCAGCGCACTATCTCGGCAGCGCCTGCGGCCTCGCGCTCCTTGTCCTCGCCGTGCTCCTCGGCGATTGGCGCCTCCTCATCGCCGCCCCGCTCACCGGCTATGCCTGTGCATGGCTCGGGCATGGCGCTTTCGAGGGCAACCGGCCGGCGACGTTCGGCCATCCGCTCTGGTCCTTCCTCTCCGATTTCCGCATGCTCGCGCTGTGGGCGGCCGGCCGTCTCAACACCGAACTCGAAAAGGCGCTTCGATCATGACCAGCGACACCGCACCGCTCGACGCCGAAACCCGCGCCCTCCTCCTCGAGGCGAGCACGGCGACGCTGTCGATCCAGCTCTTGAAGCGCGGCTTCCGCTTCGCCTCGGTGAACGGCGTCGCGCCGCTCAACCCGGCGGCGGTGCGCTTCGCCGGCCCCGCCTACACCTTGCGCTTCATCCCGGCGCGCGAGGATCTGGCGACGCCGGCCAGCGTTGCGCAACAGGGCAACCCGCAACGCAGCGCCATCGAGGAGATCCCGGCAGGCGCCGTCCTCGTCATCGACGCGCGCGGCGAGACCCGGGCCGGCACCTTGGGCGACATCCTCGCCGCCCGGCTCCTCCAGCGCGGCATCGCCGGCGTCGTCTCGGATGGGGCGATGCGCGATGTGCCCGAGCTCGAGAAGATGGCGCTGCCGATCTTCTGCAACGGCATGGCGCCGCCGCCCAGCTTCAACTTCCTCTACCCGGTCGACGTCAACCGGCCGGTCGGGTGCGGCGGCGTCGCGGTCTTTCCGGGCGACATCGTCGTCGGCGATGGCGGCGGGGTCGTCGTCATCCCGCGCCATCTCGTCGCCGAGGTGGCGCGCGACAGCGTCGAGCAGGAACGCCTTGAGGTCTTCATCCGCAAGCGCGTCGACCACGGGCACCCGACGATCGGCAATTACCCGGCGACCGACGAGACCCGCGCCGCCTATCAGCGCTGGGTCGCGGCAGGTCGGCCGGACAAGATCTGACGCTCGCGGAGGAGACCGCGATGACGCGCGCACTTCTCATCCTCTCCCTTGCGGTGCTGGTCGCCGGCTGTGCCGGAGCCGTCCGGCCGGAAGGCGGCGGGGCGCCGATCAAGATGCAAATCGGCGCATCGCCCTTGCCGTGAGCTCGGACGCGCGGGCGCCGCCCGGCGACGCGAGCGCACCGCCGAGCCCGGCCCCGCGCCTGCCGCGGCTTCGCGAGCTCTTCCGGTCGCCCGGCTATCGTCGGCTTTGGATCGCCGGCGGGCTCGGCAACGCGATGCGCTGGCTGGAGATGCTGGTGGCCGGCATCTTCACCTTCGATCTCACCGGCTCGGCGCTCGCCGTCGCCCTCGTCACGATGGCGCGCACCTTGCCGATGTTCGTCATGGGCTCGCTCGCCGGCGTCATCGCCGATGCCGTCAACCGCAAGGCCCTGCTGCTCGCCGGCTTCGTCGTGCTCGCGGTCAACTCGGCCGTGCTGTGCGGCCTCGCGGCGACGCACAGCATCGCGCTCTCGCATATCGTCATCGGCGGCGTCATCGGCGGAACGTTCTGGTCGGGCGAAATGGCGGTGCGCCGCCGCATGATCGGCGAGGTTGTCGAGGCGGCGCATGTCGGGCAGGCGATCGCCCTCGATTCGATGACGGGCAGCCTCGCCCGAATGGTGGGACCGCTGTTCGGCGGCGCCATCTTCGAAATCTTTGGCCTCGCCGCGGCCTATCTCCTCGCCACCCTCTTCCACCTCCTCGCCGCGGTCGTCGCCGCCCGGCTCGCCTATCGCCAGGAGAAGCGACGCCTAAATCTGGCCCGCATCCCCGCCGACATCGCCGAGGGAATGACGATCGTGCGCGCCAAGCCCGTGCTGCTCGTCGTCGTGCTCATCACCATCATCACCAACGTCTTCGGCTTCTCCTACACGGCGCTGGTGGCGCCGATCGGGCTCCATGATTTCGCCGTGTCGCCCGCCTTCGTCGGGCTTCTTGCCGCAGCCGAGCCGTGCGGCGCCATGGCGAGCGGCCTCGCGCTCGCCGCCGGTTGGCTGCGCATGGACCATCCGCGCGTCATGATCCGCGGCTCGGCCTGCTTCTTCGCCGCCCTCGCCGCGATGTCGCTCTCGCCGTGGTTCGCGGGCGCGGTCGTCATGCTCTTCCTCGGCGGGCTCGGCACCGCCGCCTTCAGCAGCATGCAGAGCACGCTTGTCCTCACCCATGCCCCGCCGGCGGTGCGCTCGCGCGTCATGGGGCTCATCACCGTCTCGATCGGGACGGGGCCGATCGGCGTCTTCGCCGCGGGCACGCTTTCGGACGCGCTGGGACCGCCGCGGGCGCTTCTGGCGATGGCGGTGGCCGGCATCTTCTGCCTCGCCCTTGTCTGGCTGCGCTGGCTCGCCGTGCCGACGCGCCGCGCGGCGAAGGCGTGAGGCTCGAACGGGCCATTGCGGCGCCGCTCACAACCATCACGCGGCGAGTTTTTCCAGCTCCTTCACCAGCGCATCGCCCATCGCGCTCGTCGACACCTTGGTCATGCCCGGCTGCATGATGTCGCCGGTGCGGATGCCGGAATCGAGCACGCGCTTCACCGCACTGTCGACGAACTCCGCCTCCTCGGCGAGGTCGAAGGAATAACGCAGCATCATCGAGAAGGAGAGCATCGAGGCGAGCGGATTGGCGGCGTTCTTGCCGGCGATGTCGGGGGCGCTGCCATGGACCGGCTCGTAGAGCGCCTTGCGCCGGCCCGAGGCGTCGGGCGCGCCCAATGAGGCCGAGGGCAGCATGCCGAGCGAGCCCGTCAGCATCGCCGCGCAATCGGAGAGGATGTCGCCGAAGAGGTTGTCGGTGACGATCACATCGAATTGCTTGGGATTGCGCACGAGCTGCATCGCGCAATTGTCGGCGTACATGTGCTGGAGCTCGACATCGGGATAGTCGGCATCGCGCAGCTTCTGCACCTCCTGCCGCCACATCTCGCCCGATTCCATGACGTTCGCCTTCTCGACCGACGTGAGCTTGTTGCGGCGCTTCCTCGCCAGCTCGAAGGCGACGCGCGCGACGCGGATGATTTCGGGCGTCGTGTAGACCTGCGTGTTGACGCCGCGCCGCGTGCCGTCGGCGAGCAGCTCGACGCCGCGCGGCTCGCCGAAATAGACGCCGCCCGTCAGCTCGCGCACGATCATGAGATCGAGGCCCTGGATGAATTCGGGCTTCAGGGTCGAGGCGCCGATCAGCGCGTCGAAGACCAGCGCCGGGCGCAGATTGGCGAAAAGATCCATCTCCTTCCGCAAGCGCAGCAAGCCGCGCTCGGGCCGGAGCGCGAAGGGCAAATGCTCCCATTTGGGGCCGCCGACCGAGCCGAACAGCACCGCATCCGCCCGCAGCGCGCGCAGCATCGTGTCGTTGTGGAGCGGTGTGCCGTAGGCGTCATAAGCGGCGCCGCCGACCAGATCCTCGGTCATGTCGAACGAGGCGATGCGCCGTTTGTCGAACCATTCGGCAACGCGCAAAACCTCGTTCATCACCTCCGGCCCGATGCCGTCTCCGGGCAGGACGAGAACCTTTCTATTGGATGCCACTCTCCGCTCCTCTTGCCGCGATGCGCGTCACTCTCGCCGCCTTTATAGCGGGCGAGGCCCGGCGAGCGGAAGCCGGCGCGTCGCTCTGCGCGCGCGAGTGCACCGCGTGCGCCCGCCGCCGTCGGTCAACCCGCGACGGCGGAGGCGTGACCCCTCACCCTAAAGCCAGGGCGTCGCCGCCTTGCGCTTCGCCTCGAAATCGTCGATCGCCTTCGATTTCTGCATAGTGAGGCCGATGTCGTCGAGGCCGTTCAAGAGGCAATGCTTGCGGAAGGGATCGATCTCGAAACTGGCGCGGCCGCCATCGGGGCCGGTGATCTCCTGTTTTTCGAGGTCGATCGAGATGATGGCGTTGGCGCCGCGGCTCGCATCATCCATCAGCTTGTCGAGAATCTCGCGCGACACCTTGATCGGCAAGATCCCGTTCTTGAAGCAGTTGTTGTAGAAGATGTCGGCGAACGACGTCGAGATGACGCAGGTGATGCCGAAATCGAGCAGCGCCCAGGGCGCGTGCTCGCGCGACGAGCCGCAGCCGAAATTGTCGCCGGCGACGAGGATCTTGGCGTTGCGGTATGCCGGCTTGTTGAGGACGAAATCGGGGTTCTCCGACCCGTCGTTGCGGTAGCGCATCTCGTCGAAGAGGGCCTTGCCGAGGCCGGTGCGCGCAATCGTCTTCAGATGCTGCTTCGGAATGATCTTGTCGGTGTCCACGTTGATCATCGGCAAGGGCGCCGCGACGCCGGTCAGGGTGGTGAATTTCTGCATGTCGCTCTGCCCTACCTCGCAACTATTCGTGCAGCATCAACGGCGCCCGCCCTGCCTCGCTATGCTGCAAGGCATGCGCATGGCGATCGGCACTCTCGAGTGCGGATAGAAATTCTGCTCTGAGCCCAATGGTCGTTGCGTCTTGGAGCATTGCACGCAACAGTTCCTCATCGTTCCAAGGCTGCTCGGAGCGCCGCTTCTCCGGATTGAGGCAACTCGTCAGGTGATGAAACATTTCGTTGATCTTGCGAGCCTGAGCAAGCGCCGTACCACTCAAAGCATCGCGATAGAGGAAGTCACGCTGAACGACCGTCAGATAGTGCCCCAGCACGCACCAGAACGATATTTTCTCATTTTCGGCGAGCGTGCCGAAAAAGCTCAGCGCGCGTTCGGGATCGAAGGATTTGGTTTTCATCGATGCACCACTCGCGGCAAGGAATTGGTCGGGAAACCGCGCTCCTCAAGAACCTTGATTCGGGTATTGCCCTGAACGATGCGTCCGTCCGCCGTCGCGATCAAGGGCTGAGCTTGACCTGGTTGTAGCGATTCGACGATCTCCTCGGTCGACAGACGCCGGTGATACTCGAGGCTCAGCTTCGCAATCCCTTCCTCATAGACGGCATCATGAATGCGCTGAAGCGGTGGCTCCTGGGGCACCTGCCGCTCTCGTCACCCGAACTTCCGCACATCCGCAAGACGCCCCGTCACCGCCGCCGCCGCCGCCATCGCCGGGCTCATGAGATGGGTGCGGCCGCCCTTCCCTTGCCTTCCCTCGAAATTGCGGTTCGAGGTCGAGGCGCAGCGTTCGCCGGGCTCGAGCTTGTCGGCGTTCATGGCAAGACACATCGAGCAGCCGGGCTCGCGCCATTCGAAGCCGGCCTCGATGAAGATCTTGTCGAGCCCTTCTTCTTCGGCCTGATGCTTCACGAGTCCCGAGCCGGGAACGACCATGGCATTGACGCCGGGCGCCACCTTGCGGCCCCGAGCCACCTTCGCCGCCTCGCGGAGATCCTCGATCCGGCCGTTCGTGCAGGAGCCGATGAAAACGCGCTGAAGCGGCACCTCGGTCAACTTCGTGCCGGGCGTCAAGCCCATGTAGGCCAGCGAGCGCTCCATGCTCGAGCGACGCTGCTCGTCGGCGATGTCGGCCGGGTTCGGCACGGAGCCGGTGATCGGCAGGACGTCCTCGGGGCTGGTGCCCCATGTCACCTGCGGCACGATCGACGCCGCATCGAGCGCGATCTCCGTGTCGTAATGCGCGCCCGGGTCCGAGGGGAGCCTCCGCCAGAAGGCGACGGCTTGCTCCCAGGCGGCGCCTTTGGGCGTGGAGGGACGGCCCTTCAGATAGTCGAAAGTCGTCTCGTCGGGAGCGATGAGGCCCGCCCGCGCGCCGGCCTCGATCGTCATGTTGCAGACCGTCATGCGGCCTTCCATCGAGAGCTCGCGGATGGTGCTGCCGGCGTATTCGACGACATGGCCGGTGCCGCCGGCGGTGCCGATCTTGCCGATGATGGCAAGGACGATGTCCTTCGCGGTGCAGCCCAAGGGCAGCTTGCCCTCGATGCTGATCCGCATGTTCTTCGCCGAGCGCTGGATCAAGGTTTGCGTCGCCAGCACGTGCTCGACCTCGGAGGTGCCGATGCCGAAAGCGAGCGCGCCGAACGCGCCATGCGTCGCGGTGTGACTGTCGCCGCAGACGATCGTCATCCCGGGTTGGGTCATGCCCTGCTCCGGCCCGATGATGTGGACGATGCCCTGACGGATGTCGTCGACCGCGAAATAGGGGACGCCGAACTCCTTGACGTTCCGCTCGAGAACCTCGACCTGCTGACGCGATTCAGGGTCGGCGATGCCGCGGCTGCGGTCGGTCGTCGGCACGTTGTGGTCGGCGACGGCGATCGTCAGATCCGGCCGCCGCACGCGCCGCCCCGCTACGCGCAGCCCCTCGAAGGCCTGCGGGCTCGTCACCTCGTGGACGAGGTGGCGATCGATGTAGATGACGAAGGTCTCGGCATCCTGCCGATCGACGACGTGGCTCTCCCAGATCTTGTCGAAGAGGGTGCGCGGTTTCGCCATCGCGGTTCGTCCTCCGCCCGACTATTTCTCGCCGGTGGGCTCGACGGCGGCCTCGCCGACATGCGCCGTCTCGCGTGCCCGTTCGGTGATGCGCGCCGCCTTGCCGGTGCGGCCGCGCAGGTAATAGAGCTTGGCGCGGCGGACCTTGCCGCGGCGCACCACCTCGATCGCCGTGACGCGCGGCGAATAGAGCGGGAAGACGCGCTCGACGCCTTCGCCGTACGAGATCTTGCGCAAGGTGAAATTCGAATTGATGCCGGCGTTCTTGCGCCCGATGCAGACGCCCTCGAAGGCCTGCACGCGCTCGCGCTCGCCCTCGATCACCTTGACGCTGACGCGCAATGTGTCGCCGGGGCCGAATTCGGGGACGCCGCGCCCCTCGCTCAGCTTCTTGACCTGCTCGTCCTCGAGCGCCTGAAGAATATTCATCTGACCTCTCCTCACCGGCCTCGCCCGGCGACCCGTCTCATGACGCGCCGCCGCTCTTCGCGGCCACATAACGGTTCCACAGATCGGGACGGCGCTTGCGCGTCGTCTCCTCCGCCCGGGCAAGACGCCACGCGCGGATTTTCTCATGATGTCCCGAAACGAGAATGTCCGGGACGTGCCGTCCCTGCCATTCCTGCGGCCGGGTATAATGGGGGTATTCCAGCAACCCCCGTTCGAAACTCTCCTCCGCCAGGCTCTCGGCGGCGCCGAGGACGCCCGGCAGGACCCTGACGCAGGCGTCGAGCAGCGCCATCGCCGCCGGCTCGCCGCCCGACAAGACGAAGTCGCCGAGGCTGACCTCCTCGACGGCGCGCGCCTCGAGGAACCGCTCATCGACGCCCTCGAAACGGCCGCATACGACCCGCACCCCCGGCCCCGCCGCCAGCGCCCGGACCCGCTCCTGATCGAGGAGCCGGCCGCGCGGCGAAAGGTAAACCAGCGGACCCGTCTCGGCGGTGCCGGCGATCGCGGCGTCCAGCACGTCCGGCCGCATCACCATGCCGGGCCCGCCGCCGAACGGCGCATCGTCCACGGAGCGGTGTTTATCGCGCGCAAAGTCCCTGATGTCCACAGTTTCCAGCCGCCAAACCGCCTCGCGCAACGCCTTCCCGGCAAGCGACATGCCGAGGGGTCCCGGAAACATCTCCGGAAAGATCGTCAGCACCGTCGCGCACCAGGTCATGCCGTCACCACTCCTGTCTCTCCTCTCCCCGAGGGGAGAGGAGAGGGTGAGGGGGAGCCTCCGCGCTCTCGCCATTCGCCGGTCGGTAGCTGACCAGGCGGCGGCTCCCCCTCACCCTCCCGCTGTCGCGGGTCCCTCCCTCTCCCCGAGGGGAGAGG
>JBGPOZ010000053.1:0-21637 GCA_041488295.1 Allostellaceae bacterium
GCGATGCCCATGGCGGCGGCGGCGGTCTCGTTGTCCTTGATCGCCATGAAGGCGCGGCCGATGCGCGAGCGGAGCAGGCGGTCGGTCGCGACCACCACCGCCACGGCGATCGCGAGAAAGACATAGAATTTGCGCCACTCGGTGTCGAGGCTCCAGCCGAAGAGGTCGGGCTTGGGCACCGCCATGCCCATCGAGCCGCCCGTCAGATCCTGGAGGCGGATGTAGCTCCAGCGCATGAGCTCGCCGAAGGCCAAGGTCATGATCGCGAGATAGAACGAGCGGACGCCGCGCAGCGCCGGCACGCTCGCGGCGCAGCCGGCGAGGCCGCCCATGATGCCGGCCGGCAGCACCGTCGCCCACCATGGCACGCCGAGTTTCAGCATGAGGATGCCGGTCGTGTAGGCGCCGATGCCGAAGAAGGCGACGTTGGAGAAGGCGAGCTGCCCCAGATTGCCGACGACGAGGTTGAAGCCGATTCCGACCGGCACGTACATCAAGACGAGGTTGACGACGTATTGATGGTACTGGTTGAGAAAATGCGGCAACGGCAGCAGCAGGAGCGGGATTAGCCAGAAGACGTGGCGCCGTCGCCGCGATGCGGTGCCGCCGGACATGCGCGCGCGTTTCAGATCCGCCGCGCCGCCGGCCGGCCGAAGAGGCCTTGCGGCCAGACGAGGAGAACGACGATCGTCACGACATAAGCGGTGATGTCGATGAAGGCCGTCGAGACATAAAAGCCGAGCAGCTTCTCCATGATCCCGACCAGGACGCCGCCGATGACGGCGCCGTGCAACGACCCGAAGCCGCCGAGGGTCATGGCGGCGAAGCCGCGCACCAAGGTCCAGGCGCCCATATCCGGCGTCAACGCGATGGTGAGGGCGAGGAGCGCACCGCCGACCGCGCCGAGCGCCGCGCCCGTGCCCCACATCGTCGCATGGAAGGCGCGCACATTGATGCCGACCAGCGCCGCGCCGCGCTGCGTCTGGAAGACCGCCTGCACGATCTTGCCCGCCGCCGTCAGGTGGAAGAGCGCGAACAGCGCGAGCAGCAGCAGCACGACGACGCCGCAGGTGACGAGATCATCCATCGTCACGACGACCTGGCCGAAGAGAAATGTCGTCTGTTCATAAGGCCGATCCAAGCTCAGCGTCTCGTTCCCCCATTCGAGGCGTGCGAGCCCGCGGATGGCGTTGCCGGCGGCGAGCGCCATCATCGCCACCGAGAGATGCGGGCCGGCCATGACCGGCTGCATCAGCACGCGGTGCAAGACGACGCCGAACAGAAACAAAAGGGCAATCGCGAGGCCCAGCGCCGGAACGAAGGGCAGACCGAAGCCGACGACGACGAAGATCGCATAGGCGCCGGCCATGACGAGGTCGCCATGCCCGAAATTGACGACCGTGGTGGCGCGGTAGACGACCGTCATCGACAGGGCGATGAGCGCGTAGAGCATGCCGGTCGCGATGCCGCCGACGAGGAGCTGCGGGAGCACCGTCAGCACGATGCCGCTTTCGGAGGCGAGGCCAAGGCCGGATGCGCTCTGCGGACCAACTGTGCGGCCGAATGAGGTTGAACGGTGCGGTGAAGGGCGTTACGCTTTTACTCCGGGCGCGTTGCGAAACTCAACGGCGAAGTGTCTTCCGTCCATTAATTCCGCGGTAAAGCCGGCGACGCACCCGCTGCATTCTTGTGTCCCTTGTGAAGAAGGTGGGTGACGCCATGCGTTTCGACCTCCGTCTCTACTCCGTGGCATTTGCGGCCGGGCTTGCCGCGATTGCAACTCCGGCGTGTGCCGACAATACGCAGGGCATCACCGACACGACGATCAAGATCGGCAATATGGGTCCCTTCACCGGCCCGTCATCGGTGTTCGACCCGCTCAATTTCGGGCCCGAGGCCTATCTGCGCTACGTCAACGCGCAAGGCGGCGTCAACGGGCGCAAATTCGAGACGGTGTTCGCCGACGACGCGTGCAACGAGGCGAAGGGCATCGCCGCGGCGAAGAAGCTCATCTACGAGGACAAGGTCTTCATGCTGATGAGCACGCCGTGCAGCGGCGTCGCCATGGCGGTGAAGCCGATGATCGACCAGGAGGGGATTCCCTGGATCGGCCTCGCCGCCAATCCCAAGCTGACGCGGCCGACCGTGCCCAGCATGTTCCACGTGACCTATACCGGCATCGAATCGGGAACCTCCATGGCGCGTTTCGCCATGAGCAAGGAAGGCGTCAAGAAGGTCGCGCTCGCCATGCACAGCAACGATTGGGCGCATGGCTATTGCGATCCCGCGACCAGCTACGTCAAAGAAAACGGCGGCGAGATCGTCGTCAATACCGCACTGGAGAACGGCGCGACCGACGCCACGGCGCAAGCCCTCCAGATCAAGACCTCCGGCGCCGAGGCGGTGCTCGGCTGCCTTTATCAGCCGGAGTTGGTCGTCCTCATTCGCGATTTGAAGAAATACGGCGTCAATATTCCGGTGATCGCCGCCTTGGGCGCCGATTTCGAGCAGACCGTGCAGCAGGTCCACGACCTGAGCGCGGTCGAGGGAAAATTCTTCCAGCCCTATCAGTTCAAGGCGAAGCTCGGCGAGGGGCCGCTCAAGGAATTCCACGACATCTTCGTCAAATATCTGAAGAAGGACGAGCTGCCGAAGGTCGGAGAACCGACGAATTTCTATTATTTCGGCGTTCCTGCCGCAATCGTCGCGGTCGAGGCGTTCCGCCGCGCCGGCCCCAACCCGTCGCGCGAGAAGTGGATCGCGGCGATGGAGACCCTGAAGGAGTTCGACACCGGCGTCCTCGCCGACAAGGTGACGATCACCCACCAATCGCATGATGGCGTCACAGTGATGTACGCGGTCGGCCTCAACGACAAGGGCGGCGAGACGCTCTACAAATCCTGGGGGGTGCCGCTCGCGGGCGCAGGGCAATAGCGCTCGCTCTGGGCCAACCATGCCCTCTTCCTGCGGCAACCCCTCACCCTGCCCTCATACCAGAGGACCCCTATGGTAGCCTTCCCCGACAAAGTCGTGTGGATGACCGGCGCCGGCACCGGGATCGGCAGGGCCGGCGCCCTCATGTTCGCGCGCGAGGGCGCGGCGGTGGCGCTGATCGGCCGGCGCCGCGACAAGCTCGAGGAGGTCGCCGAGGAAATCCGCGGCTTCGGCGGGACGGCATTCGCCGAGCCGCTCGACGTCGCCGATCGCGGCAAGGTCGACGCCGCCGCGGCGCGGCTTCTCGAGCGCTTCAAACGCGTCGACATCCTCGTCAACAATGCCGGGCTCAACATCGTCAACCGCCGCCTCGACGAGGTGACGCCCGCCGATTGGGACCAGGTGCTCGCCGTCAACCTCACCGGCGCCTTCAACATGGTGATGGCGGTGTTGCCGACGATGCGAGCGCAGAGGGACGGGCTCGTCATCAACGTCGCCTCGACCGCCGGACGGCGCGTCAGCGGCGTCGCCGGCATCGCCTATTCGGCGTCGAAATTCGGCATGGTCGGCATGAGTCTCTCGCTGACGCAGGAGGCGTGGAAGTTCGGCATCCGCTCGTGCTGCCTCTGTCCCGACGACGTCAACACGCCGATCATGGCGCGGCGCAAGATCAAGTACCCGCCGGAGGTCCTCAAGCAATTCATCCAGCCCGAGGACATGGCCGAGACGATGCGCTTCGTCGCGATGCTGCCCAAGAACACCTCGATCCCCGAGATGGTGATCTGCCCGACCAACATCCGGCCCTATACGCCGGGCGAGACGGGCGTGCCAGCGTAAGGCCGCTGTCGAAGAATCGGGAGCGGCGGGAGAGTTCGCTTGGACAGCCGGATCTATCAAGCGATCGTCGTCGCCATCCTGATTTACGCGGTGTGGACCTACAATCGGCTCGTGACGCAGCGCAACCAGGTGCGCAATGGTTGGTAGCAGATCGATGTTCAACTGCGCCGGCGCCACGATCTCATCCCCAATCTGGTCGAGAGCGTGAAGGGCTACATGGCGCATGAGCGCGGCGTCCTCGAGGCCGTCACCGAAGCGCGCAAACAGGCGATTGCGGCGGGAGCTGACGTCGCAATGCGCGCCACCGCGGAAAATATACTCGGCATGTCCTTGCGCTCGCTTTTTGCGACCATCGAGGGCTACCCGCAGCTTCACGCCAGCGAGAACATGCTGGGCCTTCAGGAAGAGCTGAGCTCGACGGAAAACCGCATCGCCTTCGCGCGCCAGCACTACAATGACAGCGTCATGGTCTACAACACGGCGGTCGCAACGGTGCCCGGCAACGTCGTCGCCGGCGTCTTCGCGTTCAAGCCTGAAGTCCTGTTCGCGGCCGATGCGGCGGATCGGCCGCCGGTCGCCGTCAAGATCTGACGCGCCGGTTTGGGAATGAGCGGCGAGATTCCCTCTCGCGAGCCGGTCTCGGTGTCGCCGAGCGGCGGTGTCATCGTTCTCACAGCGCCGGAGCGCGTCTCTTTTTTCGCGGAGCAGGCCCGGCGACGGCGCGGCACATGGCGGCTCTCCATCATCTGCCTCCTTATCGCGAGCGGCATCGGCATCGTGCTGAGCACGATCGTGACGCCGCTGCTCCTCCTGACTGCCGGCGCCCTTCTGAAGACGCTCGTCGTGCTCGGCGTCGCGCCCGAAGAAATGCGGCTCGCGGCTCAGGCGCTCGGCCGCTGGGCGGCGTATCATATCGACAATTTCGGCTTGTTCGTCGCGGCGCTCGACAAGGTGAACGGGCTCCGCGATCTCGGCGTCACGTTGAGGCCCCTCCTCCTCCTGAGCAGCCTCTGCATTCCCGCGCTCGTCGCGGCGGGGCTGGTATGGTTCTGGGCGCGCGCGACCCTCATGCGGATCGCGGGCGAGGATCTCGTTCACAGTCTACAAGCGCGCCCCGCCAATCGCGCGGACCCCGAGGAGCACCAGCTCTCGAATATCGTCGAGGAGGTCGCCATCGCCGCAGGCATGCCGCCGCCGCGGCTTCTTCTCATCGACCAGCCGGCGGTCAACGCGGCGGCGGTCGGCCGCTCGCACCAGAATGCGACGGTGCTGGTGACGCGGGGCCTCATCGACCGCCTCGACCGGAGCGAGACCACCGCTATTGTCGCGCATCTCATCGCCTCGATCGGCGAGGGCGACACGCGGATCACGTGCTCCATTCTCGCCGTCTTCCAGACCTTCGCCTTCTTCCTGACAATCCTCGATCTCCCTATCCGCGTCTCGGCATGGCGCGCTCTCGGCGGCCTTGCTCTCGTCGCCCTTTGGCTTCGCCGCTCTCCGGAAGCGGTCGCCCGCACCGAAGCCTTGCTCGAGAAGAGCATCGACGCCGATTCGATGCCCGATGTCGAGCGGATGATTGCCTGGTTCCCGTTTCCCAGGTTTCGCATGCTCGTCCTCGCTCCTCTCCTCCCGTTCATGCTGATCAGCATGCTTCTGAAGCTCGTCCTCTTCCTGTGGACGGCGCTCTTCCTGGGGCCGCCGCTCTCGTTGCTGTGGCGCACCCGTCGCTACGCGGCCGATGCGACGACGGTTCAGCTGACGCGCGACCCGGACGCGCTGGCCCGTGCCCTTCAGCACATCGCGGGCTCTGTGATTCCGGTGGGCGGCGAGGGGCGAGAATATTTCTTCATCCATGCGTCGGGTTCGGACGCCAAAGGCGGCTTCGCCAATCGACGCACGATGAGCGTTTCTCTGCATCCCTCGATCGCGCGGCGGGTCCGCCGTCTGGTGGCCGTCGGTGCCGCGCCGGTGCGGGCCACGCGATTTTCCGCGATCCGTTTCGAGGAGATCGCCCGTCATCCGGTGCAGGCGGCGATCGTCGTGTGCCTGCTTCTTCTTCTGCTGCCGCTCGGCCTCGCCCTCGTCCTCCTCGTCGGCTACATCACCGCGATCGTCATGACGGTGGGCCTCGCCGCGGGTATGACCCTTGTCGCCGCATTCATCGGACCCTGACCTCTATCACGTGCCGCGCTTGACCGCGGCGCCGGCATGAAGCCCCGCCGCCCGGCCGAAGACGGCGCCGCGCAGCACCGAGGTCGCGCCCGTATACGTGCCATAGTAAAGCCCGATGACTTCGCCGGCGGCGTAAAGGCCCGGGATCGGCACGCCGTCGGTGTCGAGCACGCGCGCGTCTTTGTCGACCTTGACGCCGCCGAAGGTGAAGCAATTGGCGCAGGTGATCGGGTAGGCGATGTAGGGCGGCCGATCGAGCGGACGCGCCCAGTTCGATTTCGGCGGGTCGAGCCCACGCGTCGCGAGCCCGTCGAGATCGAGCGGTTTGAACCCGTCCGATGGCGGGCAGTTTCGGTTGTACGCGGCGACGGTCGCGGCGAGAGAATGAGCCGGGAGCCCGAGCTTCGCCGCGAGCGCCTCCACCGTCTCGCCCGCGATCGGCGGCTGATCGCTGCGCACGGCTTTCCGCCAATTCGGCACGTCCTCGATCTTGCCGTCGAGGATCGCATACGCGATGCCGTCGGGCTGCTCCCAGATGATGCGCGTGATCGCCTCGTAAGTGGCATCGACCGTCTTCGGCGCCTCGTCGATGAAGCGCCGCCCGTTCTTGTCGACGAGGATCCCGTAATTGAAGACCAGCACCACCGGCTCGGCGACGCCTGAGCGCGGATCGATCGGCTCGGCGTGGAAGGCGCCGAAATCGCCCGATGGCGCCGCGCCTGCATCGAGCGCCATGCGGATCCCCTCGCCCTTGTTGTAGTAGCCGCCGCGCGCGACCGGACGGAGGTAGCGGGCACGGGGCCCCAGATAACGCGCCAGCATCTCGGGATTGCCCTCGAACCCGCCCGAGGCCAGCACGACGGCCGGCGCACGGATAGCGTGCGCGATACCGTCGCGCGTCACGGCACGGATTCCGACGACCGCGCCGTCCGCGTCCCGCAGCAACTCACGCGCCGAGGTCTCGTAGAAGAACCGCGCGCCATGCGCCTCGGCATAACCGCCGAGCGCCTCGACGAGAGCGAGGCCGCCGCCGATCGGCGCCATGCGCGGCGCGCAGCTCGTGATGAAGTAGGTCGGCAGGAAATCGAAGCGAAGCCCGAAGCTTTTGAGCCAGGCGATGGTGGGGCCGGCCGCAGCAGCGAAGGCAGAGACGAGCTCGGGATCGGTGAAGCCCAAGGTCTTGAGGATCGCCGGCCAGCCATCGTAATCGCCGCCGGCCGCGTCGATCAGCGCCGGATCGAGGTAATGGCCGGCATTGGCCATCAGATGCTCCTCGAAATCGTCGGAAACCTCGGTCTCGCTCTTCATGCGCAAGAGCGCTTCGGTCCAGCGCGTATTGCCGCCCCGCTCTTCGCGCGGCGCGCGCTCGAGGATGGCGACCTTGGCTCCGCCTTGCAGCGCCGCGACGCCGGCCGAAAGACCGGCGATGCCGCAGCCGACGACGACGAGGTCGAAATTCGTTTCCGTCTGCGTCATCGCTCGGTCAGGCGCTACCGCGGCGGCCGCAAGGTCACGTCGAACATCACCGTCGGCAAGATCTCGCGGATGGCATTGCGAACGCTCGCCTCGTCGCGGCCGCTCGCGATCGCGATGGTCCGGCGCGGCGCGCGCTGGACGATGCGCGCCATGATGCGGCCTTCGGACGCCGCCCCGACCGTCACGTAAAGAGTCGCCGGATCGAGGCGGCGGAGCTCGCGGCGCAGCTTCGCGACGCCGGCCTCGCTCTCGATGTCGTGCACCATCGCCGCCTCGTCGGCGTCGAGCGCATCTTCCGGCAGCTCGGTCTCGATCGCCTCGACCGGGCGGTGCCGGGCCAGCGAATGGAAGGCGACGTCGCGCCCGTCGAAATCGATGCGCGAGACGAGCTCCCAGGTCTCGCCGCGCGTCGCGAGCTCGCCGATGAGGGCGAAGAGATCGTCGCAATCGGGCTCGTGGCTGCACGTCGTGAAGGCAAGGCGCCCCTCATACTCGACGAGCCGGTCGTCATTCTCGGCGAAACCCAGCTCGTCCATCGCATTGCCGAGCGCGCGCTCGGACGCGACGAGGAAGGTCATGACGTGGCGTTTGGTCTCTTTGGCCGATGCTTCGCTGTCGCTCAACTCTTGCCCTCCGACGTGCCCGACCTCGACAATCGGGCCGAGCATCGTCCTGACTTTACAATTTGCAGTCTCCTCTTTACCACATCGGCCCAGACGGGTCTTCCCGCCGCGTCGCCCAAGGCGTTGATGATTGCGTCGCGACCGGCGACGGATATTCGCGAATACTTTAAGGAGCAGGGATGGTCAATCCTTTGGCGCGCCGGCGCGGTCCCGCGCTTCTCCTCCTCGCCCTTTGGCTGTGGCCGTTATGGACGGCGCCGAGTCCGGCCGTGGCCGCCGGCCCCGCGCCGCGCACGCCGTCGGCGACGAGTGAAGCGAAACCCGAGGACGGACCCGCGCCCGACGACATCAAGTCCGGGCTCATGGCCATCAAGGCGCGGCTCGATTCCGGCGATTTGACGCCGGCCTTGCTGAGCGGCGAGATGCGCGAGGTCGCGGCGCTCCGCCAGCAGGCGACGCAATGCCAGCAAATCGCCGAGGATCAGCTCGCGCGCGTCCAGCAGGCGATCGCCGCGGTCGGCGTCAAGCAAGAGGGCGAGACCGCCGAGCTGTCGGAGACGCGCCAGAAGATCGAGGCATACAAGTCGCGGGCCGAGGGACGCCGCGCCGAGTGCCGGCTCCATATCGTCTTCGCCGATTCGCTGGTCGCGCGCATCGATACGACCCAGAAGACCTTGCTGACGAAGCGGCTCACCGAGCGAGGACCCGGCATCCTCGACATCGCCTTGTGGAATCTGCGCAATCCGCAGGCCTGGAGCGATGCCGGCCTCGCCGTGGTCACGAGCCGCTTCGGCTTCCGCCACGCCGATCCCGTCACCATCGCGCTCGTCGCCCTCCTGGTGGCGGCTGGCGCCGCTTCCGGGCGATGGGTGCGCCGCCGTGTCGCGCGACGCATGGTGCAGCCGCCGGAGCCGATCTTCTCGGCGCAGCTCGCTCATGGCATCATCGTCGCCGTCTCGCGCGATGCCGTGGCGTGGATGGCGGTGTTGGGCGCCGCCGCCGCGCTCATCGTCGCGGACATGACCTCCGGCGCGCTCGGCTTCAAGACCGTCTTCGCCATCGCCCTCGCCGGTTTTTTCACGGCGCGCATTCTCATTCGCGGCCTTCTCGATCCCTATTCGCCGGCGCGATCGCTGATCGGCGTCAACGACGCGGCGGCGCGGCGTCTCGACCGCAGCCTCTGCGTCCTCGCCGGAACGATCGCCCTCGGCACCGCCCTCCTCTTCGCGCCGGTACAGGAAACCCTGCCGCGCGAGGCGCATCTCCTGGCGCGCGCCGTCTTCATCGCCATCCTCGTCATCGATCTCGGCTGGCTCACGGCGCTTATCGGCGACATGCCGCGGGTGCGGCAGACCGGTCGGCCGCTGCGCCTCGTCCTCGTCGCGGCGCTGGCGTTCATTCTTCTCGCCGAGCTGCTCGGCTACCGCAATCTCTCTTCATATTTTCTGCGCGGCCTCACCGGGACCTCGATCGTCGCCGCCGCCTTCTGGCTCATCGGCGCCTTCGTCGCCGAGGCCTGCGCCGGCCTCGACGGCGCGGACACGGCCTGGTCGGCACGGTTGCGCCGCCGCATCGGCCTCGCCGAGGACGAGGGATTCCCCGGCCTCATCTGGATGCGGCTTCTCATCACGGTGTCGCTGTGGATCGGCGCCGGCATTCTCATGCTGCGCGCCTGGGGCTTGTCCGATACCGGCTCGGCCTTCGTCTTGGGATATCTCGTCGACGGGATCGCCATCGGCGACGTCAGATTCGTACCGACTCAAATCCTGACCGGCGCCATCGTCTTCTTCGTCCTGCTCGCCCTCGCGCGCTGGCTGCGCAACTGGGTCGAGACGAAGTGGCTCCACCGCAGCCGCATGGATCGCGGCGCCAAGGACGCGCTCGTCACGATCACCGGCTATTGCGGCTTCGTCGTCGCCGTGCTGTTCGGCCTCTCATCGGCGGGCGTTGCGCTCTCGAACCTCGCCCTCATCGCCAGCGCTCTCTCGGTCGGCATCGGCTTCGGCCTGCAGAACATCGTCAGCAATTTCGTCGCCGGCCTCATCCTCCTCTTCGAGCGGCCGATCAAGACCGGCGATTGGGTCGTCGTCGGCGGCACCGAGGGGATCGTCAAGCGCATCCGCGTCCGCGCGACCGAGATCCGTACCTTCGAGCGCTCCGACGTCGCCGTGCCGAACTCCGAGCTCATCACCGCGCATGTCAAGAACTGGACCCTGCGCGACCGCATCGGCCGCGCCATCATCCCGATCGGCGTCGCCTATGGCAGCGACACCGAGCTCGTGCGCGATCTCCTCATCGACGTGGCGCGCGCTCATGACGGCATCTTGCAGGAACTGAAGAGCGACCCGGTCAAGGTCTTGTTCCGCGGCTTCGGCGAATGCGCGCTCGATTTCGAGCTGGGCTTCACCGTGCGCAACGTCGATGACCGCGCCGACGTGATCAGCGACGTCAATTTCGCGATCGACAAGGCGTTCCGCGCGCACCGCGTCGAGATTCCCTACCCGCAGCACGAGGTCCGCATCCGTGGCTGGGACGAGGGTGTGGAACTGCCCCTCGCCGCGCGCCGCGCAAAGGCGAGCAAGGAGGGCGACGGCAAGGTCGGCTCGACCCCGGCTTGAGTCTTCGCCGAGGGCAATGCGCGGAGGGGAGCGCTCCTTGCAGCAATGTCGTGTCTCGCTCGATGCGCTGATGCCCGAACGTCGGGCCAGGGAACGGTCAACGCCCGTTCTCTCGCTGCGGATGGTTGCCTTTGTCTCAAAGTTTCGGTATCCCTAGACGACCCGATTAATAGAAAAATAACCATGCCACTAGGTTAACCATAAAATTGGTGAGGAAGGACCGAGCCCACATGCCGATGAGTCTTCTCGTACAAACCGTCTCGCAGGCGATGTCGTTGATTTGCGGAAGCGTCGGCGTGTTCTTCCTTTGGGCGAGCTTCGAAGTACCGCGCGCCGCGGTTTCGGCAATTTTTTATTTGGGGATCGCGACGGCGATTACCTACGCCCGGTCGAAAGCGTCGTAACGCCGCTCGCGTCACTGCAGGCGGATCTCCTCGCTCACGGTATGCTCGTTCCGATCGGTCACCGCGATGCGCGCGAAGCCGGGACCGTCGGGATGCCACGATAGCGTTTGCCCGATCGGCGGCGGCGGCAACGGCATCCCGTTGACGGCCCAGCGATAGGGCGGCACGCCGCCGGCGGCTTCGAGCGCGATCGGCGGCGCGGGTGTGTCTCCCGGAGCGGCGTCGAGGCGCGCGCCCGGCGGCGGAAAGACGATCTCGAGCGTCGAGGGGGAACCGGCGAAGCGGCGAAGCGCGGGCGCGAGCCGCGATCGCGACGCGGCGAAGCGGTGGGGCGGCGATGTCCAATCCGGCTCGACCGGCAACAGATCGAAGGTCTTGAAGAGAAGCGGCGCCGCGGTATTTCGACCGACGGCGCCGGGCCGCGGGCTGCCTTCGACCCGACCGACCCACACGGCGACGGTGAACTCCGGCGAAAAACCGATCGCCCACGCATCGCGGAAACCGTAGGAGGTTCCCGTCTTGTAGGCGATGCCGCGCGGCCGCGCCGGTGCGATACCGTCAGGCGGCGGAACGCCGCGCAGCACCTCGCCGATTTCGGCGGCTGCTTCCTCGGTCATGAGCGGGACGCCACGCGGCGCCGGCGCTGCTTCGAGAAACCGCAGCTTCGCCGCCGCGCCGCGGTCGGCGAGCGCGACATAGAGCGCCGCCAGATCCTCGAGGCTGATGCCGAGGCCGCCGAGCGCGATCGGCAAGCCCGGCGCCGCCGTGCCGCGCGGCAGGGCGATCCTTGCCCCCGCCTGGCGCAGCGCCGCCGCGAAGCGCCGCGGCCCCACCCCTTGCAGCAGCGCCACCGCCGGAAGATTGTAGGATTGCTGCAACGCCTCGCGCGCCGTCACCGTACCGTGGAAGACGCGATCGAAATTGCGCGGCGCATAGTCGCCGATGCGCAGCGGCACATCCTCGATGAGCGTGTCAGCGCGGATCAGCCCATCATCGAAGGCAAGGCCGTAGATGAACGGCTTCAAGCTCGATCCGGGCGAGCGCCGCGCCCGCACCATGTCGACCATCCCGCCCGCCGCGAAGTAGTCGACGCCGCCGAGATAACCCAGCACCGAGCGGTCGGCGTTCCGCACGACGAGAACAGCGAGATCGGCTGCTCCGCCGAGCCACGGCTGCTCGCGCCGTGCCAACTCTTCGAGGGCACGCTGCACGCCGGCATCGAGCGTCGTGCGCACCCGTCCAACGGCGCCGGCGCTCGCCAGGCGTTGCGCCAGGTGCGGCGCCAAGGCGGCGAGGGCATGTCGTTCGGGCGCGGGCTCGGCGGACGGCTCGAGATTGTGGCGCGCCATGATGCGCTGCTCGGCGTGGGCGGCGCGCTCGGGATGGCGGTCGGGGCGCAGCGTGGTCGGACGTTGCGGCAGCGCCACGAGCAGGGCCGCCTCGCCATCCGTCAGGCGCGCCGGCTCATGCGCGAAATAGGCGAGCGATGCCGCGCGCACGCCCTCGATGTTGCCGCCGAACGGCGCCAAGGTGAGATACATCGCCAGAATCTCGCGCTTGGAATAGTGCGCCTCGAGCTGGAGCGCGCGGACGATGTCGAGGAGCTTGCCGGCAACATCATGGCGATGCGGCGCAAGGAGGCGCGCCACCTGCATGGTGAGGGTCGAGCCGCCGGAGACGACATGCCCGCTCCGCGCCAATTGCCACGCGGCGCGGGCGAGCGCCAAGGGATCGACGCCGGGATGCCGCCAGAAGCGATGGTCCTCTGTCGCGAGCAACAGGTCGAGATAATGCGGGCTCACCTCGTCCGGCGTCGAGGCGAGACGCCACATCCCATCTTGCGTCGTCGCGATATGGAGCGTTTCGCCCGACCGGTCTTCGATCTCCAGCGATTGCGCGCGATAGCGCGAGAGGTCCGGCGGAACGGCACGGTCGAGCGCGAGGAGGGTCGCGGCGGCAAGCGCCGCGACGCCAAGCACGAGGCGCCGCTTCCGCCGCATCGCCTAGCGCGGATCGGCGGTCGTCTCGCCCGCCGATGTCCGCGCCATGACGCCCGGCCGATACATGTCCTCGACGACCGCCTCGGGAAGGGTGAAGACGCCCGGGGTGACGATTCGGACGAGATATGCCAAGTTGAACGCTTCGGCGGCGAGGTGGTCTGCTTTGTCGGCGTCGTTCTGCTCAACGAAGCGGAAGCGGCGCCGCACGCCCGCGAGATCCTCGCCGAGATCGAACGCCGCAACGAAGCGATCATCGCGCGCCTCGATCACGCGCGCGGTCGAGAGCGGCCCGAGGAAGCCGTACTCTTCCGCCCTCGTGATCGGCGCCTCGATCTCCCAACCGGCGGGCAATAGGTCGACGATGACGCTGCGGTGGTTGGCATCGTCGCTCGCCGCACCCGACAGCGATACGATGAGGCGGTCGTTCTGGCGCAAATGGCTCGGGTCGAGCGGATTGCCGTCGAGATCGAAATACTCCTTCTTCAGCGAGTACCCGGCCTCCATCGCCGATGGCGCCACGGTCGGCGCGCCGCGAATGACGAGCGTTCGCCAGAGATCGCGCGGGCCGGTGTTGACGATTTCATAACCGGCGGCGATTTGCGAAGTGCTCGGCGCGAAGGCGGCGGGCAAAGTCATGCCGGTCACGCTCTTGCCGTCGACCGAAAGCGCGGCGGATCCGCCCTTGTTCAAGGCATGCGCGGCGGCGAGCAGCCACGCCTTCTCTTGCGTGTTGAGGCGTTCGGCGGAATGCGGCGACGCCGTCAGCCGGTCGATCAGCGCCGCCGTCATTTTCTGATCGCCGATCTCGGCGGAGACCGCGATGAGGCCCGCGAGATCGCGCGTCGTGCTGTAATACGCGTAGTCGAACCACCAGCGCGGATACTGCTTCACCTCGAGATTGGCGATGGCGAGCGCGAAGGCGTTGTTCGCCCGCGCCCGGTCGCCCATGAGCGAGAGGGCGCCCGCGAGATGACCGAGGCTCAAGGGTTCGGCGAGGCTGTCGTCATTGGCGCCGCGCTGCTGCTGCCAATGAACGGAGGCGGGTGCGATCGTCTTCCCGGCGCCGACTTGCCAGCTCGCCGCGTCATGGGCACGGCGAAGCTCGCCGATATCGGCGCGGCCGGCGCGTGCCAGCACGTACTCCGCATAGGTGCGCGTCGCGTCCGGCGCCTCCGCATAGGCACCGCCATTGTTCTTCTGGTCCAATTGCCGGATCGCGAGGCGCAACCAGGCATAGCTGCGCTGCAGGGCGGCCTCGGGCACGACGAAACCCGCATCCTTGGCGTGGACGAGGAAATCGAGCGCGTAGACATTGAGCCAGGACGAGGCTTGGCCGTCGCCCGCCCGCCACAAGCCGAACTGACCCGCCGCATCCTCGCGGTCGACGATCGTGTCGATCGCCTGCTGAACCCGCGCCGCGAGGCCGGCATCGCGCGGCACTGTGCCGAGGAGACCCGGATCGTTGAAGTAGACGAGCGGAAAGGCGCTCGAGGAAAGCTGCTCGGTGCAGCCATAGGGGTAGCGGTAGAGCGATTGCAGAAGGCTCGGCACGTCGATGCCGGCGAAGGCTGAGTAGCCGAGGCTGACCGTGACGCTGCCTGGGACGAACGGTTTCAGCTTTGCCGCATCGATGCGGAAGACTTCGCCCGGAGCTTGCCGGGCCGTGTCCTCGAGCGCGACCGGGTAATGCGGCGCGCGCACCGCGATCTGCCACTCGCGATGGATCGCGTAGCCGTTCGGGCCGGCAAGATCGGCGCGGATCGTCGCGACGCCTTCATCGAGGCCCGCGATCGTGACGCTGTCGGATTTTCGCTCGCCGGCGGCAAGGGTGTAGTCGAGCGGATGGCCGGCATCGATCGCCGCGGCCCCGTCGCTCGCCAGCGCGAGGTGATAGTCGCCCGCCGCGCCGTCGGTGTTGTGCAGCTCGAGGGAGAGGCGCGCCTTGTCGCCCGGCGCGAGGAAGCGCGGCAGCGCGAGGTTGGCGACGACGGCGTCGCGCACGATGAGCTTTGCTTCGCTTCGCCCCACCGCATCGCGATTGTAGGCGACCGCCATCAGCCGAAGCTGCCCCGCGAAATCCGGGACATCGAGGCCCACCGTCGCCGTGCCGTCGGCGGCGAAGGCGACGGGGCCGGCGAACAGCGCGACGGTGCGCGTGCTGACGACCGGCAAGCCGACGCCGCCGATGCCTTCATCGCCGCCCTCGCGGATCGCGCCCCTGACGGCGCCGCCATCGAGCAGCCGGCCGTAATCGTCGCGGATGTCGATGCCGAGCCGGCGCTTGCCGAAGAGGAAGGCGGCGGGATCGGGCGAGGCAAACCGTGTCAATTGCAGAATGCCTTCATCGACCGCGGCGAGAGTGACGAAGGTTTCGCCGCCGCCTTGCGTGCCGGACAGCGTCAACGGAACGGCGATGTGCTGGCGCGGCGTCACCTTGTCGGGCGCGGCCATGGCGACGGCGAGGGTGCGCGGCTTCGCGTCGATCGCGAGCCAGGCGACGCCGACGGCGCGAACGGGATCGCGCGGACGTCCCGCATTCAGCGGCCGGTACATCGAGACGACCGCATAGGCGCCGGCGCCCCATTCCGCTTGCGCCGGGAGCTCGACCGTGGCGCCTTCCGGCGGTACCGCGATGGCGCGGGTCGAGAAGATGCGGTCGCCGGCGATCGTCACCTGCGCCTTGCCGGCGAACGGCCCGCGAATGCGCAGGCGCGCCGTCTCGCCGGGCACGAGCGTCGCCTTCTCCACCGCGACCTCGACCTTGTCGGGCGTCTCGGCCGTCTCGGTCGTCGCCCGCCATCCCGCCTGGAAGCGAACGCTCGTCGCCGCATGCGTCGCCGGATCGTCGATGACGAGGCGGTAATAGCCCCAGTCGACGTGCTGGCCGAGGAGAGCGGGCACGTCTTGCGCCACGTCGATCGTCCCGGCGGATAGCGGCTCGTCGACGACGTGGTAGTGCCACGTCCAGCCATTGCCGGCGCTGAACCAGTCGAAAACGCGGTTCTCGCGGACGAGCTGCCAATGGAGCCCGGGGCGCGCGATCGGCTGGCCCGCCTCGTCGAACACCCGCACGTCGAAATTCGCGTCCTTGTCTTCCTCGGTCCGGTCGTCGGCGAAGCGCGGTTTGATGCCGATGAGGAGCGGCTGGACGCGGATCGGCAATTCGAGCTGATCCTTGACCGCGCGCCCGCTCGGCTCGAAGTATCCGGCCGAGAGCACGCCCTTCAGCGGCACCGTCGCGGCATTGACCGGCTTCAGCAGGTCGTGGATCTCCGTGCGCCCCGCTTCGTCAGCCGCCGGCATCTCGAGCTTCTGCACGACATCGGCGAATTTCTCGTCGATGAGCCCGAAGCGGTAGTCGCGCGCCATGGCGACCGGCGTCGGGTCGCGCTTGATACGAAGCTCGGCCTCGCCGCCGAGACCGGCCGCCGGCGCGCCATAGAGGAACTGCCCGTCGATCGCGACGTCGATCGGCGCACCCGGACGCAATACCGGCGCCGCCGCAGTCAAGGTCACTTTGAGTTGTTGCGGAACGAAATCCTGGACATCGAACTCGACGCGGCCGATCGGCACGCCGGAGGGGTCGATCAACGCCTCGACGCTCCAGAGGCCGCGCGCCGCCGTCCGACTGAGCGCGAGGCTGTGATGAAACCCGCCTTGCTTTTGCGCCGCTTCGGCAAAGCGGCTGGCCTCGACGCCGTCGGGCCGGCGCAGGATCAGTGTCAGCGGCATCGTCTCGATCGCCTGACCGACCCGGTCGCGCAGCAACGCCATGAGCTCGACCGTTTCGCCCGGCCGATAGATGCCGCGCTCGGTATAGAGGAAGGCTTCGGCCTGCGCCGGTGCGGGCCGGCCGGCGACACCGCGGTCGGAGAGATCGAAAGCCGGCCGGTTGAGGTCGAGGAGGGCAAAATCGCCGGCCGTACCGTAAGCGACGATCGCCGCGGCGGCATTGGCACCCTTGCCGCGCATGAGGCCCGGCGCGAAGGAGACGGCGCCGTCACGATCGCTCGCTGCCTCGCCGAGAATGTCCTGGCCGCTTGCCAGGAGCTGGAGCTTGACGCCGGGCAGCGGCTCGGCCGACGCGAGCGAGCGGGCAAAGACATGGAGACCGTCGGCGCCGCTCATCGCCGAGAGGGCGATGTCGGTCGCGATCACCCAATGCGCGGGCACGGTCGTCCAGAGAGTGTCGTAATCATCGCTCGAATCGTCGCTGGTGGCGGCGGGGCCAAAGAACTTGTCTTGTGTCGCCGTATTCGCGTTCTCGGCGATGACGAGGTAGGCGCCGAGCTGCCCGGGCTTCACGATATCGGCGAGCGGAAAGGCGGTTTCGACGGTCCGGTTGTGGTCGCGCTCGACCGCCATCGTCCCCGACCAGATGAGCGCGGCGGAGTTGCGGAGGAGCTGGCGGAGCTGGTAGCGGCTCATCTGCTCGCCCGAGAGCGCGGTGACGCTTTGCCAGCCCGTGCCGCGAAGCTGCGTCGGCAGCAGGCGGTCGCTCATCCGCAAGACGCGGATCTTGACCTGGTCGACATTGACGGTCTGGATCGCGAGCCCGTTGCTGATGGCGCGCGGCAGGATGAAGCCCTGGCCCGACACGGCGACGAGCGGCGCGCGGTCGCCGAGGCTGATCTCGACCGTCTCGTCAGCGCCGATGCGCGCTCCCGAGCGCGCCGGCAGACCCTTGACCAGCGTCAGTTTATAGGCGGTTCCGTAATCGAGCCCGCCGAGACAGAGATCGGCATCGCTCGTGCGGACCGCCATCGCCGTTTGCGGCTCGACGCGCAGATAGTCGCCGTAATGCGCCTCGGCGCGCGCATCGAGCGGCTCGCTGAAGCGCAAGCAGGCCTCGGGCGCATCGCCGCCGGTGTTGACGAGGAGACGGCGGAACGCAAAGGATTTCTCGGCATCGCTCGCGCCCGTGGCGAGCGCGGCATGACAAGCGAGTACGACAAGCGCGACGGCGGCAAATACGCGCCGCGCGTGACCCGAACCAATGAGGCGCCCCATGGGACCCTTCCGATTTCAGCGAAGGGTTGCATGATACTGCGACGATGCGCCGCGGGAAAGCCGCTGAGAGGCGTTTGCGCATGCGGAAATCGGCGAGCAGAGACGCGCCGGCGTCACGGGTTTCCGGAGATCCGACAAGGATCTGCCGAACATCGGCCGCTTTTCTGTGCAAGCGAGACGACGATGCACGACACGCGCCCGGCATGCCGGCCGGTATTGAACCGATGGCGCGTTCCCGTGCGCTCGAGGGGCGGGCCTACATCCTGGCGCGAGCGTTGGATGGCGCCTGAATGAAGCCCTTGCCCCTTGCGTCGCTTGCTAGATTTCGCAGCGCGGACAATGTCTCGCCGGGTTCGAGGCGCACGCGGAAATCGGGATCGACACCGGCGAGAACGATGCGGCGGCGCGGATCGACCACATAGGTCGCGGAGATGGGGAGACGCCAATCATCGGCGCCATTGATGGCGGCGAGGTCGGTGCCGAACATCGCGGTGATGCGTTTCACCACCTCGGGCGTCTCGTAGGCGATGCCGAACTCGCCGGCGATCCGATTGCGGTGATCGCTCAGCACCTCGAATTCGAGGGCGTTCTTCTCGGCCGTCGACAGGGAATTGTCCGGCGTCTGCGGCGAGATGGCGATGAAATCGCCGCCGCTTGCGCGAATCTCGGCAAGGATGCGTTGGTAGGCGCGCAATTCGAGATTGCAGTAAGGGCACCAGACGCCGCGATAGAAACTGATGATCAACGGGCCGCGCCGCAACAGATCGGCGAGCGCGACGGGCCGTCCTTGCGCGTTCGGCAGGGTGAAGTCGGGGACGAGATCGCCGATGCCGAGAGCGCGCGCGACGATTCCGGATTTCCTGACATCGTCGATCGATCGCTGCACGCCGGCGAGGAGCTCGGACGGGAGCTGCTTTGCGGCTTCGGACGTGAAGGCGTCGATATCCTGTCGAAGGCTCATGTCTTTCTCTCCTATCCGCGTAGGGATTTGACGAAGTCCTGCAACGCCGCACCGATTTCGTCCGGCGAGTCTTCCTGCAGGAAATGCCGACCTCTGACCGTGACTTCCCGCTGGTTCGGCCATCTCCGGCAGAACGCCCGAGAGCGGCCGGCCGCGGTGATGATCGCCCCGGGATCGCCGGCGATGAAAAGCTTGGGGACCGGGCTTTGCGACAACCATTCGCCGCAGCTCTCGACGATCGCGGTGACGTCGGCGGGTTCGCCCTCGATCGGAATCTGCCGCGGCCAGATGAGGGTCGGCAGCCGCGCCTCGCGCTCGCGATAGGGCGCGCGGTACGCTTCCATCTCTTCATCGCTCAAGGTGCGGATGATGGCGCGCGGCAGGATCGTTTCGATGAAGGCGTTTTGCTCAAGGATGAGATGCTCGCCCTGCGGCGAGCGAAGCGCGCGGAAGATGCCGCCGGCCTCGCCGAAATCGTCCCAGATGCGCGGCTCGACGATCGCCTCCATATAGGCAATCGCCTTGATCTGCTCGGGATAGCGGGACGCGCGGTGAAACCCCAGCGCCGAGCCCCAATCATGGACGACGAGAATGACGTTGCGCGTGAGGTTCATCGCCTCGAACCACGCATCGAGATAGCGCGCGTGATCGATGAAGCGATAGGAATAGGTCGGCGATCGCCCCGACGCGCCCATGCCGACGAGGTCGGGGGCAAGGCATCGTCCGAGCCCGCTCACGAAGGGGATGATGTTCCGCCAGAGATATGACGAGGTCGGGTTACCGTGCAGGAAGACGATCGGGTCTCCTTCCCCCGTGTCGACATAGCTAATATGCGTGTCGAGTACCGAAACGCGCTTGCGCGGATGGGGATCGGCCGCTGTCATTCTCGTTTCCTCGCCGGTGAAGTCGCGACAGAGATTATATGATACGATACGGTATCGTAGTGAACATACGCTACGGTATCGTATCGGGAGAGTCAAGGGGATGACCGAGAACGACGACGACCAGCCGGATCGGGGCGAGATCGACGATCGTGTCCGGCGATCGAAGGAAACCGTGCTCGCGACGACCTATCAGCTCATGTCCGAAGGGGGTATCGGCGGCGTCAGCATCGACGAGGTCGCGCGGCGCTCGGGCGTCGCGAAGACGACCATCTATCGGCACTGGCCCTCGCGTTCGGCGCTGCTGCTGGATGCGTGCTCGAAATTGGGGTCGAGGGTGGACCCTCCCGACACCGGCTCTCTCGAGGGCGATCTCAGAGCGCTCGCGGCGAGACTGGCGGGTCAGCTGCAAACGGCGCGCTGGCCGACGATTCTACCGTCCATCATCGACGCGGCGGAGCGCGACCCGGAATTGGCCCAGCTCCACGCGCGCCTTCATGCAGGGTTCACGGCGCCCTATTTGGCAGTGATCGAGCGGGCGAAGACGAGGGGCGAGCTGCCGCCCCACCACGACCCTGCTGATCTGGTGGCCGCCATCATGGGGCCGCTCTTCTACCGGCGCTGGTTCTCGCGCGAGCCGCTCGATGAGAGGTTCTTCAAGGGGGTCGTCGCAAGCGTCCTCGCCGGGCTGCGGCCCGAGCGGTGACGGTCCGACGCGTCAATTGCGAGATCCGGCGAGAGGCGGGAAATGGATCGAACCGCGACGAGGATCGTTCGCTGATCGCAACGGTTTTGCAGCCGGCCGACAATTCTGGGGTGTCCTTGGCCACATTTTCGCGCCACAATAATATCACGGCATGTAGCAATCGAGCAGGCGCAAGTTGAGTATGATGAGAGGCTTCTCGGCGGCAAAGTGACGGCGCTGGGCCGCTGAAGAGGTTTTCGAAAACCGGTTCCGATTATTGACCTTGAGTGATCAACGTCCCATCCTGATTACAAAGTCACTCGAGCCATGAGGGAGTATCTCGATGAAATTCGTCCAGGAGCCATTCACCGTTCTTCCCGATGTCAACCAGCGCGAAATCGCCGTCTTGGTTGCGGGGATGAGGATCTCGTTCACCGTCGATGAGGCACGGCGCCTTACGACCGAGCTCTCGAAGGTGCTGCCCGCAATCGGCGGAGAGGGTCGCAAGACGACGCACGGGGCGGGAAGCAGCCTCAGCGATACCGTGTTGACAGAGCTGCGCAGCGCAAAAGACGATTTGAAGACCGTGGGGTAACACCGTGGGGTAACATCGCCGATGAATGCGCTCTGACCAGCGAGATCCCGATGCGGGTTGAACGTGAAGATCTGACGATCATCGAAAACTTGGCCGCCGGCGAGATCGACGTGATCTTGCCCGTTGGGCTTCGGCTGCAATTCGCGGCGCGTGAGGCACGAGACTTCATGGTCGAGATCGCCAGGGCTGTCCGCGAAATCGAAGATCGCAGCCCGCCCATCGCGCGCTTCGAAGGGTCCGCGGACGATTTCCTCCCGCCGAGCACGCTCCCCGCCGATGAGCTGATGGATTTTGCCAGTGCACCGAGCGCGGCGGAGGTCGAGACGGGTCCGCCTCCGGCCAAACCGGCGCGCAAACGGGACGAGGCGATCGACAGGCAAAGGCTTCCCGGAGGCAGGCTCCGCTCGATCCTGAAGGCATTGACGCGGGAGGAAGAGGCAA
>JBGPOZ010000054.1:0-21054 GCA_041488295.1 Allostellaceae bacterium
CTCGCATGCACGTCGTCGGCAGCATCGTCAAAGAGCAGGGCATCGACTTCGCCGTCGTCCAGGTTCATGCGTTCAATGTCGGGAATGCGCAGGAGGCGGAGGAGGCGATCCGCGACTACAGTAAATTCTTTCCCGGCATACCGGTCGTTCTCATGGCGGTGGGCGGCGAGGCCGGCACGACCTATTGGGGCCGCACCGACCTCGCGAGCTTCATGGCGCGCCAACGCCCCTCCGCCGTCACCTGGCAGAAATTCACCTTCGCTCGGGCGTGACCGGTTCCGTCGGCGGTTCTCCTACATCAGCTTGCGTCCTTCGATTCGAGCGGCGTCCGAGGCGGCGCGGCGATCGATGCAACAAGGCGTGTCTTACCGCGCGGCTGTGTGGTCGCGATCCAAATTCCGGCTAAAACGGCGACGAGACCGACGGCGAGGTTTGCAGTGATCGGCTCGCCGACGAGCTGGCTCGCGAGGAGGCCGGCGGCCAGTGGATTGACCGTCATCGTGTTCGCGACCCGTGTCGGCGTTGTCCGTTCGAGCGCCAGCACCCAAAGAATGAAGGCGAGCGCGCCCCCGCCGACGCCAAGATAGGTGCCGGCGATCCATTGCGCTGCACCGAAGCCGTCCAGCACCGCAAGACGATCCGCCAGCACGCCGGTGAGGATCAATGCGGCGGCGCCGACACCCATCCCGACCGTGAGAAATCCAAGAGCACTCGAGCGCTGGATGAAGGGGCGCGACCAGACGTTGTAGAACGCCATGCACAGAACGGCGCCCGTCATGATCAATTCCCCGCGCCAGGCCCCGGAGGGCGCGGCGGAAAGCCCCGATGCGAGCGCCGCGACGACGCCGAGGACGGCTATGCCGACGCCGAGGGATTTGCGCAGGGTCAACGGTTCGACGCCGAGGAGAGCGCCGACCAGCATGGTCTGCAGCGGCAAGGTCGACAACGCGAGACTAGCGCGAGCCGCCGTCGTGTAGCCGACCGCGACGTTGTAGAGAATGAAGAACAATCCGAAGAAGCAGAGGCCCAAGCCCGCAACGCCGGGCCAATCGCTCCGTTGCGGCCAGCGCACGCGCAGAACAAGGGCAATCGGCAGCACGCACAGAAAGCCGATCCCCCAGCGCAGAATGGCAAGCGTGAGCGGATCGGCGCTGCCGACGAGATAGCGCGTCACCGCGGCCGCCGTGCCGCCGAGGCAACTCGAAACGATTGCGAGCACGACGCCGAACCACTCGCCCAACCTCGTCTCCTGTCCTTCGCCGGCCGATTGTGCAATCTTCTCGTTCGCCGACGGTTCCGCAACTACCTCGGAGGTAGTCATTGTCGCCCTGTCGCGGCGCGGTCCTGCGCTTGGCGACGACGCTCCAAAGCGCGGTTTTCAACGTCGATCGTGATCCTTGACCCGATACGCGATAGACGTAGGCTCGTCGCGTCTGTACGAGGACCCTCCATGCTCGATCCGATTGATCTCAATCGCCGAAATTGGGATGAGCGCGCCGCCATCCATGCCCGCGACACGACCGGCGACTACATGCTCGACCGTTTTCGTGCGGGCGAGGACGCACTTCATTCCATCGAAGCCGCCGAACTCGGCGACATCTCCGGGAAGCGCGTCCTCCATCTGCAATGCCACATCGGGCGCGACACGCTCTGCCTCGTGCGGCGCGGCGCGGTGGCGACCGGGCTCGATTTTTCCGGCGTGGCGCTGGGCGTCGCCCGACGCCTCTCCGACGAGACCGGGCTCAAGGCCGACTTCGTTCAAGGAGCTGTGGACGAGGCTCCGCGTCTCACACCTGGCCCGTTCGATCTGGTCTTCACGACGTGGGGAACGATCTGCTGGTTGCCGGATATCACGGTTTGGGCAAGGGTCATCGCATCCGTGCTGGCGCCCGGGGGCGAGCTTTACTTCGCCGATGCTCATCCGAGCTTCCTGACGCTGGAGGAGCACGCCGGCAAGCTCGCGCCGATGTACGATTTCCAAACGCCGAGAGACCGGCCGCTCGAGTTCACGAATGCGACGACTTATACGGGCGATCCCACCATCATGACTCATCAATCCAGTCGGGAGTGGATCCATTCGCTGTCGGCGATCTTGACTGCGCTCATCGATGCCGGCCTCACCATCGCGATGTTTCACGAACACGAGGTCCTGCCTTGGCAAGGCGTCCCGAGCTTGGTGCCCGCGTCCGACAGGCTATGGCGCCTTCCCGATGGATCGCCGCGCATGCCTTTGTCGTTCTCGCTGAGAGCAAAAAAGGCATGATTCGCGGCGACCAATCCGCTCGATTTCGCGCTCGACTGATAGAGGAAAAACAGAGACAGTCCTTTCCGCGGAGCACTTGAGGCGGGAAGGAGACGGCGACATGGCGCGTGCGCGGCTGCGCGATCTCGGCATCGCCACTGGCGTCCTTCCGACCGGCCCCTTCAATGCGATCACCGACGTCGCCGGCGTGCGCGTCGGCTATGCGACCGTGATCGCCGACGCGCCGCATACCGTGCGCAGCGGCGTCACCGCGATCTGGCCGCGCGGTCCGGAGATCTGGACCGATTGGGTCTTTGCCGGCTACCACTCCTTCAACGGCAATGGCGAGATGACGGGGCTGCCCTGGATTGCCGAGCAGGGCTATATCGGCGCACCGATCTGCATCACCAACACCTATCAGGTCGGCGTCTGCCGGGACGCGATCTGCGCCCTCGCGGTGCGCGACGGCGCCTCGCAGATGTTCCATCTCCCGGTCGTCGCCGAGACCTATGATGGCTGGCTCAACGAGGTGCAGAGCTTTCCGCTGACGCGCGAGCATGCTTGGGCGGCGCTCGACAGTGCGGTCGGCGGGCAGCCGATCGCCGAGGGCAATGTCGGCGGCGGCACCGGGATGATCTGCCACGAGTTCAAGGGCGGCACGGGCACCGCCTCGCGAATCGTCGCCGAGAACGGCGTCTCCTATACCGTGGGCGCGCTCGTCCAGGCGAATTACGGCGCCCGCGACCTCTTACGCGTCGACGGCGTTCCGGTCGGGCGCGAGATCGGGCCCGACATCGTCCCCTCGCACCGCACTGTGCCGCGCGATGCCGGCTCGATCATCGTCGTGCTCGCGACCGATGCGCCGCTTCTGCCGATCCAGTGCCAGCGCCTGGCGCGCCGGGCGACGACCGGGCTCGCCTGGGTCGGCGGAATCGGCGCCAATGGGAGCGGCGACATCTTTCTCGCCTTCTCGACAGCGAACCACATCGGCGAGCACGACAAGATCTGCCATGTGCGGATGCTGGCGGCGGATGCCATGACCAGCCTCTTCCGCGCCGCCGCCGAAGCGACGGAAGAGGCGATCCTGAACGCCCTCTGCATGGCCGAAACCATGACCGGACGCGAGGGCCGGACGGTTCATGCCCTGCCGCTCGACCGCCTGCAGGAGGTGATGCGCCGCTATCGGCCGGCACCGCATCCGGCGGGTTAGCGGGCGGCGTTGCCGAAGGGCAACGACCCGACGAATTCTCGGGGTGCGTCGTTATGGCGGGTGGGCTTCACTTCCGTCGACGACGGAAGTGCGCGTATAGTTCGGCGGCCGCTTTGTTGACGAAATGGTGATCTTTTGCGGCTAATCGTCCGCCGCTCAATAATGATCGGTCCCCCAGGGTCCATGCGCTTCCTCTTCGCCTCCGTCAGCCTTGCCCTCCTGCTCGCGCTTTCCCCGCCATGGGGCGCCGCAGCCGCACCCGCCGCGGCGGCGCGTCTCGATCCCGCCGCCACGACGGAGGCGCAGCGCGCCGAGTTGCATCAGCTCCTCGAGGGCGGCGCCCCGCTTCTTGTCGAGGGGCATCCCGTCGATCTCGATGCCTTGCGGCGCCTCTATCAGGCCCACGATCTGGCGCTCATCTGGGCGGGGCATGAGGAGCGCGCCGCCGCGCTCGCCGCCGCGCTCATCGTTGCCGGCGATGACGGGCTCGATCTCGCGATGCCGGCACCCAATGGTGGGGCGGGCAAGGCCTCGGGACCGGTCGAGCGCGATCTCTGGCTCAGCGACACGGCGCTGCGCCTCGCAACCGCCCTCGCCACCGGCCGGACGCGGCCCGAGCAATATGAGGAGGATTGGGCGGTTGCGGCACCGAGCTTCGATGCGCCGACCGCCTTCGCGCACGCGCTCGACGGCGAGCGCCTCGGTTCCTGGTTCGCCTCGCTCGCGCCCTCGCATCAGCGCTATCTCGGATTGAAGGCGGCGCTCGTCCATTACCGCGAGCTGGCGCGCGGCGGAAACTGGCCCAAGATCCCGAACGGACCGACCCTGAAACCCGGCATGGCGGACGATCGCGTCGCCGCCGTGCGACGCCGTCTCGCTGCCGAGGGCTATTTGTCGCCGGATTCGGACGGCGGCAACGAGTTCGACAGCACGCTTGAAGCCGCCATTCGCGCCTATCAGGCGCGCAACGGCATCGTCGTCGACGGTTCGGTCGGCCAGCGCACGCTCAATGCGATGAATGTCCCGATCCGCGCCCGCATCGAGCAGATCGTCCTCAACCTCGAGCGATGGCGCGGCACGCCGCGCGACTTCGGCAAGAGCTATATCTTGGTCAACGTCCCGGGCGAGTCGCTCGAGGTCGTCGATGACGGCATGCCGGTCATGTCGATGAACGTCGTCGTCGGCGATCCCGGCCACCCGACGCCGGTGGTGGAGAGCCGTATCTCCGCCGTGACCTTCAACCCGCCCTGGCGCATCCCGCTCTCGATCGCGCGCAAGGAGATCGTGCCGAAGATCAAGGCGGATGCGAATTTCCTCGACAAGAACCAGATGATCATGAAGGGGGCCTATCTGTTCGAGCAGTTGCCCGGCCCCAAGAATCCGCTCGGCCGCATCAAGCTCGAGATGCCGAACAAGTTCGATGTCTATCTGCACGACACGCCGACCCACGCGACCTTCGAGCGAGCGGCGCGCGCCTTGAGCCATGGCTGCGTGCGCATGGCCGGGGCTCGCGAGCTTGCCGCCTACGTGCTGGATCCGGTGAAGTGGACCCCGGACGACATCGCGCGCGTCATCAATGCCGGCGAAACCCAGCATGTCGGCGTGATGCGCCGCCTGCGCGTCGCCATCCTCTATTTCACCAGCTTCGTCGATGGTGACGGTGCGGTCGAATTTCGCGACGACCTTTATGGCCGCGACAAGCGCCTGCGCGCCGCCCTCCAAGCCGATTTTCCCGGCGGAGTGATAAAATCTGCTCAGGCGTTGCCTTAGTTAAGACTGCGTTAGGCATCTTCTTGGTAAACGGTGGGCGATATCCACCGCAACTTCCTTTACCAAGGTCGCGGATTCGGCAGAATCCGCGAGGGAGACGAGCCTAATGCAAGACCGATCCGGGTATACTCGGCGCGCTGCGCTGTTCTTGGCGGCCGGGGCGATGGCCACGGCGATCGTGGTTCCGGCATCGGCCGCGTACCGGCCGCTCCAGGTCAAATCGGTCGCGCTCAGCAATCTCCACACCGGCGAGCGGATCAACATGCCCTTTTGGGAAAGCGGCCGCTACGTCCCCGATGCCATCAAGCACTTCGATTGGGTGCTGCGCGATCACCGCACCGATGAGGTGCGTGCGATCGATCCGGAGCTTCTCGACCTCCTGTGGGATCTGCAGCAGAGGCTTCACGCCCATGAGCCGTTCCAGGTCCTGTCCGGCTACCGCTCGCCCGCGACCAACGCGCTGCTCGCTCTGACGACCGACGGCGTCGCGCAAAACAGCCTGCACACTCAGGGCATGGCGATCGACATCCGCGTGCCGGGGCGCTCGCTGGTCAAGGTCCATCGCGCCGCGGTCAATCTCGGCCTCGGCGGCGTCGGCTACTATCCGCGCTCGGATTTCATCCATGTCGACACCGGTCGCGTCCGGTATTGGTGATTTCAGCCGGTCTCGTCGGGGACGGAGAAGGCGGCCAGCCGCATCGGGTCGGTGACGACGACGGTCGAGCCGCTCGTCGTGACGCCATGAGCGCGAAGAGCAGCGAAGGCGCGTGACAGGTTTTCCGGGGTCGTGCCGAGGCGCGCGGCGAGGAATTGCTTGTCGAAGGGCAGCTTGATCCGCGTCGGGAAGTCCTGCTGGCGGCCGAGCCCGAGGATGTAACAGCCAAGACGCTGCGCTGCCGAGCGCAGCTTCAGATCCTTCACCTGGCGCAGCAGCATGCGGTAGTGCCGCGACATCGAGGCGAGCATCGTGAGCGCGAGACGCGGCTGATCTTCGATCATCCGGCGCAAGAAGTCGCCTGGGATGGTCAGGAGCTCGGCCGCAGCCAAGATTCGTGCCGAGGTGAGATAGGGCGCGTTGGTCAAGGTCGCGGCAAGCTGGAAGACTTCGACTGGCGCCAGGATTTCGACGATCGCCGCGACGCCGTTCGCTGCCGTCGCGTCGAGCGCGACCTGTCCCGACAGCAAGATATAGAGGTATTCCGGCAATTCGCCCTGGCGGAAAAGGACTGTCTGCTCGGGCGCCTCGAGCGGCATCGTACGCTCGGCGATGCGCGCCAGCACCTCGTCCGGCAGCTCGTTGAAGACCGCGAGCTCGCGAAGCCGCGAGATCACGGCATCGGGTGCGTTCGGCCGTCCCGCAGTCACGCGCCGCGCAGCCGACGCGTCCAGGCGGCAAGGGCGATCAGCAGGTCGCGCACGAAGCCGCGCGTTGTTTCGTCGACGAGCTTGCCGTCGGCGTCGAACCGCGTCGCCGCGCTGCCGATCATCACCTCGGGCTTGTTCACCACGTGCATGTTGAGAAAGACGCAGCTTTGCCGCAGATGATACTGCGCGCGCGCCGTGCCGATGACACCGGGACTCGCCCCCATGATCGCGACCGGCTTGTCGTTGAACGGCTGGTCGGGCGGCCGCGAGGCCCAGTCGATCGCGTTCTTGAGAACGCCGGGCATCGAATAATTGTATTCCGGCGTCACGAAGAGAAGGGCATCGGCGGCGGCGATGCGCGAGCGCAGGTGCTGAACCACGGGCGGGAACCCGTCGGCGCGAAGATCTTCGTTGTAGAGCGGCAGGTTGCCGATCTCGGCCGTCTCGATCGCCATGCCGTCGGGCGCCAGCTCTTGCGCCGCGCGCAACGCCGCGGTGTTGAACGAGCCCTTGCGCAGGCTTCCGGAAATGCCGAGAACCTTCAAGACCTGTTTCTCCGCCACTCTGAAGCTCCTTTGGCTGCCGCGGTCACCTCGATGGGCGATCGCCCGATCTTATCCGGATCTAAGGACAAGTTCGAGAGGGGCTCCAGGGCAATCGAGTGAAGCGAGAAAACTTCACCACGGAGGCACAGAGGTCACGGAGAACGAGGGAAAGGGGGTGTAGGGATCATTGGGGGATGAGGGGATCGGTCTTGAGGGCGCCGAAGGCGCCAAACATCACATCCCCTTATCTCTCAATCATCCCCTAATCTCCTGAATTGTTTTTTTCTTCTCCGTGCTCTCCGTGGCTCCGTGGTGATTCTTGTTCAGATGGCGGTTTCACCCGATTGCCCTGCGGGCGTTGTCGATCGCTCTCCAGAGCCGCTCCGGTGTCGCAGGCATGTCGAAATGGCCGATGCCGAGCGGCGCCAGCGCGTCGGCGATGGCGTTCATCAGCGCCGGCGTCCCGCCCGTGGCGCCCGCCTCGCCGCAGCCCTTGACGCCGATCGGGCTGGCGGGCGAGGGCGTCCCGGCGGCAACGAACCGGAAGGATGGCAGATCGTCGGCGCGCGGCGGCGCGTAATCCATGAAGGACGCCGTGAGCGGCTGCCCCGTCTCGGGATCGAAGACGACGCGCTCGAAGCCGCCTTGGCCGAGCCCCTGCGCGACGCCGCCATGAAGCTGGCCCTCGAGGAGAAGCGGGTTCAGCACGCGGCCGAAATCATGGACCATCGTGTAGGCCGCGATCTCGAGCGCGCCGGTCTCGGGGTCGATCTCGACCTCGCAGATATGGCAGCCATTGGGCCAAGTGGGTCCCGGCGGCTTGAAGAAGCCGGCATCGGCGAGACCTGCGGGTGCGCCCGGCGGGAGGCGCGAGGGATCGTGCGCGGCACGCGCGACGTCCTTGATCGAGATGCGGCGATCGGTGCCGGCAACGGTGAAGACGCCTTCGCCGAACACGATATCGGCCTCGGCAGCCTCGAGGAGATGCGCCGCGATGCGGTGCGCCCGCGCGATGATCTTGGTCGCGGCGGCGTCGAGCGCCGCGCCGGCGATCGGCAGCGATGCGGAGCCGCCGGTGCCGTGTCCTGGCGCGATCCGGTCGGTGTCGCCCTGCACCACCTCGACATCGTCGGGGTGGATGCCGAGCCGGTCCGCCACCATCTGCGCGTAAGCCGTCTCGTGGCCTTGCCCGTTCGACATGGTGGCGATGAAGACCGTCGCCTTGCCCGCGGCGTCGAGGCGCAGCTCGGCGGTTTCGGACCAGCCGCCGGCGACGCGCTCGACGTAATGCGCCATGCCGATGCCGCGCAGCATGCCGCGCCGCGCCGCAGCATCCTTGCGCGCCGCATGCCCCTGCCAATCGGCTTCGCCCAGCGCATGGTCGAGCACCTTCGCGAAGTCACCGCTGTTGTAGAGGAGGCCGAGCGGCGTGCGGAACGGCATCTCCTCCACCGTCACCATGTTGCGGCGGCGCAGGGTCAGGCGATCGATGCCGAGATCGAACGCCGCGGCGTCGACGAGGCGCTCGAGGAGGTAGATCGCTTCCGGCCGGCCAGCGCCGCGATAGACGTCGGTCGGAACCGTGTTGGTGAAGACGCCCTTGACCTCGATGTGGATCGCCGGCGTCCGATAAAGCCCCGAAAGGGCCGGCACGTTGCTGGTCGGCGAGAGCGGTCCGCGCGGCGCGAGATAGGCCCCCATGTTGCCGAGAGTCTTGACGCGCAAGCCGAGGAATCGCCCGCTCTCGTCGAGCGCCAGCGCGGCGCGAGTGAGATTGTCCCTGCCGTGGTAATCGGCGAGGAAGGCTTCGCTGCGGTCGGCGATCCAGCGCACCGGGCGGCCGAGGCGCCGCGCTGCCCACAGCACCAGGATGTGCTCGGGATAGAGCGCGTTCTTGAGGCCGAAACCGCCGCCGACATCGCCGATGACGACGCGAATGCGGTCCTCCGGACAATGAAACGCCAGCGCCAATTGCTGCCGCAGCCCGTGCGGCATCTGCGAGGCGGTGTAGAGCGTGAAGCGGCCGGTCGCGCCATCGTAGGCGGCAAGGGCGCCGCGCGTTTCGAGCGCCGCCATGATGATGCGGCCATTGACGAGCTCGATCTCGGTCACGCGATGCGCGGCGGCAAAGGCGGCGTCGGTGGCGATCCGGTCGCCGGCCTCCCAGGCGAAGGCGAGATTGTCGGGCGCCTCCCCATGGAGTTGCGGCGCTGCCGGGGCAGTGGCGGCGGCGAGATCGGTCACCGCGGGAAGAGGCTCGTATTCGACCACGACGAGTTCGGCGGCGTCGCGTGCCGCGAGCGGGGTCTCGGCGAGGATGAGCGCGACCGCTTCGCCGACGAAGCGCACACGATCGAGCGCCAGCGCCGGAAAAGGCGGCCGGACGATCGGCGTCGGGGTGCCCTCGCGCGGCGGATAGAAGGGCAGGTTGAAATCGCATGGGACGCCGCCGACGCCATCGGCGGCGAGATCGGCCCCCATCAACACGGCGAGCACCCCCGGCGCTTCCATGGCCGCCGCCCAGTCGATCACGCGAAGGCGCGCATGGGCGTGCGGCGAGCGGAGCACGAAAGCGTGGCATTCGCCGGGCAGATGGCGGTCCTCGATGAAATGCCCCCGGCCGGCGAGAAGCCTCGGATCTTCCTTGCGCCGGACCGATTGACCGAAACCGAACTCACCCATGTTCTGCTCGTTTCCATCCGTTTGCCGACGACGGCGCGCAGTCTGCTGGAACCGGCGGCGCGCTGCAACAAGCGGGGGCGAATCCGGCATGGCCGTCAAAGGGCCTTAGGTCGATCTTCGCCAACGAAGAGCAGGCGGTCGACGATTTCTGCGGCGTCTCCTGCGGCGGTCGCGCGGTCGTGACGCGACCTCAGGGATCATTGCCGTGTCGCGGCCGCCGCGGAAGCGCGGATGATCCAGGCGCTATTGTGGGTCGGCGCCTTGTTGGCGTCATAGCCCCCGAAGTAGATGGCGCCGCGATCCTCGGGAAACGGCGACGCCGCGATCGTGCGCGTTGCGACGAGCCCATGGCTCTTCTCTGGCAGCGAAGCCGTGATCTGATGCAGTTCGTAGCGCCCGTCCGAGTGCCGGACGACATACCAGGCGCCACTCTCGACGCGGCCGTAGCCGACATCGACGAAGCTGTGGCCAAGGGCGGGCGATGTTCCCGGCGGGATGAACGCTTCGAGGCCGAAGAGGACGAGATCGCCGCCCTTCGGATCGGGAATTTTCGTCATGTCGTTATAGGCGGCGATGACGTAGCCGACCCGCATACCCCAGGCCCGACCGAGAAACGTCTGGAGATCAAGCTCGGTCGTCTCGGCGCCGGTGGCGGGATCGACCCGAACGATCCGCGGCGCATTGCCCTCGACGGCGGCGAGGAGGCTTTCGCCACGTCCGGAGGGGTTCGGGATCGTCGTCAGGCCGCGCAACCCGGTCTCGGAGTGGCCGGGACGGGGATTGGTGTAGACGAGCGTCCAGACCCGCGTCTCGCCGTCTCTCCGTTCATAGATCTGCTGCCCGATCGCGGCGTAAAGCTTGCCGTTGCATTCGGAGAAGCTGCTGATGCGCAGCCTGCCTGTGAGGCCCGAGAACGAGCCCGTTGCGATCGTCGAGATATCGAGCTCCGGCGTCGGTCGCCAGCTGATCCGACCCGGCATCGCCGCATCGTAGACGCCGCTGAAGATGCCGCCTGGATCGGTGCCGGCAAAAACGCGGTCGATGCCGGATCGCCCGTCGCGGTGTCCAGCGAAACTGCGCAGTTGAGGCAGGAAATCCCGTCGCGGTTGTCCTGTCTCGAGCGTTGCGCCCGTCCAGGCGCCGGTGACGTCGTCCCGGCTGTAGACCCGCACCGCCCCGGTCAGGTCCCAGGGCGAGGCGATCAGCATCGACACGGGTTCCGGCAAACGGCCGCCGCTGCCATCGGTCTCGAAGGCAATGCCGGTCAAAGCCGACATGGCGAACTCGCGTCCCCGCCCGCTCGGCATCCGTTCGTCGAAAACATGCTCGGTACGCCAGCGTCCGCGAGGGTCATCGAGAACGAGGATCTGGGCACCCTGGGAGCCCTCGGGGCCCGGCCGGTCCTCCCAATAGCCGTTCCCGGCGTAAAGCTTGCCGCGATAAGCAGTGAGGATGCGAAGCTCGGTGCCGCCCATGAAGCGACCCGCATCGTCTCGCGATCCCGCCAGGAAGGAAATTTGGTATTCGCCGATAGGCTCTATCTGGCCGGGCGGTGACGCCGGCGCCGCGCAGGAAGCGGCGATCGCAAGGATGCAGCCGCACAGGAGAGTTTGGAGGCGGAGGAGCACGGATCGCTCGTTGAGGAAAGGTAATACGCCAGTGGGGTGCGCTTCTGGAAAGAACTCACCCATGTCCCGCCGGTTCCCGCTTCTTCATGATGGCGGCGCGCAGTCTGCTGGAACCGGCGGCGCGTCGCAATAAGCAGAAGGTCGCCCGCTCGGCGCCCCTGCCTGACGACGGTGCGGTCCGGAACGGAAGAGGCGCGCAAGGCTGCGACGCGCCAAGAAGGCGCGTGCGGCGCGGCGGGCTTTCTCTCAGCCTTTTGGGCGCGGCCCGTGCTGGGTCGGCATGCGGGCGATTTCTTCGGCGGTCACGCGCCCTTCCTTCCAGGCGAGCTCGGCCGCGGCGTTGACGGCGTCGAGGAAATCAGGGTCCTTGAGGCTGCGGATGAGGTCGAGCGTGACCTCCCAGCGCTTCTCCCCCTTGCGCACGACATAGGCAAAGCGGAAGGGATCGAAGTCGATGCTGTCGAAGGCCATTGTCGGATCCGAGGTTGGTCACCTCTCCAATCCTTGGAAACAGCCTCGGCTTGCGAGAGTTCCGGTCTCGCTCGCAGGATTTGCGCTGCATTCGGGCGACGATTGCAATTCACCGCGAGAGGGCACAGCATCGCGCGATCCATGAGGCGAGCGGGAGGGCTGGTGCGATGTCGAGCCGGACGCTGCCGGACATCATCCGCGCCTATGATTGCGTCGCGCTCGTGCTGCAGGGCGGCGGCGCGCTCGGCGCCTATCAGGGCGGCGTCTACGAGGCGCTCGGCGAGGCGGGGATCGAGCCCGATTGGCTCGCCGGCGTCTCGATCGGCGCCGTCAACGCGGCGATCATCGCCGGCAATCCGCCGGAGCGGCGCTGCGAGGCGCTGCGCGGCTTCTGGCGGTCGATCGCCTCGCCCGCGCTGTGGGGTCCGATGGAGCGGTTCGTTGCGCAATTCGTCGGCGAGGGCGACGGGCGGTCGGCAATCAACCAGCTCAGCGCGACGATGACGGCCCTCGCCGGGCAGCCGGGCTTCTTCACGCCGCGCCTCGTGCCGCCGTTTCTGGCGGCTTCCGGCACCGTCGAGGCCACGAGCTTTTACGACACGACGCCGCTCCGCGCGACCTTGCAGCGTTTCATCGATTTCGAGCGCCTCAACTCCGGCGCGACGCGCCTCAGCCTCGGCGCCGTCAATGTGCGGACCGGCAATTTCGTCTATTTCGACAGCAAGCGGCAGCGCATCGAGCCCGAGCATGTCATGGCGAGCGGCGCGCTCCCACCCGGTTTTCCGGCGATCGAGATCGAGGGCGAGCCATATTGGGACGGAGGCGTCGTCTCCAACACGCCGCTGCAATACGTGCTCGACGCCGAGCGGAGGCAGAACACCCTCGTCTTCCAGGTCGACCTCTGGTGCGCCAGGGGCGACGCACCGCGCGACATCGTCGGCGTCATGGAGCGCCGCAAGGACATCACCTATTCGAGCCGGACCCGCCTCAACACCGATGTCGCGGCCTATCAGCAGAAGCTGCGCAACAACATCGCGAGCCTGCTCGAGAAACTTCCCGCCGATCTTCGGAACGAGCCGGAAGTGGCGATCTTGCGCGAGGCGGCGACGCCGGCGCTCGTCAACATCATCCACCTCATCTATCACCGCAAGAACTACGAAGGCGACAGCCGCGACTACGAGTTCTCCGACCTCACCATGCGCGAGCATTGGAAAAGCGGACGCAGGGACACGGCAGCGACGCTCGAGCACAAGGATTGGCTGAAGCCGCCGACGCATGCGACCGGCACGGTGACGCACGATCTCGGGCGCAAGTGAGGCGGACAGAGGCTGTGCGGGCACGCTTCAAGTGAGTGCTGACTTGAAATGGTCAGCCGTCGATCAAGGCACGCGGCACCGCCGCACCGGAACCGTCTTTGCGAGCGCAGCGACGCAATCCAGGCGACGACCCTCGACCCATGGATTGCTTCGCCTCCGGCTCGCAATGACGGCGGTAAGGGAAGCCAATCCATTGGCGACGTAGTAAAGTTCCGGCGCTTGCCAGTCGAGCGTCGGTCGATGCTACGGTGAATTATGAGAGAGGGAGCTTGGCGTCGAATGAGCGAGGTTGCACGCTCGCGCGACCTTGAGAGCCCGCGCCTGCGGATGGGGCTGTCGCTGAAGCTCGCGCTGTCCTTCATCGGGCTCGTCAGCCTGGTGCTGATCGCCAACGGCGCCGTCAACATGTGGCTGAGCTACGGCGAGGCGAAGCGTGCGGCGGTCCTCGTCCAGCAGGAGAAAGCTGAAGCCGCCGCCGAGCGCATTCAACAATTCGTCGGCGAGATCGAGCAGCAGATCGGCTGGACCACCCACGCGCAGTGGTCGGCCGGCACCGTCGACCAGCGCCGCTACGATTTCGTCCGCCTGCTCCGCCAGGTGCCGGCCATCACCGAGCTCGTGCAGATCGACGGCTCCGGGAAGGAGCAGCTCAAGGTCTCGCGGCTCGCCATGGATTTGGTCGGCGGCGGCACCGACCTCTCCGCCGATCCGCGCTTCGTGAAGGCGGTGGCCGACAAGATCTGGCACAGCCCGGTCTATTTCCGCAAGGAATCCGAGCCCTACATGACCATCTCGATCGCGCATGTCGGGCGCAATGCTGGTGTCACCGTTGCCGAGGTGAACCTCAAATTCATCTGGGACGTCGTGACCTCGATCAAGGTCGGCCAAGCCGGATACGCCTATGTGGTGAACGGCGAGGGCCGCCTCATCGCGCATCCGGATATCAGCCTCGTGCTGCGCGATACCGACGTGTCGCGCCTGCCGCAGGTCGCCGAGGCGCTGGCCGCGTCGAAGAGCCGCGAGACGCCGTCGAGCAGTTTCACGACCGCGACCGGGCCGACCGGGATCTCGGTCCTGACCGCCTACGCGGCGATCCCGCGCCTCGATTGGCTGGTCTTCGTCGAGTTGCCGTTGCGCGAGGCGATGGCCCCGGTCTACGCCTCGCTCATTCAGACCGGCGCCCTTCTCGGCATCGGCCTCATGTTGGCGGCGGTCGCCGGCACGATGCTCGCGCGACGCATGACGATTCCGATCCGCCGCTTGGAGTCCGGCGCGGAGCGGCTCGGCGCCGGCGAGCTGAACCATCGCATCGATATCCGCACCGGCGATGAGATCGAGGTGCTCGCCGACCGCTTCAACCGCATGGGGGCGCAGCTCCAGGACTCCTATGCGACGCTCGAGCAGAAAGTGGAGGCGCGAACGCGCGACCTCGCCGAGGCGCTGGAGTATCAGATTGCAACCGCCGAAGTCTTGCGCATCGTGGCGAGTTCGCCCGACGATCTGCAGACCGTATTCGACACCATGCTGGAGAAGGCGACGGCGCTGTGCGAGGCGCAATACGGCTTCCTGGCGCTGTATGACGGCGAGGCATACACCATGGCGGCGGGTCGGAATCTGCCGTCTGAGTTGGTTGACGCGCTGCGCACCGGGCCACACCGACCAGGGCCGAATGCCGCGCTTCGCCGCCTGGCACAAACCAAGGCTCCGGTGCACATCGAGGATGTGCGCAATGACATTGCTTACCTCGAGCGCGACACCTGGCGGGTCGCCGCCGTCGAGTCCGGCGGTGCGCGCGCCCAGCTCGCGGTGCCTTTGCTGAGGAAGGGCGAGCTGATTGGTGCCGTCATCGTTTATCGTCAGGAACCGGGTCCATTCACCGACAATCAGATCGCGCTCGTCACGACCTTCGCCGACCAGGCGGTGATCGCGATCGAGAATACCCGCCTTCTGACCGAGACACGCGAGGCCCTGGAGCAGCAGACCGCGACGGCCGAGGTCTTGCAGGTGATCAACAGCTCGCCCGGCGATCTCGCGCCGGTGTTCGACGCGATCCTCGAAAAGGCGCACAGCCTCTGCGGTGCGCCCTGCGGCAGCTTACAGATATACGATGGTGAGCAGTTTCGCGCGGTGGCCACGCGCGGCTTGGCAGAGTCCTTCGCGGTAATGCTGCGCCAAGGGTTCCGCTCCGACGTGAATGTGCTGCATCGGCGCCCGGATCTTGGTGTCATTCAAATCGCCGATTTCGAGGACCTCCTGCGCTCCGCGCCCGACGATCCGATAGTGCGCGCCGTTGTCGAGATCGCTGGCCTCCGTACAGTGCTTTTTGTTCCGCTGCGTAGAGACAATGTCTTCCTCGGCCGCATTATCGCCGCTCGCCCGGAGGTGAGGCCATTCACCGATAAGCAGATCGCGTTACTGGAGAATTTCGCGGCGCAGGCGGTGATCGCGATGGAGAACGCGCGACTCCTGACCGAGACGCGCGAGGCGCTGGACCGGCAGACCGCAACGAGCGAGGTGCTCCGCGCGATCAGCCGATCGCCGGGCGACCTGCGATCCGTGTTCTCGACGATGCTCGAGAACGCGACCAGGATCTGCGAGGCCGAGTTCGGCAGGCTGGCGTTGTACGACGGAGCGTCATTCAGCACCGCCGCGGTGCTCGGCGCCACGCCGGAATTCGCCAGTTTCCTGAAAGAGAATCCGTCGGGCTCCCCAATGTTGCTCGACCGCATGGCCTCCGAGCTCAAGACGGTGCATCAGCTCGACGGCGCGGCAGGGCCCGGCTATCGCGCCGGGAACCCGTTCGCGGTGGCCGCCGTCGAACTTGGCGGCGCGCGCAGCACGCTCGCGGTGCCGCTGCTCAAGGAACAATCTTTGATTGGAGCTTTGGTTCTGTTCCGGAAGCGGGTCGAGCCGTTTACCGAGAAGCAGATCGAGCTGGTGACCACGTTCGCGGATCAGGCCGTGATCGCGATCGAAAATTCGCGGCTGCTCGGCGAGCTTCAGACGCGCAACGTCGATCTCGCCGAGGCGCTCGAGCACCAGACGGCGACAAGCGATGTATTGCAGGTGATCAGCCGTTCGGCCGCCGACCTCGAGCCGGTCTTCACGACGATGCTGGAAAACGCGGTCCGGATCTGTCAGGCGCGGTGCGGCATCCTTTTCCTTTATGACGACAGCGGATTCGAGGCACGCGCGCTCTGCAATGTGCCTTCCGGTTTCGCGGAGTATCTGCGGCAGCGCGGCCGACAACCGGTGGACCCGCGCCTTGGTCTCGGCCGAGTCGCAGCGACCCGCGAGCCGGTCCATATTCGCGATATCGCCGCCGACGACCTCTACGGATCAGGCGAGCCTTTCCGCGTTGCGACGGTCGAACTTCTGCGGGCGCGGACTTGGCTCGGCGTCCCGATGCTGAAGGGCGACGCGCTGGTCGGCGCCATCGTCATCTACCGTGAAGAAGTGCAGCCGTTCAACGAGAAGCAGATCGAGCTTGTCGCGACGTTCGCGAATCAGGCGGTGATCGCGATCGAGAATGCAAGATTGCTCGGCGAGCTGCGAGCCCGCAACACCGATCTCGCCGAATCGCTGGAGCAGCAGACGGTGACGGGCGAGGTGCTGAAGGTCATCAGCCGCTCCACCTTCGACCTCACCCCCGTATTCGAGACACTGGCTGAAAATGCCGTGAAGTTGTGCGCCGCGGAGCGGGCGATCATCTTCCGATTCGACGGTAAGGTCCTGCGGTCGGTGGCGTTCCACAACGCGTCCGCGGAGCTCAGGGAGTTCGTCGAGCGAAATCCCATCGCGCCTGGTCGGGATACCGTGTCGGCGCGCGCAGCGATCGAGCGCCGAACGGTGCAAGTCCGCGACGCGCAGGCCGATCCCGAATATTCCTACGCGCTTTCCGACGTGGACCCGATTCGGACAATTCTCGCCGTCCCGATGCTCAAAGGCGACGAGCTCGTCGGCGTCATCACCATCTGGAGGCTGGAGGTCAAACCGTTCACGGACAAGCAGACCGCGCTGGTGACGATCTTCGCGGACCAGGCGGTGATCGCGATCGAGAACGCCCGGCTGCTGGGCGAGCTGCGCCAGCGCACGGCGGACCTCGCCCGCTCGGTCGAGGAGCTGACCGCCACCGCAGACGTCTTGCGCGTTATCAGCAGCTCGACCGGCGATTTGGAGCCCGTTCTCGATTCGCTCGTCGAGACGGCAGCCCGGTTGTGCGCCGCGGAGGAGGGCATCTTGCTTCAGCGCGACGGCGATCTCTACCGGCTGGCGGCGTTCTACGGCTCTTCTGCGGAGTATCGTGCCGGTAGCGCGGCAACTCCCGTCACGCCGGGCCGAGGCACGGTCACTGGGCGCGCGCTGTTTGAGCGGCGCCCCGTTCAGATCTTGGACATCCGGACAGACCCCGAATACAACCGGGCGGCAGCGATCGAACGCGGAACTCGAACATTGCTCGGCGTACCGTTGCTGCGCGAAGGCGAACCGATCGGCGCGATCGTCCTCCAGCGAACCCGCGTCGAAGCCTTCACGGATCGACAAATCGCACTGGTCGCCACATTTGCCGACCAAGCGGTGATCGCGATCGAGAACGCCCGACTTCTCGGCGAGTTGCGGACGCGCTCGGCGGAGCTCGCCCGCTCGGTCGACGAACTCACCGCGACCAGCGACGTGCTCAAGATCATCAGCCGGTCGGCCGTCGACCTCGAGACGGTGCTGGACACGCTGGTCGAGACGGCGGGGCGGCTGTGCCACGCCGAGCAGACATTCATGTTCCGCCGACGGGATGACCGCTATCACGTAGTCGCCTCGCGCGGTGTTTCGGACGAATTCGTCGAATGGCTCTTGCGAAACCCGATGGAGGCCGGTCGCGGCACGGCAACCGGGCGGGCGGTGTTGGAGGGCCGGACCGTCCAGGTTGACGACGTTCTGGCGGATCCCGAATACACCTTCCAAGAAGGCCCGCGGCGCGCCGGGTTCCGTACCGTCGTCGGGGTTCCTCTGATGCGCGGCGACGCGCTCATCGGCATCTTCTCGCTGTGTCGCTCTCGGGTCGATCCGTTCACGGAGAAGGAGATCGAGCTGCTGACGACCTTCGCCGACCAGGCGGTGATCGCGATCGAGAATGCCCGCCTCTTCGACGAGCTCCGTCAACGCTCGGCGGAGCTCGCCCGCTCCGTCGAGGAGCTGCGGGCGCTCGGCGTGGTGGGCCAGGCGGTGACCTCGAGCCTCGACCTCAAAGTGGTTCTGGAAACCATCGTCGCGCGCGCGACGGAACTCGCCGGCGCCGACGGCGGCGCCATCTTCCGCTATGGCAGGGCGAAGCGCCAGTTCAGCCTCTGGCACGCGGCGGGCTTCGATGCCGCGCTCCTCGATCGCCTCCGTGACTTCGCGGTCGCGGAGACTCAAACCGAGCTGGGCCGTGCGGCGCGAGAGAATCGTCCCATCGAAATCACCGATCTCGCCGCGGCGCCGAGCGCGCCGCTGCGCGATATTGCGTTCGAGGCGGGCTTCCGCTCGGCGCTCATCGTGCCGCTGGTGCGCAGCGGGCGCGTCTTCGGCGCGCTCATCGTTCAGCGCCGCACGCCCGGACGTTTTGCGGACAGCACCGTCGATGTCCTCCAGACCTTCGCAAGCCAGTCGGTACTGGCGATCCAGAACGCGCGCCTCTTCCGCGAGATCGAGGAGAAGGGCCATCAGTTGCAGGTCGCGAGCCAGCACAAGTCGCAGTTCCTCGCCAATATGAGCCATGAGCTCCGCACGCCGCTCAACGCGGTGCTCGGCTACGCGGAGCTGCTGCTCGACGGCATCTATGGCGAGCTGCCCGACAAAGCGCGCAGCGTGCTGGAGCGCGTCCAGAGCAACGGCAAGCATCTTCTCGGCCTCATCAACGATGTGCTCGACCTCTCCAAGATCGAGGCCGGACAGTTGACGCTCGCGATCGAGGATTATGCCATGCAAGCGGTGATTCACTCGGTGGCTAGCGCCACGGAATCGCTGGCCAAGGCGAAGGGCCTGTCGCTCGTCTCCTCCGTGCCGCGCGACCTGCCGATGGGGCGCGGCGACGAGCGGCGCGTGACCCAAGTTCTTCTCAACCTCGTCGGCAACGCGATCAAGTTCACCGAAACGGGCTCCATAAGCATCGCCGTCGCCGTGTCGAATGGCTGTTTCGAGCTCGCCGTCAGCGATACCGGCCCCGGCATCGCCAAAGCGGACCAGGCGCGTATCTTCGAGGAATTCCAGCAGGTCGACAGCTCGAGCACGCGCCAGAAGGGTGGCTCCGGGCTCGGGCTCGCGATTTCCAAGCGCATCGTCGAGATGCATGGCGGCGGCATCACGGTGGACTCCGAGCCCGGGAAAGGCTCGACTTTCCATGTCGTCATTCCGGTGCGGGTCGAGCAGGCGAGGGAGGTTGCGTGATGAAGCGCGTTCTGGTCGTCGAGGACACCGAGGACAACCGGCAGATCATTCGCGATCTCTTGACCAGCGCCGGTTACGAGATGATCGAAGCGGTCACCGGCGAAGAGGGGGTGGCGATGGCCGCCGAGCACCGCCCGGACCTCATCCTCATGGACATGCAGCTTCCCGTGCTCGATGGCTATGAGGCGACGCGCCGGATCAAGGCGCAGCCTGAGCTCAAGCACATCCCGGTGATCGCTGTCACCTCCTACGCGCTCTCGGGCGACGAGGCCAAGACGCGAGAGGCTGGCTGCAACGCGTACGTCGCCAAGCCCTTCAGCCCGCGCCAGCTCCTCGCCAAGGTGCGCGAGTTCCTGGACTGATCGGGGCGCCCCATGCACGATCCTCCGCGCATCCTGGTCGTCGACGACAACGAGGCCAATCTCGACATCGCGAAGATGCGGCTCGAGAGCCAGGGCTACGAAATCGTCACCGCGATCGACGGCGAGGCGGCGCTGGAGCGCGTCCGCGAAACGACGCCCGATCTTCTTCTCCTCGACATCATGATGCCCAAGCTCGATGGCATCGAGGTGACGCGCCGCCTCAAGAGCGACCCTGCGCTGCCCTTCGTTCCGATCATCCTGGTCACGGCGAAGGCGGATTCGAAGGACGTGGTGGCGGGTCTCGATGCCGGCGGCGACGATTATCTGACGAAGCCGTTCGACCATGCCTCGCTGGTGGCGCGCGTGCGCTCGATGCTGCGCATCAAAGCCCTGCACGATACGGTGGCGGCGCAGCGCTCGGAGCTTGCGGCGCTCAATGCCGGCCTCGAGGAACGGGTCGCCGCCCAGGTCGCCGAAATCGGTCGGGTGAGTCGGCTGCGGCGGTTCCTCGCGCCGCAGCTCGCGGAGATGATCGTGTCGTCCGGCGACGAGCGCATCTTCGAGAGCCACCGGCGCGAGATCGTGGTGCTGTTCTGCGACATGCGCGGCTTCACCGCGTTCTCCGAGACCGCGGAGCCCGAGGAAGTGATGACGGTGCTTCATGAATACCACACGGCGCTCGGGCCGCTGATCCACCGGCACGAAGGCACGCTCATGCGCTTCACCGGCGACGGGCTGATGGTGTTCTTCAACGATCCCATCCCGTGTCCGGACCCGGCGGCGCGCGCGGTGCGCCTCGCGGCCGAGATGCGCTCCGCGGTCGCGGCGCTGGCGGAGGAATGGCATCGCCGCGGCCACCAGATCGGCTTCGGCGTCGGCATCGCCCAGGGTTATGCGACGCTGGGCCAGATCGGGTTCGAGGGGCACGTCGACTACACCGCGATCGGCACCGTCACGAACTTGGCAGCCCGGCTCTGCGACGCTGCCCGCGACGGCCAGGTTCTGATCAGCCAGCGCGTCGCGGCCGCCGTCGAATCCGTCGC